>NZ_JAFCTE010000001.1:0-527410 GCF_049895865.1 Psychrobacter sp. TWR1-1-1 | reverse complement strand
GCACGATTGGTTATGTGTCACCTTTTGAGTTTGAAAAGCAGTATTATGATAATTTAATCCTGTCAGGTGTTGCTGCCTGACTCAAGTAAATAAGCCTCCGATAAAGTCGGGGCGGTTCAAACCGTGATTTTTGCATTCTTCAATATGCTAAATAATTAACTAGAGCTTTTAAAGTATAAAAAAAGCCGAGATAAACTCGGCCTTTTTATTGGTGCTTAGTTTGCTTTATGATTAGTCATTCTCTAAGAAAGAACGCAGATGCTCAGAGCGTGACGGATGACGCAATTTACGCAGTGCTTTAGCCTCAATCTGACGAATACGTTCACGTGTTACGTCAAACTGCTTACCCACTTCTTCCAAGGTATGGTCGGTTGGCATATCGATACCGAAGCGCATTTTTAGTACGCGTGCTTCACGCTCAGTCAGATTGCCCAATACATCACGAGTCGCTTCACGCAGACCAGCTGCGGTCGCATCATCAACAGGGCTTGAGATCGTACCATCTTCGATGAAATCACCTAGATGCGAGTCTTCATCATCACCGATTGGTGTCTCCATAGAGATAGGTTCTTTAGCGATTTTCAGTACTTTACGGACTTTAACTTCGTCCATCTCTAAGCGTTCACCTAATTCCTCAGGCGTTGGCTCGCGTCCCATTTCTTGTAGCAACTGACGAGAAACACGGTTTATTTTGTTAATGGTCTCGATCATATGTACAGGAATACGGATGGTACGCGCTTGGTCAGCGATAGAGCGGGTAATTGCCTGACGGATCCACCATGTCGCATAGGTCGAGAACTTATAACCACGGCGATATTCAAATTTATCGACGGCTTTCATCAGACCAATATTACCTTCTTGGATTAAATCCAAGAATTGTAGACCACGGTTGGTATATTTCTTCGCGATAGAAATAACCAAACGCAAGTTAGCTTCGACCATTTCTTTTTTGGCGCGGCGAGCTTTTGCTTCACCGACTGCCATACGGCGCGCCACGTCTTTCATATCGTGGATTTTCATGTCGAGCTGTTGCTCGTAGTCACGAATGCGACGTTGCAATAAAATAACATCATCAGTGACTTTTTCTAGCGTACCAGCAAATGCAGGTTTGCCCTTGATGCGCTCAATCAGCCAATCGACGTTGGTTTCGTTGCTAGGGAAAGTCTTACGGAACTCTTCACGCGGCATACGACCACGGCGAATCACCAAACGCATGATTTGACGCTCTTGCTTACGCACGTCGTCATAGACATCATGCATGATAGCCATGACTTGATCTGACAAGCGATTGTTCAACTTTAGCATCATAAAGCGTTCGGCAAGTAGGGCATAAGCAGTATCTGCTTCTGTGCTACCACGGCCATAATCTAGCAAGGCTTGCTTGGCTTTAATAAATAAGTGTTCGATTTCTTCTAGACGCAGACGTACTTCTTCAGGATCGATACCGCTGGTTTCTTCTTCAGCTTCCTCTTCAACGTCGTCTTCATCCTCGTCCTCATCATCAAGCGCCGCTGCTTTGGCTTTTGCTTTGATCACAGGTGGATTTTCTTTTTCTTCTTTGATGCGTTCGCGTTCTTCTTTTGCTGCCTCTTTTGCTTCTTGGGCAGCGATTTTGTCTGCTTCGGTCTCAGGATCTAAAAAGCCAGTAATGACGTCAGAAAGCTTTTTTTCGCCATCTTGTACTTTTTGATATTCATCAAGGACGAACTGTACGGTACCCGGCCAGTAAGACATCGCATGCTGTACGTCACGAATACCTTCTTCGATACGCTTGGCAATGGCGATCTCACCTTCACGGGTCAATAGATCAACCGTACCCATTTCACGCATATACATACGCACAGGGTCAGTGGTGCGACCTGGCTCAGTCTCAACAGAGGCCAATACCGCCGCTGCCTCATCCGCTGCCATGTCATCATCGCTTGAATCGTCGTTCATCAAGATGTCATCGGCATCAGGCGCAGATTCAAAGATTTTGATACCAACGTCGGTCAGCATTTGCACAATATCTTCGATCTGATCGCTTTCGGTAATAGAGTCGGGCAGTTGGTCATTCACCTCAGCATAGGTGAGATAGCCTTGCTCTTTACCCATTTGGATTAAGGTGGCCAGTTGAGATGTGGACTTAGAAACTGACTTATCGTTCATAAATACTCGCTTACTTGCATCGGACATTTTTATATTGTGACGCGCTATCGCTCGCTCAGTGCGTTGATATAATCAATCGATTCATCAAAATATGGCGTAGAGGTTGTCAATAATATCAAAAATGAGTTGATATGAATAAAGGCTCAAAATACTACAATTACAATGCTAAAAAACTGCTAGAAATTAGTAATGCTAAAAACTCTTCAAGATAACATTATCTAAAAAATAATATATAAAAATAACGGTTCCTAAAAACGGATACTTCAAAATAATATCTAAAATTTGTGCTTAATGAGGCGGATTTATCACCATCTATTAAATCGGGCTATAAATAGTTAGCGACACAGTTTAACACACACCAGCGTAATCAAGCACGAGGTAGTGATATCTACCGACCGTTTTTTTACTGATTATTTTATATCAGCCAAATGATTAAATGGCAATACATGCTATTGGGCATAATCATTAGTAGTGGGGGCAGCCGCTATACTTTTAAAGGGTTGGAGATTTTTTAGCAAAAATAATGGCAAACGTTAAGATTTGACGGTAACCATCTGCGCTGACTGCTCAGCTTGCTGTGCGCGTAGCCAATCATTTAATAATTGCGACTGCTTACGGACAATCGCCAGCTTGATATGATCAGGATTTTTGATGAGCTCTTGCATCTTTTTTTGCAGATGTAACTTGAGCAACTGCATCACCAAGTTTTCGATCAACTCATCCAAGCTCAAAATATTTCTGCCAATCAATGTCTTATAAAATCCGCCCCAGCTACGGCTAAGTGTCTCTTGGGTGATTGGCTTGACATTAGACAATATAAAGTGCGCGGCAGCGTTGGCATCTTTGGGTAAATGATTCAGGCAGCGTTTGATGGTGCTAACGATATCCAGCAAGGCGATATCTTGCAAATCTTCCCAAGCAAGCGGACGCAAGATGTCAGGCACGGCTTTTTGCTTGATGTGTGCTGGCAGCTGTAAATCATTAATACCTGCCTGCTGCCAAATGGCTTCGATAGGGTCTTCAATTAAGGCACGTGGCTGAAACAAAAAACAAAGTTGCAATTGCTGACTGATGGTCATGTCACCATCAAAATCTAGCAGCGCATCTTTGGCTTCGATATTTTGGCTACGTTTACCACCCAGCTTCTGATAGACGTCATTATTGAGCAGGTAGCGAAAGCTACTGCCTTTAGGTAATGCAGTGGTCAAGGCACGTACTTGTGACATGAGCTTGGCTTTGCCTTCTGCCAAGGTTAAATCGTAACGCTCGCTTAAATAGGCAAAAATATATTGCGATAGCGGCATGGCATTCGCAATTTGCTCACGCATGGCATCGCCGCCCTGACTCTTAATAAACGTATCAGGATCATGATTATTTGGTAGGGTCAAAAACCGCAACTCTTTGTCATCGGCCAGTACTGGCAAAGCCACTTCAAGGGTACGCCAAGCGGCTTTTTGTCCCGCGCTATCGCCATCAAAGCTCAAGGTTAGGGTTGGGTTCAGCGTCAGTAATCGTGATATTTGACTCTCATTAATCGCCGTACCCATAGAAGCAATAGCGCCATAAATACCCGCTTGGTAAAGGGCGATCACATCCATATAGCCTTCGACCACCAGCCAGCTGTCGGCACGTTGTTGGCGTGATTCGTAATAGCCATACAGCACATGCTGTTTATGAAAAACGGGTGAGTCAGAGGAGTTGATATATTTGGGTTTTACTTCATCATCGAGCGCGCGACCACCAAAACCAATGGTGCGTCCTTGATTGTCTCGAATCGGGAAAATGACCCGATCACGGAGTAGATCATAATCGCGTCCTGACTTTGATTGGCGCACCAAGCCAAGCGCCTTTAGCCCTTCAATATCTTGTGGAAACTGATGCTCAAGATGCTGCCACCCAAATGGTGCATAGCCTAAGCCAAAGGTTTCAAAGATGTCTTCTGTAATACCACGCGATAAAAAATAGTGCTTAGCATGCGGATGAAGGGTGAGATTGTGCTGATAAAACTGCTGGATTTGCTCTAACAGCTCATACAGGTTACCGTCTTTATCGGAAACGCTATGATCATCGTACAATGCCGCAGCGTCAGTATCGCCACCTGTCAACCATGCTGGCGGATAGCTATTATCATCTTGGTAGTCTGCGCCATAAGAATCTTCTGGATAAGACGCTGAGTCGTAAGCATCTAGCGGTGGATACTCATCGTAGCCGTTGCTACTGTCGTGATAAACGGGCTGATCGGTATCGCCGTACTGGTTTTGTTGCTGAATAGCCGAAGTAGCGTTAATAGAAGGCGCATTAATTGCTTGAGCAGGACTTTTAGCGTCACTTTTAGCGTTGATAGTCGGACTAGGTATTGACGGTGGTGCAATCGGTTTTGGTGCACGGCGCTGATAGCTGACGTTTTGTTGTTCTTCTTTTGGAACTTCGATACCCGTCTGCTTTGATAGCTCATTAACCGCTTCAATAAAAGTTAAGTTTTCATAATCGCGTAAAAAACTGATGGCATTACCGCCGACGCTACAGCCAAAGCAATGATAGATGTTTTTTTGTGGATTGACATAAAAAGAGGGCGATTTTTCGCCATGAAATGGACAGCAGCCTTTAAACTCACTACCAGCACGTTTAAGCGTCGTATGACGCCCAATGATACTGATTAAGTCAGCTTGGCTATTTAATTGGTCGAGAATGTGATTTGGAATACTCATGCAAAAAACAGTTTACCATAGGTGTATTATCTTAAGCATAGGCAATATTGGGCACAAACAATATTGGGCATAGATAATGAAACAGAAACAGAAAAAATAAGGCCAACTCTGTTGTTGACCTTATTTTTTTCATGATGTGCGTTGATGTACTAAAAAGAAGAGAGGTTCTCTTAATTAAAAGAGAGACGTTGCCTCAAATTTAGCGCATTTATTCATCATTCATATCGACATCTGCTGGCAGGATATCAATCCCTTGAACAGGCAATGTCGTACGGCGTACAGGATTGGTGTTTTGCGGATCGACATTGGCTTCTCTTGCCGTAGAGCCAGTGCTCGATTGGCTAGTAATGCGCTCAGCGGATGCTTCAGGCAGACCCAAGCCGACATTGATGCCACTATTGGCGCGCACAGGTGAAGTACCTTGCGCTGCACTGGCTGCTGCTGCATTATCGCTTGGCAGTCTCAATTGACTGGCGTTACGAATAACCTGAGTTTTGGTCGCGCCGTTATAGTCGCCTGTCGCAACTGATGAAGTATCTTTGTTAAAACGACTTAACTGTCCAAAAGTCAATTTGTTGATGAAAGAACGCTCACGTTTGGTGTCGAGTTTAACGCGTCCATCAGCACTTAACATGTTGGGATAATTAATCTGTAATAGAGTTTTGTATTCTGCTGCCAAATCAGACATACCCAATTTATCATAGCTATAAGCTAAGACCGCGATTGCGTCTGGGATGGATTCACTGAGTGGATAGTATTGAAACACCCATTTGGCACGGTTAACAGCAGCGACATAAGCTTCGCGCTCGATATACCAGTTGGCTGCACTCATCTCACTTTCAGCAAACTGATTGTAAATGAAAGTCATGCGCTGAGCGGCATCTGGCGCGTAAGGGCTGTTAGGGTACTTATTAATAAGCTCTTGAAAGTTAGCGAAGGCAATACGTAAATAGGCGGTATCACGCTCAGCTTGATTGAGCTTAAACAGTTTTAGACCTTCTGATGAGCCCTGCATATTGGCAACGCCGCGCACATAGTAAGCGTAGCTGACTTGCGGATTAGAAGGATATAGGTTAATAAATTGCTCAGCGCTGGCAGCTGCCATTTCATACTTACCACTGGCATATTGTGCGTACATCATGTCGAGTAATGCTTGCTCAGCGTACTGTCCAGTAGGATAAAAAGTGCGCAGATTGGTCAAATCTTCGATGGCTTGTGTATAGCGGCCTTTATCAATCTGGGTAATGGCGTCGTTATAATAGTTCTGCTCTGATTTTTCGGCAGTTTCTACCGCATCGACGTCTTTACCGCCAGTCAGATTTTTGAAAGTCTGACAGCCCACTAAGTTTACGCTTAGCGCAAGTAGGGTTATTGAGGACAGTTTGATAAACGTATTGCCAACAGCTTGCATACTTCTTCTCCGACACAAGACGTATAATAGCAGCGACGCTATCATACTAGATATTAGGTTAATGATAAAAAACGATGCGTAGGCATCAATAGTGGTCTGTCATCTACTATGTCAATCATCGGACATACCAGTTATCGTTATTAAAAAACGCTTGATGGCATAGGGTTTATATCAAACCAAATGCTTTTAATAAAAATTCGATAAGCATACAGTGGCATAGCATACAGCAAAATATGGCTATACTTTATAGAATAACGTTTGCTTCGTCTATTTTTTCGCCATCTATATTGTACTTAATCCAATCGTGCTCATCGGATTTGAGTCAGTATCGTATAGTTATTAGTCTACTGCAACACAGATGCGATATGCTGATGCTCGCAATGAGCTGTACACTAGCGCATGTCAGTTTGGCATTTTAACATGAGCTGCTGTCACGAGCGATATCGAATGTCGCTGACACTGACAAATATACAGTAAATTACAGCAATGTCATATTTTAGAGAGTTAAGTACGGCGCTGAGGCTCACTGCGGTATAATCAAAAAATGACAGATAACACACAGCTTCTATAGGGCTTAGGCGCTTGGCGTGATACACTAGCACGGTATTGCCTCCGCTTTTTTCGACGACGATCGCTTTTATGATAAGCGATTGATAGCGAATGGCCTTTTGTTTTTTATAGCGTTACGCTTAACACTTTATTAGAAATTTTCTCAAAAGCTACCTTTCAAAACTATGTCAGGCGCTTTGCCATATATAAATCTGCTATGAATAATAATGCTATGACTACCCATTTACCACCGAATCAATCACGACAGACTGATTCATCAGCACAAGAGTCACCGATGCCAAATGACGTTTTAAATAATAGTGAATTACCTGACAATAATCAGTCGATGCTTGATGAGCAAAGCCATAGCGATCATGTTTTAGAAGACGCTGTGTCAGAAGAAGCTACGTTAAAAGATAGTGATGTGCTTGACGACGATATGATAGATAGCAGCGATGAAGATGCTGACGACATTGATGATAGCGACGATGATAAAGCGTCAGCCGCCGGTCAAGTGGTGCCAGTAATTATTAATATGACGCATACGGTTATAGAAGACGAAGCTGGTTTACGTATTGATAAATTGGCTTCAAAAATATTTACCGATTTCTCACGTGTTCAATTACAAGGTTGGATCAGTGATGGCAGCCTGCTGTATAACGGTGGCGTGCAAAAACCGAAAATTCGTGTCAGAGCGGGTGATGTGCTGCAGTTAACCACCACATTAGAGCAGCATAGTGAAGATCAACCAGAAAACATAGACATCGATGTGGTCTATGAAGATGATGACGTATTGGTCATCAATAAACCTGTTGGCATGGTAGTGCATCCTGGTGCGGGCAACCAAACCGGCACCTTGGTCAATGCACTGCTGTATCACTATCCGCAGCAGCACCATCTGCCGCGTGCAGGTCTGGTGCACCGTATTGATAAAGATACCTCAGGGCTATTGTTGATTGGTAAAACCAAGCCAGCACAGCTTGCGCTGATGGAGCAACTAAAGGACAAGTCGGTCTATCGTCACTATCAATGTGTGGTAGCAGGGGATGCAGCGAGTCTATCGCGCCATCGCCGTATTGACGCCCCAATCGGTCGTCACCGTAATCAGCGTACTAAAATGACGGTAATGACGGCAGGACGCGAAGCTGTGACTCATTTACTGAATGTGACCGCGCTTAATGGCAATTATTGCCTGTTGGATGTAGGTCTTGAAACGGGACGCACTCACCAAATTCGTGTGCATTTAAGTCATGTGACTTATCCGATAGTGGGTGATCGTGTCTACGGTGGTCGTCGTCAACTGCGGGCAGGACTGACAGAAGCCCAGCGTCAAGCGATTAATAATTTTCCACGTCAAGCCTTGCATGCTTATACACTGGGTTTCGTACATCCAACGACTGGTGAAGATATTGAAGTCGCCACACCACTGCCTGAAGATATGCAGCAGTTGATGGCTGTGCTAAGTGATGGCTATGATGACGAGTAGACCGCTCCTTGCAGACGAGAGCGTAAAGTCGCTTGTAAAAAACAGAGCTTAGTAGTAAATAGCGATCCGTGACATAAAAATGACTCATTAAGACGGTAAATCAGCCATGACTCATCAGTTTCCTATGACATTGCTTGCACAGATTGATGATGTGGCTGTTTTTCAAACAGCGGCCTTTTCAAGCGATGATGTTGACTCACAAGACCAGCCTACAGAACAGCTAGTACGACAGCAACGTCAAGCGAATTACGGTGAGCTAAATTTAGGTTTGCATGTCAATGACGATGCTGCAAAAGTACTGAGCAATCGCATGCGTTTATTATCTGCCATCAATGAGCAGCTTGCACCCTTATCGTTGACTGCCTGCCAACAGGTACCCATCAAACGCTTACACTGGGTTAACCAAGTTCACGGTAAGCAAATTCATGATGTTGATGGCACGGCGCTAGGTATGACGCCAATATCTGCTGACGCGATGGTCAGTCGGCAACAAGGGCTTGGGCTTGCGATAATGACGGCTGACTGCGTGCCGATAGTTTTATATCAGCCAGCTAGTGGTCAAATAGCAGCAATTCACGCGGGTTGGCAAGGTCTGGCTTGCGGGGTTATTCAAGCGACTGTGCATTGTTTTACGCAATCGGGACAAATCAAAGCTTGGATTGGTGTTTGTATCAGTCAAGACAGCTATGAAGTTGGCGCTCAAGTTCGCAATCAATTATTGAAAGGTTGCACAGAAAATAAGTTATTGAACACAGCAAGTATTGAACATTTTGATTCGTTATATGTCATAGATTCTGTGGCTACTATTAAAGGCGATAGCAATACTCAAGATGTACAGGATACGGTTGATAAGCTGTCAAGCTGTGACAAAGTTGACGCAATGAAAATCAAGCTAAACTTACCAAAGTTGGCAGCGGATCAGCTTAGTGCGGCGGGCGTTATAGTAGATGACACCTTATCTAGCAGCTGTAGTTATACTGATGACCACTATTATTCTTATCGGCGTCAAACGCATTTGCAGCAGCCTGCTACAGGTCGAATGGCGCTGGTCATTGTACGTGTCGCTGCGTAGGATTACGCTATTTGCTGTTGCGCGCGATTAACTGTTGAACTTATATTGTTTTTATTTAACCATTTATAGCCATTATTAGAGTTTGTATGAATACACCTGCCAAATCGTCCATTACTGATAGCATACCGACTGTAGCTATTGCTGTTATTTATCATAGCAACTACGGTCATACCAAGCGCGTCGCTGAAGCGATCGTTAAAGGGGCGCGCCAGCAATTGCCAGCAGCACAGGCCAAAGCCGTTGATGTCCACAAGGTTGACTGGGATTATTTGGATCAGGCGGATTTGCTGGTTTTCGGTAGTGCCGTATATATGGGTAGTGTCACTGCTGAATTTAAGACTTTTATGGATGAAACCTCAAAGCGCTGGTATCATCGTAAATGGGAAGGCAAGTGGGCAGCCGCTTTTGCCAACTCTGGTGGACTGAGCGGTGATAAGCTGGCGGTATTACAGCAGATTTCTTTGTATGCGATGCAGCATGGCATGAACTGGATTGGATTACCGCTGATGCCGACAGGTCATGAGGCTCATGATTTAAACCGTTTATCTAGCTTTTTGGGATTGATGACCCAGTCGCTTGATGGTCCCCCTGAGGAAACGCCAGGACGTGGGGATATTGATACAGCTATTTGGTTCGGCGATCATTTGGCTAAGACAATTATCAAGCATCAGCCAGCGGCGCGCCCTTGAAATGAATGGCTATTGAATCATTTAAGGTAATTTATTAAACATTAAAGGCAGATATCAAACCGATATCTGCCTTTTTTTTGCTTATTCTATGAGTGTGATGGCACTATTTTTGATTTTTTGTACTGGTATTATTTTGAATCTGCACGGTGGTGGCAGGCGTATTTTTGACCAAGATGCTATTGGTAGGGGTGGTATTCACAGGGATAGGGCTGTCGACAAATTGAAATGATTGGCAGCCTGTCAGTAACAGGACTGATGTAAGTATATAAGCAAGGATTGGTAACTTCATAGTGGTGTCTCAGGCGGCGATCGGCAACGTGGAAATAGCGCCTATCATAAACAAAATATAGTGCGGTGCAATAGTTTGTTTCGTAGCATTATAAAAATCTGACTGGTAAAAAAAGCGAGTGCTAACTTAAGTCTATGTATCTATTATGTACAACTAAAATCGATGATGACAAAAAATGAAGCGCATATATGACAATTATCTATAATGATAGGTTTTTTGTAAAAGATATGCGCCCAAAAAATAGAACTTTAGTTACTGATTTTAAAGATATTATTCAAATAGCTTATTATTATAATATAAAAAAATATATTACGTTATCAAAAACTGATAATGATAATGCAGTTCTTTACGTTTTGTAAAAATTTGAGACCAATACGTTACTCCTCAAGTAATAGTAGCGAAATAGTCTTACATTAGTAGAGTGAGTAGACATCATTTAGTAACTATGCTTAGTAACCACGCTTATGAAATTACTTTTACCACGCTACTGTATTAAGCATTTACTGGATGGTTTGCTACTTCAGTTAATGGACTATCAATTGAGGATAACAAGTCGTCACTCATTAAGGCTTGCTCAATACTAAATGTTTCATCTCAATCATTCATCCTAATAATAATTACAACACCCTAGGTGCCAGCTATATGAGGATATTATGAAGCCACTTTCTGTGATGTTATCGATGCTCGTCATTGGTATGACCTCTAGCGCTGCGATGGCTGAAGGCGCAAGCGTCGTCAATACCAGCCTAGCCAATGCTAGCTTGCCTAATGCCAGTTTACCTAATATTAGTCCAGCCAATAGCGAGCTTGTCAATCGCGGTGCTTACATTGCCAGTGCGGCTGATTGCATGGCATGTCATGGCGAAGACTATACTGGCGGTACAGCGATCGAAACGCCGATGGGAGATATCTATTCAACCAATATCACCCCGTCTAAACGTTATGGTATCGGTAATTATACCGAAACAGACCTAAAGAACGCGTTGCAAAAAGGTCGTACGCCAAGCCATATGCTTTACCCTGCCATGCCATATCCTTCTTATAGCGGCATGAAAGAAGAAGATATCAGTGCGTTGTTTGCTTATCTGCAAACCGTACCTACTGTAGATGAAGCACCAGAATATAAAACTGACCTGCCATTTCCCTTTAACATTCGCAGCTTAATGATTGGCTGGAATTTTCTCAATGTCCCGTCTACTGAAAGCCGTGATGGTCTCACCGAGATGCAGCAACGTGGTGAATATATTGTCAATAACTTAGAGCACTGCGGTACTTGCCATACCCCGCGTAATAGCACTATGGGTTTCGATAAAAAAATGTATCTATCAGGTGCTCAGCTTGGTCATTGGCATGCACCAAATATCACGCCTGACGAGTCGAGCGGTATCGGTAGTTGGAGTGAACAAGATATCGTCACTTATCTGCGTACTGGTGAGCTTGACCAGCGTGCCTATGCGGGTGGTCCTATGGGCGAGGCGGTTGCACATAGTACGCGCTACTTAAAAAATGAAGATTTGAATGCCATTGCTTCTTATCTAAAAGCGGTGCCTGCTATCCAAACAGATGATAAAGTCGCAGCCGTTGATGTCTCGCGTTTGCCAACACCCATTAGCGAATCTATCACTCATGATTTACTGGCGCAAAAAAATTATTTAGCCCAAGCCAAAGCGCAGGTGAGTAATGGCAGCAATTCACCAGAATCGCTATATTTGGCAGCCTGTGGTAGCTGTCACGGCGTTGACGGTTATGGTCAGCCTGATGCGCGTTACGCTCCTATCGTTGGACTCAGCAGTATTCGCCGTGAGAAACCTGATGCGCTGGTCAATATGATCCTTCATGGGGTAGAAGGCGCGACTAACACGTCACCTATCATGCCAGGGTTCTCAGATGAGCTAAATAGCGAGCAAATCGCTGGTATTACCAATTATGTGCGTGTGAATTTTGGTGGTCTCAACAGTAGTGAGGTGAGTGCTAATGATGTTGATCGTATCGCAACGACAGGTACTGATAAGCCTTTTTTAATAAAATATGCGGGCTTACTGGCAGTAATCGGCATCATCGTGGCCATTATTATCATTGTGTTTATTATACGAGCAATCTTGCGGTCTAGGCGCCGTCGTTAATTCATTGATTCTATAAAGACGATTTACATATTTATTATAGGACAAGATCTACAGGCAACCTGGTAAGGCACAACAGCTCGAAAAACAGACGTAGAACTAAGTCGAGTTGATTAATAATATATATGCCTACCGTCTTGCAGGAACGTCTACTTTAAGGACATTATTATGAAAGACATGCTTCAATCACCAACGCGGCGCCAACTGCTCTCGATGATTGGTAAAACAGCGGGCGCGACTGCGATGTATCAGGCGATGACGACATTAGGATTTGCGTCAGAGTCGAGTTTTAAAGAGACCATGGATCTCAAAGGTGCACCTCCTGGCGCTAGTATTGTCATTCTTGGTGCGGGTCTTGGCGGGCTGACCGCGGCTTATGAGTTACGTAAAGCAGGCTACGATGTCAAAGTGCTCGAATATCAAAATCGTGGCGGCGGGCGTAGCTGGACGCTCAATAGCGGTGATAAATATACTGAGCTTGGCGGCGAAGAAGTCACCTGCGATTTTGAAGAGGGCAATTACTTTAATGGTGGACCGTGGCGTCTGCCAAGCCATCATTATGCCGTCTTCCATTATTGCAAACAGTTCGGCGTTGAGATGCAGCCCTTTATTCAAACCAATGATCGTGCTTATTTGCATCGCAGTACTCATTTCGACGGCGTGCCGCAGCGTTTGGGTGATGTGAAAAACGATATCCAAGGTCATGTTGCGGAGCTGCTATCGAAATCAGTTAACGTCGGTGGTCTTGATCGCTCGGTCAATACTGAGGACAAAGAAAAGCTATTAGAAGGTTTAAAAGGCTGGGGGGTGCTAGATAAAGATTATCGTTACCGCGCCAGTAATGAGACCAGTAAACATCGCGGCTTTAGTGTGTTTCCAGGTGGTGGCTTGATGCCTGATGCGACACCATCAAAACCTTTGCCGATTAGTGAGATACTAGATTCAGGTATGTGGGCAGATATTTATGGCAACCATATGATTTATGGTCATCAACCAACGATGTTTCAGCCAGTGGGTGGTATGGGGAAAATTGGTGATGCGTTCACCCGTGAATGCCGCGATATGATTGAGTTTAATGCAAAGGTCACTAAAATTCATCAAGATGACAGTGGCGTAACGGTCGATTATGTAGACAGCAACAGCCCAGATGGTGCCACCAAGACCATTCGTGCAGACTGGTGCGTGTGCAATATTCCATTAACTGTATTAACGCAGATGGATATCAATGTCTCAAAGCCAATGAAGCAGGCGATGGCCGCCGTGCCTTATGAAACCTCTTATAAAGTTGGTCTAGAGTTCAACCGCCGCTTTTGGGAAGAAGATGAATGGATATTTGGTGGTCTGACTTATACCGACATGCCCATTGCTCAGATTGCCTACCCGTCACAAAATATGTTTAAAGATGGTACGGGCGTGCTACTCGGTGCATATGGTTATGGTCCGACGTCTTATAAGTTTAATACCTTAACGCCGCAAGAACGTATTAATGTTGCGCTTGCTTATGGTAAATACATCCATCCTCAGTATCCAAAAGAATTCCGCGCAGGGACATCAGTTGTCTGGCACCGCATCCCATGGACGCTCGGCTGTTACGGTATTTGGAATGAGTCGACTCGTCGTCAGCATTACGATACCTTGTGCAGTATTGATAATCGTATTGTGCTGGCGGGCGAGCATTGTTCACATATTCCAGCATGGCAAGAAGGCGCTATTTTATCTGGTATGGATGCCGCAAAGCGCCTACATAAAAAAGCAAAAATGCTGGTTTAATAACGCTTGGGTTATATAAATAACAATAAGATTCAGAGGCTATCATGGACAATGCAATTGTGAAGAAGGCAATCGTGGAGAAAGCAATCTTGAAGAGAAAAGTCATGAAAAACATGACACTCAAACTGCTGACGGTGATGCTGCTGAGTGGGATCAGCAGTGCAGCACTGTTGGGCTGTAGTCAACAGTCAGATGATGAAGTGACGGTTTCCAGTGTACAAGATCAGGATTCCTTAACAACCAATGACTATCAAGCAAGCCGAAATACGGGTGCATGGGGCGGCGTTTATATGAGCCGTGAGGAGCTTACTGCACCTGCTATCAATATTGTAGACGACAGCTCATTGCCCAATATGGAAGACGACCCAAGTATTACTGAATGGGACGCAAAGTTTGAAGGCACAAATGGCTTTGTAACGACAGATGGCAAAAAGCTGTATCACGACTCTTGTGCGGCTTGTCATATGCACAAAGGCGAGGGTGCTTACGGTGCAGGCTATTATCCGCCACTGGCGAATAACAGTAAGATGCAATCAAAATATTACATCATCGATATCTTGATTAATGGCTTTCGTGGCATGCCCTCATTCCATGGAATGATGAACGATGCGCAGATGGCGGCGGTTACTCAATATGTGGTCAGTGACCTAAATGGTTTTACCGATACCGTTACCGCTGACGACGTGGCAAAACTGCGGCATCCCAATCCATCAGCGGGTGATCCGAGTGATGATTAATCGTGTTTACTACTTTAGTCAATAATTGTCCAATACATGCTAGTCACAAAATGATTTAACCGTGCTTCGCAATATAAAAAAGCGCCTAATTATTTATTAGGCGCTTTTTTATGAGCAAGACTTTATGAATTAAGAAAGATAATGATAAATATGGTTTATTTAGGGCTAGATGACCAAATTGGTGAGCGAGCAATGCCTTGTACAGGTATGTCAAACGATTGACCACTACTCAAAGATTTAATTGTTAATTTACCTTTGCCGCCTTGTTTTGAAGCATAAATTACATTTCTGCCACTGGGTGAAAAGCTTGGTGCTTCATCGATACCGGTATTGCCCAAGTTAGTAGTAACAGCGCCGCCACTATTCATGATCGCCGCTGAGCGACCACTTAAAAAGGCAATTTGTGAGCCATCGTTACTAAATTGCGGGCTAGTGGCATAACCGCTACTTGATACCTTAGTCGTACGTCCTGAACCAAACTCATAACGATAAATCTGTGGTTTGTTAAATCCAGTTTTGTCTGATACAAAAACAAAGGATTTGCCATCAGGCGCATAACTTGGTTGCACTTCGCTGCTTGGCCAATTGATAAGCCTTCTAGGTTGACCACCACTGGCACTCATCTCATAAATACCTGCGCTACCTTCAAAGCTACTAGAGAATAATATCTTGCTGCCATCAGGAGAGAATGATGGACTGAGATTGCTGCCAGGGAAGGGCGTTAACGGGGTTGCACCGCCACCGCTCACACTTTGTACATAAATAACGGGATAAGATTTATCGCGTTGTACGGAATAAGCAATGCGATTGCCATCTGGCGACCATGTTGGTGAAAAGATAGAACCGGTTACTTCAGTAATGGTTTTGGCATTTTCGCCATCGGCATCCATCACTTTTAAACGTGAGACTTTTTCTTTACCAGCACCAGTCTCTTCAATATAAGCAATACGTCCTGAAAAGTCACCTGGCGTACCAGTAATCAATGCGTAGATTTTATTGGCAATGACGTGTCCAGCACGACGCATACTGTCAGGATCTTTATTTGTTGTCGAGGTTTGCTTACCCTCAAGAATTCGCCCCGATTTGACATCAATCACTTCATAATCTGTGATAATTTTACCTCGGTTGGTACGCGTGCTACCGATTACTAAGTACGGAATACCTAAATTTTGCCATACTGGCAAAGTACCCGCCAGCTCGCTACTACTGCGTGGCTGCTGCGGTAGGTTTTGGCTAGTAATTTTTAGACCTTCTTTGCTTAAGTCGTTGACGATAATCGGCGATAATACAGAATCACCAGCAAATGGCACAAAGGCGACTTGGTTTTGTTGTCTTGGCGCGGTAACAGTCATATCGAGCACCATTGATTCAGCGGCATAAGCAGGCACTGATAACAAGGGAGTGATTAACAACAGGCTTGAAGTGGCACGAAGGATAGAATGTGTAGATAGCTTCATGAAGTAATATCCTAAAATAGAAATAATTGGTTCATCATACAGGCTTAATTATTATTTATAGTGAGATTAACTGTACAACGTTAGGTGTTTTTTATTGAACGTTAATTTTAATTATCAAGTCTTTAAAGTTTTCAGGTTTATTTAAGTCAATCGGTAACGGACTAGCAGATAAGGCTGCTCTTTTTACTACTTGATTTACAGCAGGATTTGCACCTTGAGCCTTAACAGATAACACATTGCCTTTTTCATCCAACTTAAAGTATAAAATAACAGCCGATCCTTGAGTAGCAGCTGGTAAAGTGATATTACGACTAATTTTGTCTAAAATAGCGGTTATCACATTACTTTCAACAGCTTTTGAGAGGTTATTATTAGGGCGTGTCCTCAATTCAATCGACAGTTATCTAAATGGGTTAAAAATGGCTAAATCTTGCCAAACGGCGTCAAATAGCTGACTAATATCTCGATATTATCTGCGCTATTTTCCTTGTTTGACTGCAATTTATCTCATTTTTATCGCCATTTTTAAAATGAGGACACGCCTTAGTAACATTAATTTTAATTACCAAGTCTCTAAAGCTGTCAGGTTTATTTAAGTCAATCGGTAACGGACTAGCAGATAAGGCTGCTCTTTTTACTGCTCGGTTTACAATGATATTTGAACCTTGAGCCTTAACAGATAACACATTACCTTTTTCATCCAACTTAAAGTATAAAGTAGTTGTTGATTCTGGGGTAGCAGTGGGTAGAGTAATATTACGTTTAATTTTTTCTAATATAGCTGTTGTTACATGACTCTCATTACTTAAATCATTTTTTCTAGTAGTAATAGCGGCAAACAAGGCTTTTTGATCCATAAACTTATTTTGGACATTATGGCTTTCTGGTAATGTGCCAGCGACAGAGTAGCTAGATAGTATAGAGAAAGATAGCAATAGCAGCAAAGTTGAGGTATTACGTAATATATGACACTTGCTTAAACTCATAAACCAGAACCTTAAGATAGTAGAAAATCATTAATGATATAAGATTAGAGGCTATACAAAATCAATTAATAGTAACGTTGATTGTCAAATTTGTAAAACTTTCAGGATTGTCTAAATCAATTGGCAATGGGCTAGCAGCGCGTGCAGCTTGTTCAACTGCTTGGTTGACGACAGCATTTGGACCATTAGCCTTTGCATATTTCACGTTGCCTTTGGTATCTAATTTGAGCGACAATGACGTGGTTAGACCCTGTGTTTCGATTGGGGTATCAAGTTTGCTTTGTATTTTACTTAATATAGCACTTTTGAACTCACCAGTAGAACGAGAGGTACTGCCACTACCACCATTAGATGTTGTTGAGTTGCCGTCTGCTTCTAGATCATATCTCTGACCTGCGCTACCAGAATTACCTGTATTAATCTTTAAATTTTTATCAGTCGCAGTCGGGCGTGGAATATGAGGCGGATTATTTTGTTTATGACGGAAATCGCCCAGCTGATTTTGTTCTTCTATCAGCTTTTCATTTTTGTTTTGCTCCACCTGACTATGCTCTTCTGTCACCGACTCATCTAATTGTGCTGCAAACTCAGCCATATTGCGCTCGTATTCTTGATTTTGCTCAAGCAGACGCTGATTTTGTTCCTCGCTCATCAGCATTGGCTGACTGGCACTATCGCTAAAGCTTTCTGATGATGAGGTACTCGGTGCACTGCTTGTGCTAGTTTCAGCTTGCATCGCGCTAGCTGCCGCTGCACGATTGGCAAGGATTTGACCTTGCATTTCAGCCAATTGCTCAGGGGAGACCATGACCGTCTCAATACTTTCCACAGTGTCGGTTTTAGTGTGTTGATAAGTATAAACGAGTATCCCAATCACCAGACCATGTGCCAGCACGCTAAGTAGCGTAGGCAATGTTAGCCCATTGCCTTCAGGTTGGGTCGGTACATAAACGACAGGGGCATTATGCATGTTAAAGATACTCAAGGACGAGGTTCATCAAATTATCTACTTTATTATAGCAAGCTGAGCGAGGAATAGGATTTATTACAATGATGGTGTGGGCAAGGGTGCGCCTGTTAATAATCCCACCTTTTGAATGCCCGCTTGTTGTAAGGTGGCCATGAGTGTCATGATAGCGCCATATTGATTGTTTTGATCGGCATTAATCATCACTTGTACGGGCTGAGCGCCTACATTGCTGCTTTGGCTTTGCAGATTGGCGAGCGTATCAATCAATTCTGGTTCACTAATCGGCAGATCAACATTATTCTCATAGCTGATAAAAATATCGCCACTATCGGTCAAGGACACAATGACGGGTAGTTGGCTTTGGCTCATGGTATTGGTTTGCTCTTTTGGCAAGTCAACATCGACGCCCGTAATCAGCATGGGCGCTGTGACCATAAATATGACGAGCAGCACCAACATCACATCGATATAAGGAACGACATTCATCTCCGCATTGAGCGCTTTTCTTTCACGGCGATAGGGACTCTGTTTCATGATTTCATAGTCCTTGTGCCTGATTGGCCGTAGATGTCGTTTCTCTCGTAGCGACATTGTCTCTACCAACGTCTCTATCAACAGTGCTTTCTGCACTGGTCTCGCGCTGGAGCATGCCCGTCATTTCATCGCAAAATAAAGCACGTGAATCGTACAAGCGACTAGATTTGGCGGTAAAGTGGTTATACGCCAGTACGGCAGGAATCGCTGCAAACAAGCCCATAGCGGTTGCGATTAGTGCTTCGGCAATACCAGGTGCGACAGAGGCGAGGGTTGCTTGTTCCGTTTGTGACAACCCTAAAAAGGCGTTCATGATGCCCCAAACTGTACCGAACAATCCAACATAAGGCGCGACTGAGCCAATGCTCGCTAGCGTAGTCAGTCCTGATTCTAATAGTTGCTGCTGACGTCCTAAACCGACTCGTAGCTTTCGCTCAACACCATCGATGATGTCATCTTTGGGTTGGCGCTTTTTATGCATTCTTAAGTATTCAGAAAATCCCACATAAAATATTTGCTCAAGTCCTTGGCGTTCAGGCGAGCCTTGCACGCCTTGGTAAAGCTTGGCTAAGTCTTCACCTGACCAAAACCAAGTTTCAAACTGTTGATCGAAATTTTTGGCCGTACCAAGCCGCGCGCTCATACGAAAGATAATTACCCAGCTGACTAAAGACGCCAATAACAATAATGCCATCACAATCTGCACCAAGAGACTGGCTTGGGTAATAAGGTCGATAATATTTAATGATTCAGGCATGTATGGGACTCATGGATAATTAATAATAGCTGGTATGGCGCGACACGCAGACCAGATAGGATCTTTAATAATGAAAATATAATATGACAGTCATGATGCATATTGCTATCAGCCGCCTAGTGTACTGCTAAATGTCGAAAAGGTCATTTGTTAAAGTGTTAAATACCAAATAATTAACAGCTGTTTGTAGAATTCATAGTATAAGGTTAATTTATATGCGGATGTCTGAAATATTGTCTGGCTGTTATGTCTCAATTGACTGAAAAGGTGGGTTTGTACCCATAAGGCACTGGTAATGATTGAATTTTTACCGCAACTTCTCTAAAATGTTGCACCTTGTTACCGCTGTCTTTTGATAATGACGTCGCCATCCATTGGCTGACGTCATATTTATTTTAGGCATCAATAAATTTGTTCTTTCACTAGCAAGCTGGGCGCGACACTTATGAATGCAATTGAACGCTATTTTGGGATTAATGGTGAAAACACCACAGTCAAAACGGAAATCCTTGCCGGTATAACCACCTTTTTGACCATGGCTTATATCATCTTTGTCAACCCCAACGTATTGGCGGAAGCTGGTATGGATAAAGGGGCGGTATTTGTTGCTACCTGTTTAGCAGCGGCAATAGGCTGCTTTATTATGGGTATTTATGCCAGACTGCCGGTGGCACTCGCACCAGGTATGGGTTTGAACGCCTTTTTTACCTACGGCGTTGTATTGGGTATGGGCTACGCTTGGCAAACTGCGCTAGGTGCTGTTTTCTTATCGGGTTGCTTGTTTATCATTTTGAGTTTATTCAAGATTCGCGAATGGGTTATCAATGCCATTCCAAACAGCCTTAAGCAAGGTATTGTGGCAGGTATTGGTGCTTTCTTAGCATTTATTGCGCTACAGAGCTCAGGTATCATTGTCGGTCGTGATGCGACATTGGTGATGCTTGGTGACATGACCTCATTTGCACCTATGATGGCTGCTTTGGGTTTCTTTATTATTATTGGTTTGGTCTATAAAAAAGTCCCAGGTGCCGTGACGATTGGTATCTTGGTTATCACCGTGATTAGCTTGTTGACAGGCCATACACAGTTTGCTGGCATCATGTCTGCGCCGCCATCTATCACACCAACATTGATGGAGCTTGATATTGCCGGTGCGTTTGACGTTGGTATGATCAGCGTTATTTTTGCCTTCTTATTCGTCGATTTATTTGATACGACAGGTAGTTTGGTTGGTATTGCCAATAAAGCGGGTTTGATTGATAAAGACGGCAATATTCCTAATATGGACAAAGCGTTACTGGCGGATTCTACCGCTACGGTCGCTGGTGCAATGTTGGGTACGTCATCGACCACCAGTTATATTGAGAGTGCTTCTGGAGTGGCATCAGGTGGTCGTACAGGTCTGATGGCAGTGACGGTTGGCGTATTGTTTGTACTGAGTATTTTCTTTGCACCATTGGCTGGTATGATTCCTGCTTACGCCACAGCTGGCGCGATTTTCTATGTGTCGGTACTGATGTTATTTACCCTGAAAGAAATCAACTGGGAAGATTTGACAGAAGCGGCTCCTGTAGCGGTTGTTCTGTTATTGACTCCGCTGACGTACTCTATCGCTGATGGTATTGCGCTTGGTTTTATCACCTTTACCGCGGTAAAACTGATGACCGGTAAATTCTCCGAAATTACGATCCCAGTTTGGGTATTGACCGTTATTTTGCTGACCAAGTTGGTGGTTTTATAAGTTTTACTAGGATGCAGTGAGCGTTCGATATTACTTTACTGCTTTTGAGTTTTGTTACATTAAATTCCTCTTTATTCGGAAACGATAAAGGGGTTTTTTTGATTTAAAATGGCTCAAATTTCCCTAAATATATTCAAGTGTTTGATTTAATAAAACAATTAATCGCCAATAGTAAATAGAAAAGTATAACCAGTGCGTCATAAGGGATAAAGTGCTGTTAACTGATTGTTTTTTAGAAATATATTAATTTGTGAAAATAAGCAATATCGTTAGTTTGAAATTTTTTTTCATGATATTATAGCCGAGTTAAGCGCATCACCTCAATCAACGCCGTAGAGGTTTTTCTTACAGTGAATTAGCAGCACCCAAGATGGCAGATTTTTTTGCTAAAGCGATTTTTTCGTTTTAATAGCGATATCTGATCATCACACTCCTTTCACTACAAACAAGAAGAAGGCACTAATGCCGCTTAGCTGTTCGTTGTTGCCTTTGTATTGTTAACGTAGCCCGTTTAACAGTCGAACGACCTACTTAACCGCTTCCAGCCTACGCTGGATTTTCTCGTTTTGTGATGGCGCCGTTTGGACTTTTGATTATTGTTATAAGTATCTATCGATAGCCATCATCTAAATGAATGATGGTGATGGCTAGTTATACCAGACGATCAGACTTCCTAAAGCACTATTTATGATGGTTTTTAAACGATAGTTATGGAGTTGTTATGAACCCAGTAGACCAGTTTACCCCGCAAGAGCCGATTTTGTTTAATCCTGTCGATTTGCTATCGCCAGATTATATTGACCAGTCGGCAGAAACTCTGCACGCCCGTATTTCGCCGTTGTATAGCGTCGATGAAGAGCGCTGGTTGTCCAAATTATTGCCACTTGCTAAACCCAGCACAGAAGAACGTGACGCCGCTGCTGAGCAAACGCGCCAGCTGGTTGAGCATGTACGTAATGATGGCAAAGCGGTCAAGATGGTCGACTCGTTATTGCTTGAGTATAGTCTTGATACCCAAGAAGGTATCTTGCTGATGAGCTTGGCAGAAGCCTTGATTCGAGTGCCAGACAATTATACTGCTGATGCCTTGATTCATGACAAAATGAGTGTGGCTGATTGGAAAAAGCACATCAAAAATGACAACGGTTTTATGGTCAATGCCTCAACATGGGGCATGATGATGACAGGCCGTGTCGTCAGTATTGACAGTAGCACCACAGCGTCAGGCTTTTTGGATCGCATGACTAAAAAGATGGGCGAGCCTGTTATTCGTAGTGCCATGCAAAAAGCCATGCGTATCATGGGTCATCAGTTTGTATTGGGCGAGACCATCGAAGACGCCAATAAAAACAGCCAACCTTATCGTAATAAAGGCTATACCTATTCGTTTGATATGCTTGGTGAAGCGGCTATTGCGCATAAAGACGCTGAAAAATACTTCAATGACTACCTGCATGCGATCAGAGCCACTGCCAGTATCAAAGTCAAAGAAGGCATGCCTAAGCCATCAGTATCTATCAAGCTGTCAGCATTGCACCCTCGCTATGAAGCCACGCAAGAAGCCCAAGTCATGGGTTTATTGCGTCAACGCTGCTTGCTGCTCATTGAAGCGGCACGTGAAGTCAATGTGGATCTTAGTATCGATGCCGAAGAAGCCGACCGCCTTGAAATTTCTTTGAAACTGTTTGAGTCTTTGTACCGTGACAATTTGACGGCTGACTGGGATGGTCTTGGCTTGGTCGTGCAAGGTTATTCTAAGCGCGCCATCGCTATTTTAGTGTGGTTGGCTCGTCTATCGACTGAGGTGGGAGACCGTATTCCAGTACGTCTGGTAAAGGGTGCCTATTGGGATACTGAGATCAAGCTTGCCCAGCAAAAAGGTCTGTCAGGCTATCCTGTCTGGACACGCAAAGAAGGCACGGATACTGCTTATCTTGCCTGTGCGCGTTTCTTATTGTCAGATCATCTGCGCGGCTTGATTTGGCCACAGTTTGCGACACACAATGCGCACACCCTAGCGTCAATTATGACCATGAGTAAGCATAGAGAGTTTGAGTTTCAGCGTTTGCATGGTATGGGCGATGCGCTTTATGATCATATCTTACAAGCCTATAAAATTCCGGTACGTATCTATGCCCCAGTTGGCGCGCATAAAGACTTGCTGCCGTACTTGGTACGTCGTTTGTTAGAGAACGGTGCCAACAGCTCGTTTGTCCATCAGCTACTAGACAAGTCTTATCCGATTGAAAAGCTGACAGTACATCCTTATGACAAGCTGCTGGCCAATGCGACGTTACACAATCCAGAGATTCCGTTGCCGTTAGAGATTTATGGTGCGCGTCGTGCCAGTTTTGGCTCTAATATATTCGTAGAGTCACAATGGCTGCCCTTTAAATCTGCTATCGATAGCCATTTGCATAAAACTTGGTCAGCGACGTCCATCGTCAATGGCAAAGCAGTTGATGAATATGAAGTAGAGGGCGTAACGCATAAGCTTGCGGCTCAAACCGTACGTGCACCTTGGAACCACGAAGTAAGTGCTGGTGAAGTCACTTATGCCAATGCTGAAATAGCTGGTCAAGCGATCGATGCGGCAGTGGCAGGGCAACGTGTCTGGCAAGCAGTATCAGCTGCTAAGCGTGCTGAAATATTGCGTAAGATAGCTGATCTCTATGAAGAAAACTACGCTGAGCTAATGGCGCTATGCCAAATCGAAGCGGGAAAAACCCTTCAAGACGGTATTGATGAAATCAAAGAAGCGGTTGATTTCTGCCGTTTCTATGCTGATGAAGCAGAGCGTTTAGACGATGTCGTGCATGAATTTACCGATTTGGCTGGCAAGCAATCTCGTCAAGTTTATAAAGCACGTGGCACCTTTGTCTGTATTAGCCCATGGAACTTCCCATTGGCTATCTATACTGGCCAAATCGTAGCGGCGCTAGCAGCAGGTAATACGGTGGTGGCGAAACCTGCCGAACAAACCAGCTTGATTGCTCATTTTGGTGCTCAGCTAATGTACCAAGCAGGCGTACCAACACAAGCCTTACAGTTAGTGATCGGTGCTGGCGATGTTGGTGGTGCATTGACAGCGGCTGACAATATAGCAGGTGTGATATTTACGGGTTCAACCCAAACGGCTCAACGTATTAACCAAAGCCTAAATGATCATGCCCAAGCCAGTGGTGAGCTACCTGTCTTTATCGCCGAAACTGGTGGTCAGAATGCTATGATTGTTGATTCAACGGCATTGCCAGAACAAGTGGTTAGAGACGCTGTCTTATCTGCATTTGGTTCAGCAGGTCAGCGTTGCTCAGCTTGTCGTATATTGTGCGTGCAAGAAGAAATGGCCGATAATTTAATTGAGCTATTACAAGGTAATATGGCTGAGCTATCGGTCGGCAATCCTTTATATGCTGCTACAGATGTGGGTCCAGTGATTGATGCGGATGCCAAACGTAGTCTTGAAGCTCATATCGAGCGTATGGACGCTGAGCCAACGGCGACTATCTTGGCACAGACGCCAATGAGCTCAAGCTCAGTTGTCAGTCAAGAACAGTCTACCTTTGTATTGCCAACCGCGATCGAAGTGAAAAGTATCGACGTGATCGGTGGCGAGCATTTTGGTCCAATTTTGCACGTACTGCGTTATCAAGCACGTGATCTGAATAAGCTGATTGATGCCATCAACGCGACAGGCTTTGGTTTGACCTTGGGTATTCATAGCCGTATCGAAAATACCGTTGAGCACATCGAGCGCCGTGCGTTTGTAGGTAATACTTATATTAACCGCAACCAAATCGGTGCCGTCGTAAACGTACAACCATTCGGTGGTTGTGGTCTGTCTGGTACGGGTCCTAAAGCTGGTGGCCCGCATTATGTCGCACGTTTGATGCAGCTTAGCTCAGAGTCAAATAGCGGCAACCAGACAACTGCTAATACTATTACCCAAACCACCACTCAAACAGAACTCGCATAAGGAGTAGCAACATGGCGACTGAATTCAAAAAAAATCATGCCCAGGTTTGTGAATCTTGGCGATTACTTGGCGCAGTGAATCGCGCAACATATCTGCAAGCGGCTATTCCAAAGTTGGCGCTGCTGACTGGTGATGCCAATAAAGCAAAGCGTTTGTTCAATCATCTATTGAGCGCCGCGCCTAGCTTGGATGAGGTGCATCGTATGACTGGTGCAACTGGTGAGTCCAACGATCTATATGTCACTGGTCGTGGTAAGACGATGGTTGTTGGTGGTGAATCTGCTAGAGCCATGGCGGTATTGGGACAGCTGGTAGCCGCACTATTGACAGGTAATGAAGTCATTCTGCATTGCCCAAGCCAAGATGAGATGTGCAATGAAGCTGCCAAGATATTATACGATACAGGTATCAGCGAAGATGTATTGAGTGTGGCGAATGACTCGCAAACCGTCACGCTTTTATATATCGATCGTCTGGCACAGGTTGCAGTCTCTGGCAATCGAAGCGAAGTGCAGACTATCAGTCAAGAGCTTGCCAATACAGACGGTATCTTAACGCAAGTCATTAGCGTCACCGATATGGAAGGCTTATCAGAGATGCTAACGCCTGATTATTTGCATCGTTTTGTCACTGAGCGTGTCAAAACAATCAATACCACAGCGATCGGTGGTAATGCTAGCTTGCTTGAACTTGGTACAGAATAACCGTATTAATTACAAACCCGCTTGGCTCTTATATCCGTTTTGATAAGTGCTAAGCAGTGTTTGGTATAGCTATAAATACCGAATACGATTTATAAGAAAAAACCGCTATCTGAGTAATTGTCGGATAGCGGTTTTTTTATTTGCGTTATTTGATTAATGTCTGATTAATAGATGTTATTCAGCAATATCAATCCACACCCAGCCGTTCTCTAGCCATTCGCTCAAATCATCTGCATCAACATCGGTGACATCTTGACTATTTAGGTGTTCGCCATTAGCCAAACGCACCAATACCGCTACTGTGTTCTCGTCAAGCCCGTCAATGCGCTGACCATTGGCATATAGCACAATGCCATCATTAGTCTGGCTATAGAGCAAACGATTGCTATAATCCGCTTGCAAGGTGGCACCTTCTGCAAGAGCTTGCATGAGCTCATCCGTATCCAATGTATCCTCTGGCATCAGCGCATCATACTGGCGTTTGCTGACGACTTCAGAAACTGCTTGACGAATGATATCATCACCACGCTCAGACTGTAGCATTTGTAATAGCTGATCTTTGATCGCATTGATGCTGCTCGCTTGCAATTCACCTGACGCTTGCAGCGCTTGTGGCAGCAGCATTGGGATAAATAAATCGCTGTCGTTGGTGGCAATATCAGCCAAGCTGTCGATGATTTGCATCAAGTTGGGACGACGGCAGCCAAAAGAAAAGGTTAGGCAATCGTCTTGTGCCACACCAAAATGAGACAATTTTGGTGGCACATACAGCACATCACCCGCTTCTAAAATCTCATCAAAGATAATCTCACCCATATCATCAAAGAGGCGAATCGGCTCATCAGCGACAAACTCGGTATTTTTATCACAGAATTTGCCCAGTTGCCAACGTCTAGTGCCGTAGCCTTGCGCAAGAAACACATCATAATCGTCATAGTGTTTGCCGACTGAGCCACCTTTTGGCGCATAAGAAACCATGATGTCATCACGTTGCCATTGTGGAATAAAGTCAAAGGCTTGCCACAATTGACCGAGCTCAGGCGACCACTGTTCCATATTCTGCACCAGTACGGTCCATTGCTCAGGTAGGCTATCGAAATCAGCTTCAGTCAATGGGCTTTTTTTAAGTTGCCACTGCGCCTGACCTTCTTTTTTACTTGCTGCTTGAGTCAGCAGGCGCGCTGCGGCATCTTCTTCTAGGGCTAGACCGAGCATGTCGTCAGGTTCAAACATGCCAATTAGCTGTGGTAAGCCTTGTTTAATTAAGAGTGGCTTTTTTTGCCAGTATTCGCTTAAAAATTGCTCAGGCGTGATAGAGTCGGGTAAACAAAGCGGTATAGAAGTCATGGGTAGATCCGTGTGTTTAAGTAGAAAGGATATCAAAGTAGACAGAATATAAAACTAGAACAGTGCTTTATAGCTGACGTGTATTGGTTTATGATTAACGTCTAGCTGATGGTCAAAATATAGCCATCAGTGCCTCTCATTATCCGTAGGAAATTTATGAAAAAATTACAGTTTATCGTCATCATCGCCAGTATGTTTATGCTGCAAGCTTGTGTGCATAAAATCGTCACTGTACCTGTAAAAGTCGCCTACAAAACCACTAAAGGCGTCGTTAAAGGTACTGTTGCTGTTACCAAAGCGATTATACCGGGTGATAGCAGTGATAAAAAAGATGAAGACGATAAAGAATAAAACCTCACCCATTAACTATGTATTTAAAAAAATCATAGTGTTTCGAGTAAGGTTTTTTTAAAAGATATAAATGAATGCTCGTTTATATCTTTTTTACATTTTATAAAGATAAGATTGTTACCAGTTAAATCTTAGCAATCCACTCTTTAATCGTGCGCGCTTGCTCCGCTGCATTACCGATATAAGTGGCTGGTGTCATCTCACGTAGGCGCGCTTTATCCGCATCGCTCACCGCAGATAGCTCATCACTTTCAACGAATGTTAGCATGGCTTCGCGAGTCATAGCATTACCACGAGTCAGAGCTTTAAGCTTCTCATACGGGTTTTCAACACGGTAGCGGCGCATGACGGTTTGAATCGGCTCTGCCAATACTTCTTGTGCATTATCCAAATCGCCGTTTAAGCGCTGGGCATTCAATTCAAGTTTGCTGACACCTTTTAAACAAGCATCATAAGCAATCATACTTTGCGCCAGACCAACACCGATATTACGAAGTACGGTAGAGTCTGATAAATCGCGCTGCATACGTGAAATTGGCAGTTTTTCACCCAAATGAGCCAGCATGGCATTAGCAACGCCCAAGTTACCTTCTGAGTTTTCAAAATCAATCGGGTTCACTTTATGCGGCATGGTAGAAGAACCGACTTCGCCATCTTTTAGGCGCTGTTTAAAATAGCCTAAGCTAATGTATTGCCAAATATCACGGTTAAAATCGATTAAGATAGTATTAAAACGTTTGACAGCATCAAATAGCTCAGCGATATAATCATGCGGCTCAATTTGCGTGGTATAAGGGTTAAAAGTCAGCTCAAGACTTTCATCAATGAAGCGTTCTGCATGTGCTTGCCAATCGACGTCAGGGTATGAGGCGTAATGAGCGTTATAGTTACCAACCGCGCCATTAATTTTACCTAACAGCTCTACTTGATTCACTTGCTTAATTTGACGGGCTAGGCGATAAGCGACGTTTGCCATTTCTTTGCCTAGCGTCGTTGGGCTAGCGGTTTGACCATGGGTGCGTGATAGCATGGGTTGGTCAGCATGAGCAATCGCCAAATCAACGATGCTATCAGTCAATTGCTGCATTTTCGCAACCACAACCTCGCGGCTGTCTTTTAGCATTAACGCATAAGACAAGTTGTTGATATCTTCACTAGTACACGCAAAATGAATAAATTCTAATGAATCCTCAAGCGTTGCCTGACCACGGAACTTGTCTTTGATAAAGTACTCAACGGCTTTTACATCATGATTGGTCGTCGCTTCGATGTCTTTGATGGCTTGGGCATCTGCTTCACTAAAGTCATCAACGATACTGTTTAAAAAGGCATTGGTATCGGTATCAAATGCTGCCAATTCACCAATCGCATTGTTATCAGCCAATGACTGTAACCAGCGAATCTCGACAGTGACGCGGGCTTTAATGAGACCAAATTCAGATAAATAAGGACGCAAGCTGTCAGCTTTGGAGGCGTAACGACCATCGATTGGGGAGAGTGCGGTAAGTAAATTCATAATAATGCCTTTAAATTAAAAAAGTAAAAGTGATGAAAACTGTGAAATCCCACAAATGAACACATCATATAAGACTGTGGTCAAAAAAATACGGGTAGTGTAACAAATGTAGCCGTTGATAAAATCAAAATATGCATATAACGCTATTATTAAGGGGTATCGGGTGTATTAGAGTGTGTCGAGCCATACTTAGTATTAAAGTAAAAACTACGTTTTGTCCTTGGATCTAAAATTGAGGTTACCGTTTTGACAGTACCGTTATTGCCGATAGCGACACTGTCTGCGGCATACTCGCTTGCTTGGTGGATTGGATTCGCAAGTTTTGACGTCACTATCGCGCCATTCACATTTTTTTCTTGCAAGACATCTTGTAGAACAAAGTGATTGATACTAAGGTTGGCTCGATTGGTCGCAGTAATTTTGTAGGCAATACATTGTCCTGGAGTTACTTCAGATAGGGCGGCTTTACTATAGGCAAGCTTGTTTTCTAGATTTGGTAACAATGAGGCGATTTTGCAATCATTAAGTGCTTGTTCTTTTTCAAGGACTAAAGCTGAATTTTTATCAATCACTCTGCCAAAGTTATTATTTTCATAGTTATACTTGTTAGTAGTTAAGGAAATAACAGTTTTTTCATTAGTAGTACGAATGGGATAAGTGCTACCACTATTTTCTTCAATCAGGCAGACAGTACTTTTGCCAGATAGAGAAGCGATAGGTATTTTAATCTCATATTTACCGACAATATTAGTAGGAATATTGATAGTTTCAAGAGGAGCATTAGTAGTACAGTCAACCAGTTTGACTGTGCTACCTGCAATACCACTTTCAGCAGAGTCAAAAGTACCATTGAAGAAGTTGGTATTGTTATATATACCGCTGCCTATCGTAGCGTTATCTTTTTTGACATTGATGTCGCTATCGTTTATACCGCCATTATCATTGAATACAGTGCCTGAAAAGACGTAATTCAACGGTTCACTTTCTACCCCAAAGCTGATCCATTCGTTATAGGTTTCACCGATTACGTTACGCGCAATGCCGATATTACCATTCATAATCCCTTCATAAGTCAAAGTCACGGCGTTCGCGTTTCTTACCGCGACAACATAATTGCTTTGACTGTTTTCAATGCCATAACTGACATAAGTATCGCCATTGGAAATAGCAGTATTAGGTGAGAGTGCAGAATACGTGCTGCCATTATTGATACTTTTAATAATATTTTCAAAAGTTGGCGTCGATGGTAAAACCCCGTTATTTGAACTGAGGCTTACTTGTTTATTCGTATTCAAGGTAGGACTATATGGATTTTGGCTACCAGTAGCACCCGCTAGATTAGTAATATTATAATAAAATAAACCACTACCATTCACATTTGAGCTATCGGTACGCAGCTGCGGGTTGAACACAGCATTTTGTGAATTCAGCTGGGTACTATTGACTTTGCTGCCCATAAAATAATCACCCATTGCATTATAGTAATAGGGGACATCTGGGTTGTTTTTGATAGTGGCTTGCGCAGGTAGACTAATTTGACTATTTTGGGTAAAATTTAACGTTTGACGTGCAATTTCTGAGTTACCACCCATTGAATAGCTGGCTTGACCAATTTTTATGGTATGTATAGAAGCATTGTCATCAGGAGTAATAGTAAAGGTGTACTTGAACTTATCTCTATCAATACTAGTATTAGAATCATTCCTGATTTCAATACCATTGGTGCGCGTACCACTAGCTGGTGTTATCTCAGCGCTATTGCTATAACCAATATTTTCATTGCGGACTAAAGTAAAACTACCGGTAGCACCAGAACCTGCTGCTACATATGTGCCAGAAGCACTACCAGTCGAAGCATTAGAGCTGGTCACCATAATACTACCCATCTCTGCTGGTGCTGACTGTGCACTAAATGACGCAGCAATGAAAGTAAGCGTAAGACCTCGCTTTACCCATATCGAACAAGAAAATGAGATATTCAGCAGGGCGAAAAGGCAAGCGGTCATTCAGTATCCTAAAAAAAGACAAATCATTGTATTAATTAATGTTAAATGAGATGTCAAATCCCGCAAGGCGCATCAATGGAGGCAATGACACCGCCGCCCAAACAAACCTCATCGATATAAAATACTGCTGATTGACCTGGCGTCACTGCACGTTGCGGCGCATCAAATATCACTCGTACTTCTAAACCTTTATCATCAACAGCAAACACTCGGCACGCTTGGTCTGGCTGACGGTAGCGCGATTTTGCCATACAACGTAAGCCGTCTTCGCTAAATATATCTGTAGGCGGTAAACCATCGACCCAATCGAGCTTATAAGCTTGCAGCTCATTACTCAGCATCATGGGATGCTCATGACCTTGTCCAACGATCAAACGGTTGTTATCCAAGTCTTTTGCCAATACAAACCAAGGCTCTTCTGGGCGATCTTTGACACCGCCGATACCGATACCACCACGCTGACCTAAGGTATAATACATTAGCCCGTCATGCGTACCAATGGTATGACCATCATCCGTGACGATATCGCCTTTTTGAGCGGGCAAGTACTGTTGTAAAAAGTCTTTAAAACGGCGCTCACCAATAAAGCAAATACCGGTTGAATCCTTTTTATTGGCGGTAATAAGATCATGTTCTTCAGCGATTTGACGAACCACTGGTTTTTCAAGCTCACCCACTGGGAACAGCGTCTTAGCGATTTTATCGCCGCCAACCGCATGTAAAAAGTAACTTTGGTCTTTATTGTTATCAAGCCCGCGTAACAGCTGCGCAACCTCAGTGCCATTAGCATTCGTATAGTTCATACTACGGCGCGTGTAGTGACCGGTGGCGATATAATCTGCACCCAACGTCAAAGCATAGTCTAAAAACGCTTTAAACTTGATTTCTTTGTTGCACAAAATATCTGGATTGGGCGTGCGTCCTGCTTTGTATTCCGCTAAAAAATGCTCAAAAACCCGATCCCAATATTCCATGGCAAAATTAGCCGTATGTAGCTTCATACCGATTTTGTCACATACCGCTTGTGCGTCCGCTAGGTCGTCCATTGCCGTACAGTATTCGGTGCCGTCATCTTCTTCCCAGTTCTTCATAAACAGACCTTCGACTTTAAAGCCTGCTTGCTGAAGTAAAACGGCTGATACAGAAGAATCGACGCCACCTGACATACCGACAATCACGTGCTTGGCGCTAGGATTCTCGATATCGGCAAGTGTTAATGGACGATGAGGCGTAAAAGACTCAGAAACGGCTATGCTTGAGGTATCTTGTATGGCTGACATAAAGCGGCTCAACTATTTGTACGTTCTCCAAAATAGATATTGACGCCAAAAATTATGCCATTGCTACAATAGGTAGTCTCAGCAGAACGACGTCAGCTTATCTTTTGGATCTGGTATTATGATAAAATAAACGTCATATTATACCAGTTAATTGAAACTGGTGGCGACCGATGGTGTCTAGGCATTGGTAAAATCGCTTTAGAAATTTAGATAGTGGTTTTGAATTATTTTAATCACGTTTCACTCATCTTGGAATAATAATGATAAAAATTGGTCAAGGTATCGATGTTCACGCTTTTCATAATAATGGTCAGCAGCAATATGTGGTGCTAGCAGGTGTGCCTATTGAACACACGCACAGTTTGCTGGCACACTCTGATGGAGATGTGGTGCTGCATGCGCTTGCTGATGCACTGCTTGGCGCATTGGCGCTTGGCGATATCGGTCAGCATTTTCCTGATACAGATGCCGCCCATGCAGGGTTGGACTCGCGGGTGCTGCTACGTTATGTCTACAGTAAAGTGCAAGAGGCTGGTTATAGTCTAGGCAATGCTGATATCACTGTGATGTGTGAGCGTCCAAAGCTGGCACCGCACAGCCAAGCCATGCGTGATAATATTGCCAGTGATTTGCAGACGGCGGTCAATAATATCAGCGTTAAAGCCACTACCACTGAAAAGTTAGGCTTTACCGGTCGGCAAGAGGGCATTATGGCCAATGCCGTGGTATTATTAGTCCCTAATGTTGTCGAATCTAGATAGCTTGGATCGGGTGTCATCGCTGCTTGAGCACTCCGAGTCATATTGACTTGGTGAGTTGAGCGCAGATTTTATATATGCAGATTTTATATATATAGTCTATAGATTTGTACTTGTAATACCGTGGCGCTTGCCCCATGTATCAGCCATCTCTTTTCTCAATCATTTTGTAATATCAATCACTGTTTTCAATGAACCGCTTTATCAATAGGAGCTTTTATGAGTGAGCAAACCCCAAATACTGCTGCAAACGACGTTGAACAATTGATCCGTGATCAAATCCGTGACAATAAAGTTATTATTTATATGAAAGGCACGCCGCAATTTCCGCAGTGCGGTTTTTCTGCTAAATCGATTGAAGTGCTTACTCAAATCGGTCGCCCATTTGCGTTTGTAAATATTTTAGAAAACCCAGAAATCCGTGCGACGTTACCTAAAGTGGCTAATTGGCCGACTTTTCCACAGTTGTGGATTGACGGCGAATTGATGGGCGGATCAGACATTATTTTGCAAATGTATCAATCAGGCGAGCTTAAGCCATTGGTTGAAGCAAATAGCCCTGCTGCTTAATACTTGAGAGTATGCTTTGGATGTCTTTGATATTCAAATAAACTTGATAAGATAAAGCACAGTAAACCCAAATGGTCAGTTAATGGCTATTTGGGTTTTTTATTGTCTTTACGCTTTAGTGTCTTTAGGCTTCGTTGTTTTTATCGAATTTACTCCCATATAGTGTGCAAGATATCAGCGATACAAATAATAATTATCATACGAGTGAGAGAGCTTTATGAATAGTCAAGCAACAGAACAGCCGGACGTGCAAAAAGAAGCTACTGAGCAAGCGGCAATCGAAAAACGCCGTGAGCATTTAAAAAATGAATCCACGCGCATCATTGAAATTGCTGGCAATGAGCCACATTCAGCGCTGAAATGTATTCATCAGCTTAGCGTGGCAGGCGGCGCAACAGAAGCCACTTATATTGCGATTGAGCAGCGTATCGTTGCGGATCAAGATTCTGCGGGCGCTTATCATTTGGCATTATTGGCACAGAATACGCCAGATTTACCCATCGATGCGCGTCAACTTATCGAGATGGTCGTTAATAAAGGCGATAACCAGCAGCGTTTGGCATTGCTAAAAAACTTGCTGCTACCGCCAGTGGACATGATTAAAGAGCAAATTCTGGCCAGTAATGATGGCGATGCCATTGGCTTGATGAATGCTTATTTGCAGATAAATCCAGAAGGTTATGGCAGTCAGCATATGCTGAGCAGTGGTCAATCAGATCAAATCGTACCGCTGAGCCCTGGTAACTAGGCGCTAGTTATTAAGTTGCTAGTTATTAAGTTTAAAAATAATGCTTAACACTTAATGTAAATAGTTTCTACTGCGGCGTTTTTTAAGCATCAAAAAATTGTTATAATGGTGGGTTAGCAATCCAATATCTAGCGGCTTTTCCAAGTCGTTAACTTTTTAAATCCGACTGACGTTTATTTGCTGATGACCATGCTATTTAGCCATAAAATTCTGGTAATAATAGTTTTTGGCTAAAAGCGGCGTTATGAGTCAAGTGAGGCGTATATGCAATACCCAAAAAATTACGACGTGGTAGTGATCGGTGGTGGTCATGCTGGCACAGAAGCTGCTTTGGCAGCCGCACGTATGGGCGCGCAGACCTTGCTGTTGACACATAATATTGAGACGCTCGGGCAGATGAGCTGTAACCCTGCAATTGGTGGTATCGGCAAATCCCATCTGGTACGTGAGATTGATGCGCTTGGCGGTGCAATGGCATTGGCAACGGATAAGTCAGGCATTCAGTTTCGTGTGCTTAACAGTCGTAAAGGTGCGGCCGTTCGTGCTACGCGTGCGCAAGCAGATCGTATTTTATATAAAGCCGCCATTCGCCATACGCTTGAGAATCAGCCAAATCTTGATATATTTCAACAAGCAGCTGATGATATCTTAGTTGAAAATGGTCGTGCGACGGCAGTGGTTACTGCAACGGGTATTATCTTTAATACGCAAACGGTGGTACTGACCTCAGGAACGTTCTTGGGCGGGGTTATTCATATTGGTCTCGAAAGCTCAAAAGGTGGTCGCGCAGGGGATCAACCTTCTATCAAGTTGGCAGATCGTTTGCGTGAGCTTAAGCTGCCAGTCGGTCGTCTAAAGACAGGTACGCCCGCGCGTATTGATGCGCGTAGCGTTGACTTTAGTGTGATGACCGTACAGCCGGGTGATACGCCGCTACCAGTCATGAGCTATATGGGTGACGTATCGATGCACCCTGAGCAGGTCAATTGCTACATCACGCATACCAATGCGCGCACCCATGATATTATCCGTGAAAACTTAGACCGTTCACCGATGTTCTCTGGCAAAATCGAAGGTGTGGGTCCACGTTATTGCCCGTCTATCGAAGACAAGATTCACCGTTTTGCAGATAAAGACAGCCATCAGATATTTATCGAGCCAGAAGGTTTGACCACCCATGAGTTATATCCAAATGGTATCTCAACGAGTTTGCCGTTTGATGTGCAGTTAGAGTTTATTCATAGTATGAAAGGCTTAGAAAACGCGCACATTACCCGCCCCGGTTATGCGATTGAGTATGATTATTTTGATCCACAAAATCTAAAGCCAACGCTCGAAACTAAGTCCATCGATCGCTTATATTTTGCTGGTCAGATCAACGGTACGACTGGCTATGAAGAAGCGGGCGTGCAAGGTTTGCTAGCAGGTACTAATGCGGCATTGGTTACGACTAATAATAGTGAGTTTGACGTGTGGACACCGCGCCGTGATGAAGCCTATCTTGGCGTGCTCGTTGATGATTTGATTACCCATGGTACGACTGAGCCATATCGTATGTTTACGAGCCGCGCAGAATATCGTCTACTATTACGTGAAGACAATGCCGATCAACGCCTAACTGAAACAGGTCGTAAGCTTGGTCTAGTTGACGATGTGCGCTGGCAGGCTTACCAACAAAAAATGGAAGCAATTGCCACAGAGACCTCACGTCTCAAAGATATGTGGGCAACCCCTGCCAACGCGCTAGGCAAAAAAGTCACAGAGCAAACGGGCGAGGTGCTGTCAAAAGAATCGACTGCTTTTGATTTGCTCAAGCGTCCGCAGATTCATTTTGCTGATATCGCTGCCATCACTGATTCGCAAGTAGATGCGCAAGTGGGTGAGCAGATAGAGATTTCTGTCAAATACGCAGGCTATATTGACCGTCAGCAAGAAGATATTGATCAGATGAAGCGCCTAGAAAATACAGCGCTGCCACTGGACTTTGATTATAGAGTAGTATCAGGCTTATCAAATGAGATTGTACAGAAATTGACGCAAATACGTCCTGCGACGCTTGCTCAAGCAGGACGCGTGAGCGGTGTGACGCCTGCGGCCGTTCAATTGCTAGCCATGACAGTGAAAAAACATAAAAAAGCAAAGGCCGCGCTAGATTCGTAATAGTAGTATAACTAGTATAACAAAAGCCCATAGCGATATATCTTTATGGGCTTTTGTTTGTTAAAAATACAGCCGCTGTTAAAAGAAAATAGAGCAGGCGCTTGTCTTACTTGCTATTTTGTCTCTATACTATAGTCAAGGAATTTTAGAATAGCTACAAGGCGACCGACCGCAGATAGTACACTGAGTACATCTAGGGCGGGTAACACCGTAGCGGTTTAAAAGTGCTCTGACTATAGGTTAGAAATTTTAATGATTACTTGTCAATTTATCTCGCTGATGTCCATATCATGATGGGCTTGTTAACGAACTGAGCCTATTTATGATTGATGCTATTGTCTTTGCTATTACCATTGTCTTACCCAACCTTGCCTTAATGTGGTTGGGTTTTTTTATGCAGAGACGCGGTGAGGCGAGCCAGACTTTTATTGACCAAGCATCGAGCTTTGTCTTTAATTACTGTTTACCCTGTTTGCTTTTTTTTAGCGTCGTTGATAGTGATGTCGATTACAGCAAACAAATCACGCTGATAGTGGCTGGTATTCTGGTGACATTCATCTTGTTTATAGGTGCAGAGATTTACGCCAAATATTTTGTGAGCAAACCGGCTGATCAAGGGGTGTTTGTACAAGGGATATTTCGGAGTAATATGGCTATTATTGGACTGGCAACGGTTGCTAATGCCTACGGAGAACGTGGCTTAAGCATCGGCGCTGTCTATATGGGTGTGGTGACGATACTGTTTAATATCTTAGCGGTTATCACTCTCAGCCGTGTATCCAAAAGTGTGGATGATACTTGGCTCAGTCGCAGTACCATGATTATCAAAAAACTATTTACCAACCCACTGATTATCGCACTGGTAGCAGCATTTGTTTATAAAGCGTCACCGCTGCCGCCTATTACAGGTGTGATTCATACGACTGGCGATCTAATGGCCGCGGTGGCATTGCCTTTAGCATTGATTTGCGCCGGTGCCAGTATTGATTTGAAGTCGATGTTGCACCCTTCAGGGCTGTCAATGCAGGCGAGTATCGGACGTATTGTCGTTGCGCCATTGATTGCCATCGCTATTGGATTGGGATTTGGTCTATCAGGTGTGCATATGGGTGTGTTGTTTTTGATGGCAGCCTCACCAACAGCCGCCGCCAGCTATGTAATGGCAAAAGCCATGGGTGGCAATGATGTGTTAGCTGCTAATATTTTGGCTTTTACCACCGTGGTAGGTATGTTTGGAATGGCGATTGGTGCGGCAATATTACGCGGGTTAGGATTAATGTAGTAGCCGTTTTGGCGTGATAAAACATGTTCTAATAGTAAATCTATAAATAGGAGTACTCAAATTGCAATTACTAAACCAAGCAATCGTGACCGAACATCTCAATATGCAATCTGCCATTGGGGCGATAGAAGCATTGTTACATAAACAGGCAGCGCATCCCAATTGGATCAAAGCGCCTGAACGTTTGGTCATTGAAACTTTTAGTGAAGATGACACTCATCGCCCAGGTTCGCATTTATCAATGCCTGCGACGATTTATGATGGTAAGAACGAGTATACAGCCGTAAAATTGGTCACCATTTGTCCTGATAATCCGAGCCGAAATTTACCAACCACAACGGCGATTATTACCGTGTCAAACAATGATACTGGTGAGATATTGGCAATTATGGATGGGGTTTATATTACCCAAGTGCGTACGGCGGCATTGTCAGGCATTGCGACCAAATATATGGCAAGCGCTGACTGTCAAAGTGTGGCGGTGGTCGGTTGTGGTGGCATGGCTTATGAGCAATTACATGCGGTAATGACAGTACGTCCTGAGATTAAAAAAGTATATTTATGGAATAGAAGCAGGGAAGGCGCTGAGATTTTCAAAGTGAAATTTACTCGTGATTATCCGCAATGGGACGTTACTATAACGGTTTGCGAAAATATCAATGATGCTATCCGTGATGCAGATGTTATTAATGTCGCAACCCGCGCAACAGAAGGTTTGTTTGATCTCAACCATATTAAATCTGATGTACACATCAACGCAGTCGGTGCTTATCAGCCTTCAATGAAAGAGATAAGCAATGATGTCATTGCAAACAGTCGCATGGTCGTCGTCGATGATTTGGTTGGCAGTCGTCATGAAGCGGGCGATTTGATCCAAGCTCACGATAGTATCGATTGTGCATGGACATGGGACGACCTCAGTGGTGACTTACAAGCGCTAGTCACTGGGGCGCTACAAGAAAAAACCGCTAGGTCTAATAATGGTGTTACGTTATTTAAATCGGTTGGTGCAGCCAGTTTTGATGCAGCAGTCGCTCTATATGTCGCACAACAAGCCGCACAAAAAAATCTTGGCTCGTCAGTTGAATGGTAAAGCCATTTATAGTGACCGTACGTAAAGATTGCTGTATTTTTCTTATGTAGCAAGCCAAAAAAAGCCCTCTTTCTAAATAAGAAAAGAGGGTTTTTTATATTGCTTTAGACGTTAAATTATAGTCCCAGCATATTTTTAGAGCGGTTATTAATTTGAATTGTCTTTATTACGTTGGTCTTCGCGCCGCTGCTTACGCTTTGGGCTGGTGCGGTAGGTCAAATAACCACCGACAGCCATCACCGCAAGAAAGGCAACAATGTACATAAATATTGATGAGCCGATAAGCAGTGAGGCACCGATAATAGGAGTTGCGTCCATGTCAAACATCCAGCTAAGGTTTATCAATAATTATGCAAGTGTCTGATTTCATTGTAAAGTAAATAAATTTAACTCAGGTGTAAGTTCCAGTGAACGCATGCGCGCTGCCTGATCGTAAACGTTAGCCGTCACAATCAGCTCGTCTGGCTGATACTGGGCAAGGAATGCCGCTAGTCTCGGTTTGACAGTTTCTACAGAGCCGATGAATGACACTGACAATGCGCTATCCACCATCATTTTTTCAGCAGGGCTCCAGATACTGTCCATATCGTGAGTAGGTTTCGGCATTTGACCTGTCTCACCACGGCGCAAGCGTACGAAACTTTGCTGCGCAGAGGTAAAATGATACTGTGCAGTAGCATCGTCATCGGCGAGTAATAAATTGGCTGCCAGCATGACATAAGGCTTATCTAAATAGGCTGATGGTCTGAACTGTTCTCGATAAGCTGTAATCGCTTGCCCAAGCATTTGCGGTGCAAAGTGTGAGGCAAACACATAAGGAAGTCCTAGATGCGCCGCTAACGTAGCCCCAAAAAGAGAAGAGCCTAATATCCAGATAGGAACGTTTGACTTTGCCCCAGGAAATGCCTGTACTGGGCTATTATCTGTACCGTTCCCTAAAAAGTACATCAATTCTTGGACGTCTTGCGGAAAGCGATCAGCATCTTGCATCTGACGGCGTAGTGCCTGAAAGGTTGCGCCATCAGTACCCGGCGCACGACCCAGCCCTAAATCTATGCGATCGCCATATAATGCCTGCAAAGTGCCGAATTGCTCAGCGATGACGAGCGGTGCATGGTTCGGAAGCATCACACCACCCGCACCAATACGTATATGCTTGGTTTGGCTGCCGATATGCGCTAGTAGTACTGACGTCGCTGCACTGGCGATGCCCGGCATATTATGGTGCTCTGCCATCCAATAACGGTTTAAGCCGACTTTTTCTGCTTGCTGTGCTGTCTCAACCGTTTGGGCAATGCCTTCAGCGATGGTTTTACCTTCAGGCACGGGTGCTAGATCTAAAAAGGATAAGGGAATAGCGTTACTCATAAATCACCTGTTTTTATGATGCCGCCTTTCAACGACATGGTTATATTGGTATTTGATGCTAGTTATAAAAGAGACTAGCAACAGCAATGATGAACCAGCACCTCAAGAATCTAGTGCTAATTCAATATTGCTGTAACTAGTCGTTCAATAGTTCATATAATGGGGCGGTTCTATTGAATATAAAGGTCAGAAGTTAAGACGATAACAAATCTTAATAATGGGGTAGAGTTATAATAATCACATGCGCGGCAGTTGATTTTGAGTAGAAATGAGAATAGAAAATGGCATCATTATCTGTTGATAACGATGCCATTGACGTTTAGTGAAAATATGAATGAATGGTTCTTTACTGGCTAAATTGTTTTTGACACAGTTCCATAAATGCTCGACCATACTGACGAATTTCTGCATCATCACGCACCGCCATCCAACTGGTAAAGCGCCCAAAGTGATCTACAGGTATCGCAGTTAAATTTTGATAGTGACTCGGTTCAAACGCCATCTCTGCAATAATGCCGATACCCAAGCCCAGACCTACGTAAGTACTGATTACATCAGCATCGAGTGCTGCTAGTACGATATCTGGCTCCAATCCTGCTTCTTCAAAAGTTTTGTCAATCGCACCGCGCCCCGTAAAGCCACCGTGATAGGTCACAATCGGATAGCTAGCGAGGGTCGGCAAATCCACAGACTCGTGATTGGCCAGTTCGTGATCGCTTGGCACAATGACGCGATGCGTCCAGTCATAATAGCGATAGCAGCGTAAATAATTGTTATGAAGTAAAGACTCGGTTGCAATGCCAATATCTGCCTGCCCGCGAATGACCATCTGCGCGATGGTCTCTGGATCTGCTTGTTGTAGTATTAGGTTGACTTTGGGGAAACGCTCTTTAAACTCTTTGACGACTTGCGGCAATACATATCGCGCTTGCGTGTGAGTGGTGGCAATCGTCAGCGTGCCAATATTCGGATTATTAAAATCGAGACTTAGGTTTTCAATCGTACGGATTTCGGCGAAGATAGATTCGATATGCGGCATTAGTGCTGTGCCCATGGTCGTAAGACCCGTTAGGCGTTTGCCTTGACGGACGAATACTTCCGTTTTGAGCTGATTTTCAAGTGCCGCAATATGTTTTGATAGGCTAGATTGACTGGTGTGCAGTACGGTCGCCGCCTGACTTAAGTTATAGCCATTAATCACCGTATGCCATACTGTCTCCAACTGCTTGAGCTGAATCTGTAAATGCCGCTGATTGACCACTACGTCGATTGCCATAACTAAATCCTATTGTATAAATATACAAACCCTGTCTGTATACAAAAGTGAAAATGTACAAATATGCAGTAAGAAGGTAGTGTAAAACAAAGTGTTTATTCTTGTATATACTTAATGGTTATCTATTTATATTTATTTGGAATATAGAATAAGTCGTTTGTCCGTTGCTAGAAGCAAACCATTACAATAAAAAAGCCCTCGATTAAAGAGGGCTTTTTTAAGATAAAGGCGTATCTATTTCAGTGGGTTTTAGCGAAAAAGATCCGCATTCATCACTTTATTCCAAGCATTTACAAAGTCATGAACGAATTTTTCTAGGTTATCGTCTTGTGCGTAAAGCTCAGCGTAAGCGCGTAGTATGGAGTTTGAGCCAAACACTAGGTCTACGCGGCTGGCTTGCCATTTTACATTGCCAGTAGCACGCTCACGCACTTCATAGAGAGCAGGGGCGTCATTATTGTCTGTCTTAACGGGATGCCAAGAATAGCTCATGTCTGTCAAGTTCACAAAGAAGTCATTGCTAAGTGTCCCAGCACGCTCAGTAAAGATCCCTTGTTGGCTCTGAGCGTAGTTGGTATCCAAGACACGCATACCACCGATTAAAACGACCATTTCGGGTGCAGTCAAGCCCATCAGCTGATTACGATCTAATAGCATCTCTTCAGGTGATATGGCATAGCTGCCTTTGATCCAGTTACGGTAGCCATCATGTCGTGGCTCTAAATCAGAGAAGCTTTCTGTGTCAGTCATCTCATCGCTCGCATCGCCACGACCCGCATCGAATGGCACTTCAATTTGAATGCCTGCATTAGCTGCTGCTTTTTCAATGGCGGTGTTACCAGCGAGTACCACTAAATCTGCGATGCTGACGTCTTTATCAAAGTTCGTTTGAATGTCAGTGAGCGCCTCAAGTACGCGAGCCAATTGCTCAGGCTCATTACCTAGCCAGTCTTTTTGCGGGGCTAAACGAATGCGTGCACCATTGGCGCCGCCGCGATAGTCTGAGGCGCGGAATGTACGAGCGCTATCCCAAGCGGTAATAATAAATTCGCGATGGTCGATACCACTGCCTAGTATCTGTGCTTTTAAGATTGCAATATCATCAGCGCTCAGATTAACATTGCCTTGTGGAATTGGATCCTGCCAAGTGAAGTCCTCGCTTGGCACATCCGCCCCTAAATAGCGAGATTTTGGCCCCAAATCACGATGGGTAAGCTTAAACCAAGCTTTTGCAAATACTTCATCGAAATATTCTGGATTTTGATGAAAGTTCTCTGAAATTTTACGATAAGCAGGGTCTTTAATCATTGCCATATCAGCATCGGTCATGATTGGGTTGTGGCGTACACTTGGATCATGTGCATCTAAAGGACGATCCTCTTCCTTGATATCGATAGGTTCCCATTGCCAAGCACCAGCAGGACTCTTAGTCAGTGCCCACTCATGATTTAGCAATAACTCAAAATATTCATAATCCCATTGGGTTGGATGCGTGGTCCATGCGCCCTCGATACCACTTGAGACGGTATCGCCAGCATTGCCTGTGCCTTTAGGGTTGCGCCAACCTAGACCTTGCTCTTTGATGTCAGCCGCTTCTGGCTCATCTTCTAATAAGGTAGCGTCACCATTACCATGACATTTACCAACTGTGTGACCACCAGCCGTCAAGGCGACCGTTTCTTCATCATTCATTGACATGCGAGCAAAAGTGGTGCGGATGTCTTGTGCTGTTTTGATTGGATCAGGGTTGCCATCGACACCTTCTGGGTTGACGTAGATCAAGCCCATTTGCACAGCGGCTAAAGGATTCTCTAGCGATTCACGCTTATCATCATCTTCATAACGATTTTTAGTAGCAGCAAGCCATTCACGCTCAGAACCCCAATAGATATCTTTTTCTGGATGCCAAATATCAGCGCGTCCACCAGCAAAACCTAACGTCTTAAAGCCCATAGATTCATAAGCCATATTACCCGCTAGGATCATCAAATCTGCCCAAGAAAGTTTATTACCATACTTTTTCTTGATCGGCCATAATAGACGACGTGCTTTGTCCAAGTTGACATTGTCCGGCCAACTGTTTAATGGCGCAAAGCGTTGATTACCAGTGTTAGAACCACCGCGGCCGTCAGAGCGCCGATAAGTACCGGCAGAATGCCAAGCCATACGAATCATCAACCCACCATAATGACCCCAATCTGCTGGCCACCATGCTTGTGACTCAGTCATTAGATTTTTTAAATCTTGCTTGACGGCTTCTAAATCTAATTGCTTAAAGGCTTCTGCATAATCAAAGTCAGGACCCATTGGATTGGTTTTGTGATCCTGCTGATGCAAGATATCTAAGTTTAAGCTATTCGGCCACCAGTCGGTTGCTGCCGAGGCGTTCGTAGTATGTGCTTGGTGCATGACAGGACAGCCACCCATGCTTGGACGTTGTGGCTCGTGCGAAGTATCTACATTTTCACTATGAATGGTTGGTCCATGACCATCTCCTTTATCATAAGTGGTGTTACTTGCAGCATCTGATGTTGAGTTTGAGTTAGTCATCATGTGGCTCCTAGGCAGTAATCAGATAAATGGCAATCGAGTGTGTTATTTACTATTATTTGCAAAAATTATTTGTCATCTCTAGCATATAGAATAATGATTGATTTAGGGAAGCGATTTATACAAACGCGTTGTTTTATAAAATAAATGATATATCAAATAACGTTTCAATTTATGAATATATAAAAGTAAGAATGTAGCAAGAATTTCTGGTTGTTAAATCATGAATTATTAATAACTTATCAGCATAATAATTGGCTAATCACAAGAGAAAGAGGTTTATATAAAACGGTTGTGATGCAAAATGCGATATTTTCCTTATTTTTATACCCATGCTCAATATGAAAGTAAACCCTAGTCTATAAGCTAGGTTTTATTAACCAGTAGAAACAACGGTTAATGCAAAAATATCGTTAGAATGTCTAGTCAAGGTCAGCGTTCTCAAGTACCATAATTCAATTTTGTTGTAATGGCTGTATTTGTGCAACGTTAAGCAATTTTTATCGATCCCGTTTATCAGTGCTATTTATCAGTATCAGTTACCGATAGATGATGCTAATGATTGATAAAAATTGTGCGCGGTTGTGTTCTTTTTCTTAAGTGCTAGTGAGCGATTATGTCTGCTGTCAAATCTGTGCCACCCAATCAACCAGCTGTCAAAAAATCATGGGGAGAGGCTGCAAAGGCTTATTTAGACCCTCGTGTCATTATCATGTTGTTTTTGGGCTTTTCAGCGGGTATTCCTATACTGCTTATTTTTTCAAGTTTATCACTTTGGCTTAGAGAGGCAGGCATTGATCGTAGTGTTGTGACCATGTTTAGCTGGGCGGCACTGGGTTATTCGTTTAAATTTATTTGGGCGCCATTAATAGATGCGCTTCCTGTGCCATTTTTGACTAAATGGTTGGGTCGTCGTCGCAGTTGGATGGTGGTATCACAGCTGCTTATCATATTGGCTATCTTTTTGATGGCAAATGTTAATCCAGTTAGTGAAGACGTTTTAGTCTACATGGCAGGCGCTGCGGTTTTGCTTGGCTTTTCTTCTGCCACCCAAGATATCGTGATTGATGCTTACCGCATCGAGCTTGCGCCGCCATCGATGCAGTCCATTCTATCCTCTATTTATGTGTCGGGTTATCGTATCGGCATGATCGTTGCGGGGGCAGGCGCGTTATATTTGGCAGATTTTTTTGGCTCGAATGAGACTTTTTATAGTTATGAGGCATGGCGAAATACTTACTACATTATGGCAGGTGTCATGACCTTAGGAGTATTAACCACGTTTGCCAGCTATGAGCCAACGGCTGAAACGTTGCAAAGTAAAAAGCAAAAGGGCAATTTAAAAGTATTTCTTATTTATTCTGCTTTATTACTTATCCCAGGTCTGATTTTTGGCATTATTTATCTGATCAATATTTTGATTAATACAGTGTTCGATAGCACATTGGCGATGATACCGTTAATGGTCATGCCAGCGATTAAGTTTTACTTTTTGGCACTGGTCGCTTGCGCACCGTTGTTGTTGTTGTATTTCATCATCAATCAACCAAAAATTATTAATAAAGCCCCATTGGTTGCGGAAACTCGTGAAGATTATGTGAGATTGGTGGCGCTATTCGTATTTTCTGTGATCGCATTTATCGCCGCTTATATATTGATGGGACCAGTACTGCCAGAGTTTGAAGGAGCATTCTCCAGCTTCTTTGTTGAAACATTGCATCTGCTGATAAGCTTGGGTGTAGCGATAGTAGCAGGTTATGCATTGGTACAAGTGGGGTTGGTGAAAAAAGAAGTAGCCATGGCAACTTGGGTCGAGCCGATCCTGGACTTTTTTAGACGCTATGGCACAAAGGCGTTATTACTATTGGCGCTCATTGGGCTATATCGTATCTCAGACATTGTGGCAGGCGTTATTTCCAACGTCTTCTATCAAGACATGGGCTTTAGTAAAACAGACATTGCCAATGCAGTGAAACTCGTCGGCGTGATTATGGCAATTGCAGGTGGGTTCTTAGGTGGGCTATTGGCACAGCGTTTCCGTATGATGCATGCCATGATGATTGGGGCAATTCTTGCGTGTGCGACCAATTTGTTGTTTGTACTACTAACTTACAACCCAGGCAGTTTGCCATTTATGTATGTTGCGGTCATATTTGATAACTTAGCCGCAGGGCTGGCGAGTGCCGTGTTTATTGCTTTCTTATCTGCTCTAACGTCTATTCGTTTTACGGCAGTGCAGTATGCGATTTTTTCTTCATTAATGACGCTCATTCCCAAGGTGATGGGCGGTTATTCAGGTGCTATCGTCGATAATATGGGCTATCCATTTTTCTTCATTTTTACCTTTGCGATTGGTATTCCGATTCTAGCGCTGATTTACTATGTCGATAAGCATATCGTCATTGGTGACAACGACGACATTTATGGTGATGATGACAACAGTGATGGAAACAGTAGTAATGGTATGGGGGATAAGTTATCCAAGTCTAATCCAAACTTAAGTGATACCAAAGAGCGGCCACGTGTTTCAGAGCGGTGGTTGTATCTGGTTTTTATCTTATTATTCGCTATGTACGTTATTTTTAAGAACTATATATGACCGCATCAAATATTCGTCAGATAAAGCAGCACATCCAGCAATGGATGAATGAGGCTGAGAACAGCAAGCTACCGTCATTTTGGCTAACGGACTGGCTGTTGTATGTCGTTGATAAGCCTGCGATAGCGTTGATGACAGATGAAGGTTATCAGCTAACAGACAGCGAATTTGAGCAATTCAATGCAGGTGTAACGAAGATGCAGCAAGGAATGCCACTTGCGTATTTGACGGGTCAGCAAGAGTTCTGGTCGCTGATATTTACTGTTAATAAGCATACGTTGATTCCTAGACCTGATACTGAAGTGTTGATTGAGCAAGTATTAGGCTGGATAGCAACTCAATCAAATCGTGCAGGTAATAATCAGCCGAAGCGCTTGCTTGACTTGGGTACAGGGTCAGGTTGTATCGCAATCAGCCTTGCGCATGAGTTAAAGTCAAAGGATATTGGTCATACATCCGATAGCTGGCAAGTGGTTGCAGTTGATTTGTCGCTAGAGGCGCTGAAAGTAGCTGAGCACAATGCGGCTATCAATGACGTCGCTGATATTAAGTTTATACAAAGCAGTTGGTATGACAGTTTGCCTACTGATGACAGTCAGCTATTCGATGTCATTGTGTCTAATCCTCCTTATATTGATGAGGAAGATGAGCATTTGGCACGCCTTGTAGCCGAACCTATTAGTGCCTTAAGTGCCCCCAATCATGGGCTTGCCGATATAGAGCATATCGTAGGACAGGCACCGAAATACTTGCGTGTCGGTGGGCTACTGGCTATCGAACATGGTTTTGACCAAGGTGATGCCGTTCGCAAGTTGTTTGTAGACAGTGACTTTGAATCTGTGCGTACAGTACAAGATTATGGTGGTAATGATCGTGTTACGCTGGGTCAAATTAAGTCATCAGATTTTTGTTAGTAGACTTCTTTAATAATAGGTTATTGGTAATAAATATGGCGCACACATCAGATGAAGGGCAGTTGTTGGATGAAGAGCTGCTGCGTTATGCAAGGCAAATATTATTAGACGATTGGGATATTGACGCTCAACTACGCTTAAAATCAGCTCGTGTAGTCATGATAGGGGCAGGCGGGCTTGGTTGTCCTGCTTCTGAGACGCTGGTGCGTGCAGGACTTGGACAAATTCATCTGATAGATGATGATATCATTGAAGCCAGCAACTTGCAGCGCCAAACGCTGTTTTTACCTGAGGATATCGGTAAAACTAAAGCGCTAACAGCGGCGCAAATGCTAGAGTGTATTAATCCTTTAATTACCGCTCGCGGTACAGTTGCAAGATTAAGCGAAGACAATGCTTATGAATTGCTCGATATGGCGACAGGCAAGCCTGATTTGCTTTTAGATTGCACCGATAATTTTGCGACGCGTGATGTCATCAATCGTATTAGCGTGCGCTATAAAATCCCGCTATTATCTGCCTCAGCGATTGCGATGCAAGGTCAGTTGGCGCTGTTTGAGCCGCAACTAAACACTGGTTGTTATCACTGCGTGTTTGGTTCGGTAGTACTTGATGCAGCGGCTGATGAGCGTACGTGTGCCAACTCAGGTGTGCTAGCGAGTACCACTGCTATCATGGGTAATTTGCAAGCGAATACTGCCCTGCAGTATTTGGGATTAACCAAAAATCCACTGACAAATAAGCTATTAATATGGGATGGTAGCCAGATGCAGCAACGGCTGATGGGCTATCGCCAAGATGCTGCGTGTCCTGTCTGTAGTAGTCATTAGTGATTGTTCATTAGGAGCTGTGTAACTTGTCATTATTTACAATCACCTATTCTCAAAAACCTTTCTTATGACCATAGTTGTTTTTTTATGAAAATTCATCGTCCGCATTTATTAAAGCATACCTTCAATGTTATGAACCGTGTTCGCCAAACAGCCAGCGTGGCAGGTTTATCTGCGCTGAGAGTGGCAAAAGGTGAAAAGCCTGATGCCACATTATTAAAAGAAACGTTTGAGCAGTTGGGCACGACTTATATCAAGATTGGTCAGTTTATCGCCAGTACGCCGTCACTGTTTCCACGCGAATATGTAAAAGCTTTCCAGAGCTGTTTGGATCAGACCACGCCACTGTCTTATGCTTATATCGAGCAGGTATTGAAAGAAGAGTTGGCGGTTGATGGCATGACGCTCGCTGATAAGTTCGCCCATATCGACTCAAAGCCACTAGCATCAGCCTCTATTGCGCAAGTGCATGCGGCACGGTTGCATAATGGCGATGAAGTCGTATTAAAGGTACAAAAGCCTGACGTCGAGACCATTATGCAAACCGATTTGGGCGTATTGCATGGGGTGACTAAATTACTTGAGATTCTGATGCCGTCGATGAAGTTTGCCAGTATTGCGCCGATTATCGATGAGATTCGCCTGCGCATGCTTGCCGAGACGGACTTTATCGCTGAGGCACAAAACATCCGCGATTTTCAGCAGTTCTTAGCCGTATCAGGCAATACGCGCGTGGTAGCACCCAAAGTATATGAAGAGCTGACGACCAAGCGTGTATTAACCATGAGCCGCTTGTACGGCGTATCTATGGTCGATGAGTCGCTCATGCGTCAGTATTGTGCTGATCCTGCGCAAGTCATGGCGGATACCTTGAATACGTGGTTTGCCAGTCTCATGCTGTGCAACAGTTTCCATGCTGACCTGCATGCGGGCAATTTGATGCTATTAACCGATGGTCGTATCGGCTTCTTGGATTTTGGTATTGTCGGTAAGCTAAAAGCTGAGAGTTGGCGTGCGTGCATGGGTATGATGCAAGCCATGCAGGACAGTGACTATCAAGCGATGGCGCGCCATATGATTGATATGGAAATGACCCATGGTGGCAATAAAGTCGATGTAGTGGCGTTGGGTAATGATTTGCAGCGTATGATGAAGACTATTATGGCGGAGGACAAGTCCTTTACCAGTGGTGTGCCTTTTAATAGTAAAGAGCAAGCCGATGAGTTAAATAAAATGATGCTTGAGATTGTAGAAGTCGGTAAGCGCCATGGTATTCATTTCCCACGTGACTTTGCTTTATTGACCAAGCAGATGCTCTATTTTGATCGCTTTATGCGTACGCTGGCACCTGATATGGATATGTTTAGTGATCAACGCGTACAAATGCTAGGACACACAGAAACAGATGTGACCATGCCACCAACAGTAAACGTATCGTAGTTTTCGCTTGTATGTTTGATTATTAATCCGCTGCTGCTCTTGAATGCTCTAACACAAAGGATTGTGTGCTAATGGCCGCAAAAATGGCTCTGTCATGATGACTGCTTTCAAAAGCCGTGCTTTTCCTCATATTACCAATGAAGCTGCCATTGCCTGTATCGGTATGTACTGCATGGCAGTCGTCATGGGCTATGGACGCTTCCTCTTTACTGCCACCTTGCCCGATATTATGGTGCAACTGTCGATTTCAACGACGATTGCAGGCTGGCTTGCCTCTATCAATTACATCGGTTATTTTATCGGTGCCCTCATCGCCATGTTTGTGCCTCAGCGTTCGACGTGGCAAGAGCTGACACTGTGGGCAATGATAAGTGTCGTCACAACGATGCTACTTGTCGTACCTGATATGTCATTAACTCTATGGTATCTCATTCGTCTAATCGCAGGTATTGCAAGCGGGGTAGCGATGATTTTAAGCTCATCGTTTGTTATTCAAAGCTTAAGTCCTGAACGCCGCTCTGTACTGTCGGCAGTACACTACGCAGGTATTGGCGTCGGTATCAGTGCCTCAGCCATACTGACGTGGTGGTTGTTAATATTGGGCTATCATTTTGATGTCATTTGGTTAGTAGCAGGCTTTACAAGCTTACCTCTGGTATGGCTACTCTATGCGGTAAAACCAAGACAAGCACAGGGTCCCGACTTGCTGCAGACTGATCTTAAACAGCACGTGTCAGTGCATCAAACCTATTTGAGCTTTAAGCGCGCTTTGTATGAGGCCATTGCTGGTCATCGTAAGGCTATTGCTTTGCTGTCAGCGAGCTATGTACTGGCAGGCTTTGGTTATATTACCTCTGCGACTTTTTTGCCAGTCATGGCAGCACAGCGCCTCACGACGCAGACGTACGCTGGATTGCTCATTTGGCTAGTCGTTGGTGTATTTGCGATGTTATCAAATCCACTGTGGGGCGCACTTGCCAAGCGAATTGGTGAAATTAAAACGTTAATAGGCTTAACGATATTACAAGCATTTGGGATGTGCCTGCCCATATGGTTCGACGGCGCTATTGGTTTGTACGGCAATGCTGCTATTTTAGGTTTGACCTTTGTGGGTATGGTTTCGATGACGCTCACTTTGATTAAAAATATCAATCCTGCTTACTCAAATTTGCTGATAGGATTGGCAACTTTGGCTTATGCATTGGGTCAGTTCTTGGGGCCATTGGTGACGGTAGCATTGGCAGGGCAGGACGACAATTTCAACGCAGGGCTACTCGTTGCCGCCGCTGGATTGATGGTTGGACTGGTGCTGTTGCTATTGTTTCGTCGACAGCCACCGACTACCATTTAAACCACACTACGATTAAATATTTCTCGCAACTCAAAACTGGTATGCACTTGAGCGACACCTTCGATACGATTGAGCCTATGTAATAAAAACTCCTCATAATGTGCCATATCGCGTACTCTTACCTTGATAAGGTAGTCTTCCGTACGACCCGTGACAATGCTACAGCTAATGACTTCATCAAAGCTCTGAATCTTACGCTCAAATTGCTCAAAACGCTCAGCCGTATGGCGATCCATACTAATCGCAATAAAGACAGCGAGCGGGTAGCCAAGTTTCTGCGCATCCGTTTTGGTGTGATAACCCGTGATAATACCAGCATCTTCTAAGCGTTTAATACGGCGTGCACAAGGCGTGGCTGACAGGTTGACGCGTTCGGCAAGCTCGGTGATACTCATGCGTGCCTGAGTTTGCAATACGCGCAAGAGCTGTCGATCGATCTCATCAATATCGGTTAAATGTGGACTATCAAGATGACTGTTTGGCATAATCTGTTGCTTTGTTAGTGAATTCAGCTAATTATACTGAGTAAATTGTATTTTTTCACTAAAATAGCGCCATATATTATCAAAGAAAGCTGATTTCTATTGCATAAACTCTGATATTATTATGGTATAAACATTGGTTATCTCGTATGATAAACATTGATCTAATCACCAGCCGTCCAGCTAAAAACATAAATTCCCATATCATCTAAGGATTGATTATGTCTGACCAAGCCAAACGCACTGTAGCCTCAACGACTGCAAAGATTACACCCAAAAATGCCGCTTTTGATTATAAAAAGTATCGTCCATTTGCTTTTGCGCCATCGCTGTCAGATCGTACTTGGCCAAGCAAAACGATTGAAAAGTCACCAATTTGGGCAAGTGTGGATCTGCGTGATGGCAATCAAGCACTGATTGACCCGATGACGATCGAACAAAAAATGCGTTTTTTTAAAACGTTGGTTGAGGTTGGTTTTAAAGAGATTGAAATTGGCTTTCCATCAGCGGCGCAGGTTGAGTTTGATTTTGCTCGTAAACTTATCGAAGAAAATCACGTCCCAGACGATGTGACTTTGCAGGTATTGGTACAGGCTCGTGAGCATTTGATCGCCCGTACGTTTGAGTCATTGAAAGGCGCGAAGCGTGCGATTGTCCATGTTTATAATTCAACGTGCCGTATCCAACGTGAAAAGGTCTACGGTAAAGACAAAGCTGAGATTAAAGAAATTGCTGTTACTGGTGCTAAATTATTGGTTGAATATGCGGCTAAATACCCAGAAACAGAGTGGGTGTTCCAGTATTCACCAGAAAGCTTTAGTCAAACAGAAACTGAATATGCCGTAGAAGTCTGTGATGCGGTCTGTGAAGTATGGCAACCACAACAAGGGCAGGAAGTAATTTTAAACTTGCCAGCGACGGTTGAAGCGTCTATGCCCAATGTTTTTGCCGACCAAGTCGAGTATTTCTGCCGTCATCTTGCCCAGCGTGAGCATGTCATTATCAGCTTGCATACACATAATGACCGTGGCTGTGCGGTTGCAGCAGCAGAGCTTGGGGTGTTAGCGGGTGCCGATCGTATCGAAGGTACGCTATTGGGTAACGGTGAGCGCACGGGTAATATGGATATCATGGTCATGGCGATGAACTTGTTTAGTCAAGGTATCGATCCAGAGCTTGATTTTAGTAACATGAGCGAAATTGTACAAGTGGTCAGCGAATGTAACAATTTGCCCTTACATCCGCGTCATCCATACGTCGGCGAATTGGTCTTTACGGCCTTTAGTGGCTCACATCAAGATGCCATCAAAAAATCTCTCGACTATAACGAAAAGCATCAAAACGAGACGGATAACGTTTGGGATGTGGCTTACTTGCCAATTGATCCGGCGCATATTGGTCGTAGTTATCAGGATGTGGTACGTATCAATAGCCAGTCTGGTAAAGGCGGTGTGGCTTATATCTTGCAGCGCAACTATGGCTTTAATTTGCCGCGCTGGATGCAAATTGACTTCAGCGGCGTGGTACAGAAGCAAGCTGAATCAGCTGCTCGTGAATTGCAGAATGATGAAATTTTACAGACCTTTGAAGACACGTATCTACAGCAAGGCAGTTTTGAGCTATTAGATTATACGGTCAATAATAAAGGCGGTGAAGTCTACTTTAATGGTCAAGTACAAATGAATGGGGACATCATTAATATTGATGGCACTGGTAATGGTCCATTATCATCGTTTATAGACGGCCTTGCCCAGCATACTGGTAAATCTATCCATGTTATTAATTACGCTGAGCATGCGATTAATCCGCAGCACAATAGCGGTGATGGCATCGATGATGATACCAATAATGACAACAAAACCAATGCGAATGCGGCGGCTTATATCCAACTAAATGTAGATGGTGAGGTTTATTCTGGCATTGGCACTTGTAGCAGTACTGTATCAGCGATGCTTAAAGGCGCATTATCAGCGTTTGCTCAAGCAGTTAGTACTGCCACTGCTTAATGTTTTTATGATCGTCTTAATAACTTGTCGCTATAACGCTGTCGCTTCTTGTCTTTGGCAAGTAAAGCGATGGCGTTATTTTTTGCATGAAAAACGACATTCTATATGCAGGAAGTAGACATTTATAACTATCGCCTATCTTGCAGTTGGCTAAAGCATCGCGACTAATAGCATAATGTTACTTGTGTTTTTGATGTCTAAGACTTACGCTAATGTACATAACTCATACTATTATATTATTATAAACAAAAGGTTAATTATGGAACCTATCTCACTTGCTTCATTTTCATTGGCTGCTATTTTGGCGTCATTGCCAGTAAATGGCGAAGTGGTCACTAAACCGACTATTACCACTCATATCAGCCCAGCTATCGCGGGACAATGGGAAATCGACTTAGACAGTAGTATCACGATGACCAAAGAAGCCAAAGCCAGACAAGCTGTAGCTAAAGAGCTGAACCAGACAAAAAGTGATGAGCCAGAAGTGACTGCTGGCACAGAAGGCGGTGTCCTTGTGCAAAGTGAAAAGCGCGTCCTTAATATTAAGCCAAATACCAACAACCAGTTAAAGGTCTCTGCTAAAAAAGCAAACCAGTGCCGCGAGCTGTATAATTTTGCGGCTGATAATGAGATGTGGGCAGTGAGTGGCAAAGAGTGGACATATGGTCGTTACCTAATCACGCACCGCGAAGAAGGGCTGCCCATTATTGCGCTAAAAACAGTCTATGACAACAATGAGGTAGATTGTTCAGGTAACCAAATCGACCAAACTGACGAAGCGTTGATTGCGTTTTTAAACCACGATGGCAACCAAATGCAATGGTGTGCGGATCCTGATGGTAATGAATGCTTTATGAATTTTAATAGAGTGTTACCGTAGCATTTTCTTTATTTATAAAACTTAAAACCATTTTTCCTAAAATAGAAACATAAAAAAACCGCTATCTAAATAGGTAGCGGTTTTTTTGTGTTTAACAATAAATCAAAGCAGGTTATACATCCGCGTTCTTTTTATTGCCAGTTAGAAGCTCTCTTTCAAGGTAATGAATATTTTGTGCTTCGTGAATAAAATTGTCATCTGCCAAAATGACATCGCGATGCAGCGGGATATTGGTTTTAATACCCTCAATCACCAATTCATCGAGTGCATGCAGCGTCTTAGAGACGGCTTGCTGGCGTGTTTGACCATGGCAGATAAGCTTGCCAATCAATGAGTCATAATAGCTTGGAATCTCATAGCCCGGGTAGAGATGCGAGTCAAAGCGTACACCAGCACCACTGGGGGCAAATAACTGAGTGACTGTGCCAGGACAAGGCATAAAGGTCGCTGGGTCTTCAGCATTGATACGACATTCAATGGCATGGCCTTGAATCTCAATCTCGCTTTGACGATAAGACAAACCGTAGCCTGCTGCGATTTTTAGCTGTTCGACGACCACGTCGATGCCAGTAATCATCTCAGTTACCGGATGCTCAACTTGCACACGAGTATTCATCTCAATAAAAAAGTATTCATTATTTTCAAATAAAAACTCAAAAGTACCCGCACCGCGATATTTCACCAACTCACATGCTTTGACGCAAGCGTCCAAGATAGGCTGACGTACATCATCAGGGATATCAGGCGCAGGGGCTTCTTCTAATACTTTTTGGTGGCGACGTTGCAATGAACAATCGCGGTCATATAGATGGATGGCATTACCATTACCATCGCCAAGCACTTGTATCTCTACGTGGCGTGGATTTTGTAGGTAGCGTTCCATATACACGGTATCATCACCAAACCACAGCTCAGCTTCTTGCTTAGCAGCTTGTACTTGACCAATGACTTCTTCGAAGCGCTCAACCACGCGCATGCCGCGACCGCCGCCGCCAGAAGCGGCTTTAATCAATAACGGAAAGCCGATATGGCGTGCTTGCTCTTCAGCATTATGCAACGTTACCGCGCCCACTGAACCAGGGACGGTCGGTACGCCAGCTTTTTTCATTGCATTAATGGCAGAGACTTTATTGCCCATTAATCGAATATGGTCAGCATTAGGACCAACGAAAGTGAGACCTGCTTCTTCGACGCGTTCAGCGAATTCAGCATTTTCAGCCAAAAAACCATAACCCGGATGGATAGCGTCGGCACCAGTGATTTCAGCTGCGGTTAAAATAGTATTGATATCAAGATAGCTTTGATTGGCATTGGGTTTGCCAATACAGATTGCCTCATCAACAAAGCGCAGGTGCATCAAGTTTGCATCAGCTGTAGAGTAGACACCGACGGTCTCTATGCCAAGGGCTTTGCAGGCTCGAACGATACGTAGGGCAATCTCACCTCTATTGGCGATGAGCAGTTTTTTTATCATGGGGTCATCCTTGTCGAAGCGGCGGTCATTGATAGAGTCGTTATTTTAGGCACCATTAAATCGAGCTACGATAAAGATAAAATAACTCAAGCTAAAATGCCAAATGATAACGAAATCTCTATCATAATGAGGTAAAGGTTGGTAAACAGTGTCGTTAAGCTCTATAGCGTATGACGGGTTGACCAAACTGTACCACTTCAGAGTTATCGACTAAGATTTCGTCAACGACACCACTTTGCGTTGCCTCAAGAGGATTCATAATTTTCATGGCTTCGATGATGCCCAATGTGTCACCAGCTTGCACCTTTTGTCCGACCTTTACGAATGGCGGATCATTAGGGCTAGGGGCTGAGTAATAAACACCAACCATCGGTGATGTCTCAACGCTACCTGCTTTTACCGCTGGCTTTTCTTCAGCAGTGATAGGGGCAATGCCAGCAGCAGGTGCGGCCATCATGGTCGGTGCAGGCGCATCATAGTGACGAGTTAAGCTGATGTGTTCATCATCTGAGCTGATTTCTAAATTAACCAGTTCACTTTCTTCCATGAGGGCGATTAGGGTGCGTATTTTTTCAATATCCATAGTTTTAATTTTGCCTTCTACTAATTTCAAGAAATAGTGTAACTAAATATTGTGTAGGTAATTGCTAATGATACCTATATTCATGGCAATGAGCAATCGATGTACAGTTGTTAACTGAGTTTTTTTACATATTATGACGTAAGCATTTCTTACGAGTAAGAAATGCTTAATGATTTATCATAGTCTATGTGACCATGTAGCGCTAGTCATGGTTAGTAGATACTGCATTTACATCAGTATAGCTGATGCATTAACCCCACATCGTCGTCAGACGCTTTTGTTGATAGCGCAGGCGTAGGGTGAGTAGAATAGACGATAAGAATAAACCTGTGATTAATGCCATCCAAAACCCTTGTGCGCCTATATCGGTGAAGCGCACCAAATAAACACCGAGTGGCAATGCCACCAGCCAGTAACAAAACAACGTGACCCACATTGGGATCGTGGTGTCTTGCATGCCGCGCAATATACCAGCGACGTTGACTTGCCAGCCATCGAATAGCTGATAACCAAGGGCAAAAATAAGTAAATGCATAGATTGCGTGATAACGGCTGGATTATCAGAGAATGCGGCTGCCAATTGTGGCCTAAATAGCCAAATACCAAGCATACACGTGAGTGCAATCAATACTGTCCAGATAAGACCAGTAGCTTGCACTTGACGTAACGCCAGGAGGTTTTTTTCGCCAAAACGATTGGATACCATGATTGTCAGTGCCATAGCGACCGATATAGGAATCATAAACAGCTGGGAGGTCACCGCTAATGCCACCTGATGCGATGCGGTTGCGAGCTCACCTAATGGACTGATAACGAGAGCGCCCAAGCTGAACAAACTGGCTTCAAAAAAGATAGAGATACCAATCGGAATACCAAGTTTAAGGAGCTTTTTAATCTGTGCACGATTAGGACTGGCAAAGGCATAAAAGAAGCGCGTGCTGGCAAACTGCTGTCGCTTAGTAAAGCTGGTATAAGCCGCCAGTAATAAAACATTTATCCATAACACTATTGCCGTTGCGACCCCGCAGCCTGCGCCGCCCATTTCGGGCATACCAAACAGACCGTGGATAAAAATATAGTTAAGGGGAATATCGGCAAGTAGTCCGATAATACTAATTACTGTCACCGGCTCAGGTCGCCCAAGTGCTTCGCAATAACTGCGTAGTACCGCATAGACAGCCAGTGCGGGAAAACCAAACGACACGCCATGCAAATATTGCGTTGCTATCGGTTGGATGTTTTCAGGCACACCCATGACCCCAAGTACATTGGGTGCTAAATTAACGATGATAAAGCCCATAATACCAATGACACTAGCGGTCCATAAAGACTGCTGCGTGATATGCGGTACTTGATGGTGCTTATTTTGACCAATCGCCTCACCAATAAGAGGGGTGGTGGCGATTAAAGTACCAGTGGCTAATAAAAACAGCGGCAGCCAAATACCAGAGCCAACGGCGACGGCAGCCAAATCAAGCGCGGAGACTTGACCTGCCATGATAGCATCGACCACACCAAGTGCTGCTTGGCAAAACTGAGTAATTAAAATAGGAAGCGCGAGCACGCCTAAGCGTAAGCTGTAGCTTTTAAAATCTCTAAAAGATAATGGGAAAACCATAGTGAGCAACTTTTTATTCTTTGCGGTAATTATGATAGATGAGCAAATATTGCCATCAACAAAACAATAGCGAGACGGTCATACCATGACCAAAAATTTGAGCAGAAAAGCAAATGAGAATGAGGACACGCCCTAAGCAAGTTTAACCAAGCCAATCCAGTTTTTTGGCTGGATGTAAAAGGGGGAGTCGTGCCGACGATAATACTCCGATAAATAATATGAGCAAGCCCATATAGACAGAGTATGCAAAAAAAGTCAGGCACAAAAATAAAAATAACCCGTCAATCCAAGCAGTGGATTGACAGGTCATAAATAAATAGAATGGTAAAGAAGCCACGCTATGATGTCAACGCTTTAAAAGCGTTGTATCGATCTTAAAAACTGACTGTGAAAGGTAATCGATTCAATAGAGTGTGCACTGGACGATAACTATTCTAACTTATAGGCACATCAGCAGACATTTATAGCGACTCAGGTAAATCTTGCACCACCGCTTGATAGCCAATCAAGGTATTATTGGCATCAAATGCTTGCACGACAATCACGTAATTGGTGGACATGGCTAGAATGACAGGGGCAAACTGCGTTTCAAGATTACTTAATATCACGTTCTGCACATAGCCATTGGCACCAGACTCGGCTTTATTGACATCAATTTGGCTGACCAGTAAATACTTGGTATTGGCAGGATTTTGCCAAGTGACGGTCTTTTGACTGCCATTACCGATGACATCAAGAGTCATTTTGCCCAGACTATAATCAAGTGGGTAAGTCTTAAAATTAGAGCGATCGCTGATGGTGTAGGTGACGTTGCAATTTTTTTCGCTACTGGTCAGTTTTTTACCGCCAAGGCCATCCTGATACTCAAAGCTACCTCTCCAAGGTGATCCTGCTTCTTTTTCCTCAAAGCTCCCCGCAAAGGTGGTTAATAAGTTGGGTGTTTCTATGCCCAAATCATTGACATATTTAATGTCTAAAAACGCTAACGTATCGAGACTGCCTGTTATTTTACCCGCGATATAGTTGTCAACCTTAATGGCTGAGTTGATACCCAAAGTGTTATTTTCTTGGCAGGCTTGCTGCTGATAACTAACGCTACCATCGACGCTGCCAGCGCCATCTTTGCTGATGTCAAAGTAGACGGCACCGATATCGATATCGTCGTTGTCACCATCTTCAATCTCAATGAAGTGTCCGACATATAAACCACCGCGACCGCCTTCTGGGGTTATTTTATCCAAGAAATTATCGAGTGATTCTTCTGGTAAAAATACCGACTCCAAAATCTCAGCCATGGATTTTTCATCATCGCTCAGCTTATCTTCGACTTCTTTATACTTCTCTTTGACCTTGTCTTCCACACGATCATATTCATCTTTCACCTGATCTTCTATTCGGTCATATTCCTCTTTGACCTTGTCCCCGTCACTGCCACAGGCGCTAAGGGTAAGACTGAATATGCTGACAGTTAATACAGATAATAGCAGTTTGGGTGCGCTCATAAGCGGGTCCTGATAATGGGGATAAAGGTGTGATAAAGAAAATCGAGAAATGAATTGTTGAGCATAAATGGCAAATATAGCAAATTTTTTGCAGGAAGCGCATCAATAAGTGTTCGTTGATAACACTAAAAACCTTACTCAATCGTTACTATCTAACCACTGGTTACTCAGATAGTAGATGAAGGGTTTCTGCCATATTCATAATGGCGTACCAGTGTTTGGCGTCTAGTGGAATCACGGTAAGTTGCTCACAGCCTTTTCTCATTAATAATGAATCCTCAAGTGCGGGTAAAAATTTAAGGGCTGATAGTGGTAGAATATCAATAAATGCTTGCTCAAAAGTGACGTCTACCATATACCATCGTGGCTCATCTTCGGTGGCAATAGGATCGTAATGACGGTGCTCAGGATGGAACTGGCAAGGGTCAGGGTAGCCTGCTTTGCTTACCGTCATGATGCCAGCGACGCCAGACGGCTTAGCGCTAGAGTGATAAAAGAACACCTTGTCGCCGACCTGCATCTCGTCACGCATGAAGTTACGAGCGCGGTAATTGCGTACACCATCCCAACTGTCTGTCTCTAGGCGTTGCAAATCATCAATACCAAAAAACTTGGGGTTGGACTTCATTAACCAATAAGCCATATCTTTATCCTATTTATCATTATTAGCCATTCATTATTTGCAATATAACTGTATGCAATGTCATCTAATACAATGCCATTTTATGCCATCATTCTTCACTATTTTGCCTATAAAAATACAGGGTTAACATGCATATTTGTGACTGGTTTTGTTATTGATCGGCTTTTCTTTAAGATAGCCTTTTTTTTAATTACATTAGCCGTTATCCTAGCGCTACTTTCTGCTAGTGACAGCAGTCATCCATTTATGTAACCTTTTTTATAGATACCTTCGTTTATGTCAAATATTACACCTGCTCATTTTTCTGATAATCTCAGCATCTCTAATAATACTGCGAGTGGGATACAGGTAAGCGCCATCCCGCTGGCGCTTTATATTCATATCCCGTGGTGTGTCAAAAAATGCCCCTATTGTGATTTTAATTCGCATGAGCTGCCGATGGATATGCAGCTATCTATGTATGACGAATATGTGGATGCGCTGCTGTCAGATGCCGCCATGCAGCAGTCGTTAACCCAAGCGCGTGAAATCAGTTCGATTTTTATCGGTGGTGGTACGCCTTCACTGCTACCCATTGCGCAATACCAGCGATTGTTTACTGGCCTACGTAACATCTTTAAGTTTGCTGATGACATTGAAGTGACGATGGAAGCCAATCCGGGCACGCTTGAGCATGCGCCTTTTTTCCAATATTTAGAGGTGGGTATCAATCGTTTGTCGATAGGTGTACAAAGCTTTGCTGCTGATAAGCTCAAAACCCTTGGTCGCATACATGACCCTGCACAAGCATTGTCAGCGATTCGTGCGGCTCGCGAGGCTGGGTTTGAGCGAGTCAATGTCGATTTGATGCATGGGCTACCGCAGCAAACGATGAATGAGGCGCTGAACGATATCCAGATGGCGCATGATGCTGGGGCGACGCATATTTCTTGGTATCAATTAACGATTGAGCCCAATACTGTATTTTACCGTAGCCAGCCGATTTTGCCAGATGAGGATAACTTGGCAGATATTGAGCAGGCAGGTCAAGCGTTGTTGCAACATTTGGGCTACCGCAATTACGAAGTATCCGCGTGGGCAGGCGCGTCAGATAAAGCATGCCGTCACAATGTTAATTACTGGCAATTTGGTGACTACCTAGCGATTGGTGCGGGTGCACATGGTAAAGTAACGATTGCTCATGAAGCATCAGCATTAACAGAGAATGGCTTAAAGAATGACTTGCTAGCATATTCTGGTATTTATCGTTTTAGTAAATCACGATTGCCTAAAGATTATGTGGATTATCAAGATAACACTGACTCTTCTGTTAAACGAAACGCACCAAAAATGGTGGGTTGGCAGGAAATTGACAGTGAGGAGTTGGTGAGTGAGTTTATGCTGAACGCGCTACGTCTACATGATGGCGTCGCTTGGTCGATGTTTACCGCAAGGACAGGGCTGAGTTACGATGATATTGCTGTACAAGTGGCGCAATTGAGTACTCAGGGATTGCTGGTAGACAATACTGAGCGGCTACAGCCAACGCTATTGGGTCAACGTTATCTCAATCAGATATTGCGAGCCTTTTTATAATTAGAGATATTCATGGTGTCTTTAATGTCAGTCTTTACGATCGAAAAATAAAGTTATAAAAAAAGGCTTATCACATAAATGATAAGCCTTTCAAATACGCAAAAAAATCAATACTTAGATTTTATTTTGTACGTCTTGTGCGCCGCCAGTAACAGCTTCGCCAGCGCTTGATACGTCTTGGCCCAAACCTTTAAAAGTGTTGCAACCAGTTAGAACAAACATAGCAGTTAAAGATGCGATGATTAATTTTTTCATAATAGAATCCTCAAAAATGGGTCGTTATAAATAATAACAGTGATACTCTAAGCATTAGGCTTGAGCCTCACTGAGGGGTTATTGGATAAGATAATAATAGATAAATACTATCTCGATATCCGTTAGAGACATCATAGTGAAAGTTAAAAACTGTGCAAAGTATCAAAATGTAATTATTGGCAGTAAACTGTAACTTTTAATTACCTTTTGCTCAGAAATTCAAATAACCATCATTTTAGTAGAGTCTGTCCACGTTATCTCGGATCGACGATAATACGCAGATTTGACGACTTAAGGAGTCGATATGACCACCCATATTGTGTTGGTAGCGCCAAAAATGCCTAGTAACACGGGCAATATTATCCGCTTATGTGCCAACACGGGCGCGCAGCTACACTTGGTCAGGCCATTAGGGTTTGAGCTTGATGATAAAAAGCTGCGGCGTGCAGGTTTGGATTATCATGAATACGCGCACCTACAAGTACATGATGATTGGGCGACAGCAAAACTGGCGCTACAGGCAGCGGATTGTCATATTGTCACAGCATTGACCACCAAACTGAGCAAGCCTTTTTATGACTATGACTTTGGTGGACAACAGATGGCTGCCGAATCTGATCGTGCTCTGATGCCTGAGCAGATACCTAATGTCGCCTTAGTATTTGGCTCTGAAACAGCAGGTCTGGCAGATGATATACGTGAAGATATCGGCGCTGATCACTGGTTGCGCTTGCCTATGCTGGCTGATTCACGCAGTTTGAACTTATCGAATAGTGTGGCGATATGTCTGTATGAGGTCTGGCGTCAGCAAGGCTTCACTGGTGACGAAGGTCGTAGTATTGGCTATGAAACCTTAACGGTATATGATCCAAAGTAGCCATGCATTTTTTACTGATTGCAGGCGATGATCCAACATTCAGGTATTCATCGCCATTCATAACACCTTAGCAATCATATATCTTATAAGCCATATATCTTATAAACAGTTGGGTGGTTTGGGCAGACCGGCAAGGCGATTGACATGGCGGGCAACCAAGCCAGTGTTGAATAACTGCTGCAGTTTCTGATTGCTGATATCATGCTCGGGTAAGGTTTTCTGTAACCATTTAATCAGTGGGCGCGTGGCTGGTGCGTGATTAAACTGAGTAAAAAATGCCCGTACCTGTTGTAAAATTTCTAAATGCTCAGTTTCTAGATGCACCTCTAGAGTATCGGCCAATTGCTGAGCGACATCAGGGGTCCAGATATTATGGTCACATAAATGACCGTCTTGATCTAATTCAACGTTGATTGCCGCTGTTATATCATGATTGGTTATATCGTGATTGATCGTATTATCGTTATTCATAGGGCGATGGTCACTACTTTGTCAAACCCCGCATTATTAGCATCGGTATTACTAACACTGTTATTACTAAAATTGGCACTCTGAGTTAGATTGACCCATTCTTCATCCGTTAACAGCCCACTCAACTTGGTTTCTAGATTGAGCTTCGCACTGGTATTGTTACTCAGCTGCGCCACATCATCGGCTAAGGCATAAATATTTGCGATGCCTTGTATTTCACTGTCACTCAAATAGGCATCAAGCCAACTGATAAAAGCCACGGTGCTACCAAGCAAGAGAATACTGTCACCAGTGCGCCATGTCCGTGACATCTCATCGACACTGCGCCTGAGCGTATCCATTGTGCTGTGTATTTGATATAAAGTTGCCATAACAGTGTCCGATTCGTTGCTAGATTTAGGATAAGATGTGTACTCATTCTCATCTCTATTTTTAAAATGAGGACACGCCCTAGTATTTAAAGTATTACAAATAAAATTGCGAGGCTAAAAGCGTAGTATTTGCTCAAAGTCTGAAGCGTTCACCACTTCAGGTATCAATGTCAATTGTGAAGCCAAATCAATAGGCAGCATACCCGTGATCCACCCGCTAAAGACATCGTCAGGTAGCCAAGCGGCTGGCATGTCATATAGCTCAAGCGACTGAATCATGCCATGCAAACGCGACGCAGGCTGCATCAACAAGCCAAAAACAGGCGCATCCAAATACAGCTGTACTTCATGACCAAAGGTCGCTAGCGTTAATGCAAGCGCACAGCCTTCATAACTCGCCATTTCAGTCGGCGTGAGCAGCTGAATTAATAATTTCATGGTTAATTCCTAATCTAATTGGTCGCTGACAATTATTATCATAAGATGTAATCTGTCTGCACGGCAAGTCATCAAAACTGCATCAAACGACAGTCGCCTTGCATCATCATCGCCAGCTCACTCAGTCCGACCAGTGAAAAGCCAGTGGCAAGGTTGTCACCATTAAGTTGATGGCGTTTGCTGTTATCCGTGTCGCTAATGCCGCGACTGAGTGCAGTACTGACACAGACAGGCAGCGCTAACTGGAACTGCTCAGCGAGCGTTTGCCACTCTTTGGTCAAATTAATTTGATCCGCCGACTGCCAGCGTAAACCATTGGCCGTATGCGCCGCATCGCCATAAAAAAACACGTTTAAGGTGATATTATCTAAGGTGACATTGTCATTGGTATCTTTATTATTGGCGGCATTTATCAGGTAAGCGCGTGCATAGCGTAGCGCTAAATGGGCAAGTGGGTGGCTAGGATCAGCAGTAATCAGAAGCAATGGGGTCATGGTGGTCATAAGAGCTCTTTTCAATCATCTGCGCTAAAGTTGTTTATGCTACCATAAAGTGCTCAAAAGCAAATAGGGTCACTGTCATTAAACGTAGTTTTATATTAAATACTGACATATTGCGTATCGTTAGTTGATGCTGTGACTGCTTCGTAAGAAAAAACGATAAACTTATGCGCTAAGTTCACGTAGTCTTATCACTCTATGCAAGGAGTTATGTTCCCTATGTCACCCGCTATGCCTTCACGTGCGACCCATGGTACAGATTGTCAGTATACAGCCGAACAGCTGCAAATATTGCAGACGGCAAGCGAGTTCGCTTATCAGATTTGGGAGAGTCGAACGGTTTCATGCCAAACGTTTTTACGCAGCTACCCGTTAGATCGAACCTTAACTCGGCAGCAAATCGATGATTTGATTCAAGATTATACGTTAGATGATAATTACCAACTTGCTGATGAAGTGAAGGTGATGAGTGGCCTGCGTCATCTACGTACACTGCTGATGATGCGCTGGATTTGGCAAGATGCCTTACAACTGATAGCACTTGAGCAATTGACCGACGAGCTGTCTGAGTTTGCAGATGGCTGTATCTCATTTGCCAAAGATTATACCTACCAGCATTTGATTAAACAGTACGGCGAACCGACTTTTATCAATGCTAAAGGTAACGTGCAAATTGATGATATGGCGATTATGGCGATGGGTAAGCTTGGTGCTCATGAGCTGAATCTATCGAGTGATATCGACCTTATCTTTGTTCATCAGGCTCGCGGTGTAACCAACGGTGATAAATCAAAAGGCACGCGCAGCATAGATAATAAGCGGTTTATGACAAGGCTCGGTCAAGGTATTATTAAATTACTGGATCAAAAGACGGCTGATGGCTTTGTCTTTCGGGTCGATATGCGTCTGCGCCCTTGGGGTGATGGTAGTGATTTGGCCATTCATCTGTCCGCATTGCAGAAGTACTTCTCTCAACATGGACGTTCATGGGAGCGTTTTGCATGGCTAAAAGCGCGAGTAGTCGGGCAGATAGAACAGCCGTTTTATGATGAGATACAAGCGCTCATCAAACCCTTTGTTTTCCGTTATTACGTGGATTATAGTGCTTTTTCAGCGCTCAGGGAGATGAAATCCCTTATCCAAAACCAAGTCGCTCAGCGGGAGGATTTGGATAACATCAAGCTGGGTGCTGGTGGTATCAGGGACATTGAATTTATTGTGCAGGCCTTTCAGTTGATTTATGGTGGCAGGCATCCTCAATTACAGGTGAAATCTTGTTTACAAGCGATGCAGGTATTACATAAGCTTGAGTATCTAGAGAGGACTACCTATCAAGAGCTCCAAGCCGCTTATCGTTTTTTACGTCGGCTTGAACACGCCATTCAAGCGATTAATGATCAACAGACTCAGCGTTTGCCACATGATCCGCAGTGGCAGCATAACTTGGCAGTTACCCTTGGGTTTGACGATTGGAACGCACTGTTAGATACCCTTAACCACCACCGAGACAATGTCAATGTTCCCTTTGAGCGTATGGTGACCGAACGTCAGGTACCGGATCATGAAGACACAAATCTTGAGCCCGAACATCTTGATGAACAGATTGCACGATTGAATGATGTGTTAACGGCAGAAAATCGAGTGCTGTTACAAGATTTTTGGCAGTCAAAGATGGTCGCTAACTTAAGCGATGAGGCTCGTGAGCGGTTGGATGACGCTTATCCTGTAATTATCCATGCGTTACTCGCTCATCAAGAGCAGCAGCAATTGGCCAATACTGCTTTGCCGCGTCTCATTACATTGCTCGAAGCGATTTGTCGTCGTTCTATCTATTTGGTGATGATTGCAGAAAACCCCAATGCAACGATTGAGCTGATACCCATGCTGTCGGCCAGTCCTTGGATTGCCAAAGAGTTGGCACATTACCCTGTGCTTTTAGATACTTTTTTACAGCAGCGCTATCGCCACTTGCCGGACAAGCCTGAGTTGCGTGATATTTTGCGTCAACAGCTATTGCGCGTAGAGCCTAATGACGAAGAAGAACTGCTCAGCGTATTAAGACTGTTTAAAAAGAACCAAGTATTGGCGGTCGCCGCTAGTGATGTGTTGGCTGAGCGTCCGATTATGAAGGTGTCGGATTCTCTTACGTATATTGCAGCGGTGGTACTAGAAGCCGCATTAGAACGGGCTTTTGCAGAAATTGTCAAACGCTACGGCTATCCTATTGGTCAAGATGGCGATCCAGTGACCGAGGCAGACTGCGGTTTTGCCATCATTGGTTATGGCAAGCTTGGCGGGCTAGAGCTTTCGTATTCTTCAGATTTGGATCTGGTGTTTTTGCATAAGATAAAAGAGCAGGGCATGACTACGGGTGAAAAATCAGTCAGCGGTATGAAGTTTGCTGCCCGTTTGGTACAAAAGCTGATGAACTATCTCAATACCCAAACTCGAGATGGCCGCGCTTATGAGATTGATATGCGTCTGCGCCCCTCAGGTAATGCTGGCATGATGGTGGTGTCTTGTCATGCTTTTGAAACCTATCAGCTAGAAAAGGCATGGTCGTGGGAGCATCAAGCCTTGGTACGGGCGCGAGCGATTTGCGGTGACAAACGAGTGACGGCACGCTTTTGTGATATTCGCCGAGACGTATTATCATTACCGCGCACGATAGAGCAGGTGCGTACAGAGGTCACCAGTATGCGTATTAAGATGCAAAAACATCTGGGCACCAGTCAATGGCAACAACAAGCAGGTAAGTTTCATCTTAAACAAGATGCAGGCGGGATCATCGACATCGAGTTCTTAGCGCAATTTGCAGTATTGGCTTATTCGCATGAGCATCCAAGCCTGACCAAATGGAGCGACAACGTTCGTATTTTCGAAGAAGTGGCATCACTGGGTATTTGGGAGGAGCAAGTCTGCCAAGATTTAACGGATGCCTACCTCAGAATTCGTGCTGCTACTCATCAATTGGCACTATCAGAGCAATCGCTATTGGTGGATGAGTCACTGTGGAAAGAAACACGAGCATTAGTACAAGCGCAATGGCAACATTTGATGGGTGTTAATTTGGCAGATGACGATTCGCCCAATTCTTAAGAAGGTTTTTGCTTATAAATAATAGCCTGTGATACTCAAACTAAAAGATTTCATTTGCTAGCACCGCCAGTGATATAATCGGCGACACATTACGATAAAGCTGTCAGTTGTTGGTTATTTCTTAGTAAGGATAACACTATATTTTAGCAATAAAATTTGACGCTGCGGTGTTATCATATGATGTTGATAGATACGATTAATTAAAACCTCTAGTCGAAGCATTTATACGTGCGTCGACTATACCTAAAAAAATAGCCGTTAGTGCTAACATAAGGATTATAAAATGAATATGGCAACACAAGATGGTAAGCTTTGGATGAATGGCACAATGATTGAGCAGCCAGATGCCAAAGTCCATGTGCTGACGCATAGCTTGCATTATGGCATGGCTGTGTTTGAAGGTGTGCGTGCTTACCAAACCGCTGATAATCGTACGGCAATTTTTCGCCTAAAAGAGCATACCGAGCGTCTGTTAGGCTCTGCAAAAATCTTTCAAATGAATGTACCGTTTGATGCAGCGACTCTGGAGCAGGCGCACAAAGATGTGGTCAAGCAAAACAACTTGGCAGAAGCCTATATTCGTCCGCTCATTTGGGTCGGTGCAGAAAAGCTTGGTTTATCGTCACGTGATAATAGTATCAATGCGATGGTTGCTGCTTGGCATTGGGGCGCTTATCTGGGTGAAGAGGGTATCAAAAACGGTATCCGTGTAAAAACCTCTTCATTTACTCACCATATGACCAATGTGACCATGTGTAAGGCAAAAGCCTCGAGCAACTATCCTGTGTCTATCATGGCGAACCAAGAAGTCACTCGTAATGGCTATGACGAAGCTATCTTGATGGATCCGCAGGGTTATGTTTGCCAAGGGGCAGGCGAAAACTTATTCTTAGTCAAAGATGGTGTGCTACATACGCCAGATTTAGCGGGCGGTGCACTTGACGGTATCACGCGTCGTACTATCATTCAATTTGCTGATGATCTAGGCATCAAGGTCGTTGAACGTCGCATCACTCGTGATGAGTTTTATTTGGCGGATGAGATATTTATGACGGGTACGGCGGCTGAAGTCACACCTATCCGTGAATATGATGATCGTAATATCGGAAATGGTGGCCGAGGACCTTTGACTGAGCAGCTACAGACCTTGTACTTTGATGTGGTTCATGGTCGCAATGAGCAGTATATGGATTGGTTAAGCTTTATTGACTGATTTTAAAACTGCATTTTATTTTTAAAACTATATTGTATGAACAAAAAAGCTAAGGCTGTTTTAAGTCTTAGCTTTTTTGTTGAGTGATATTAATCGGTATTCTAAAGTGAAGTTCATACACTATAACTACTAACGATAAGCTCGCACATAATTTATGGATGCGGTATCATAACGTCGCTTAGTTTCAAGCTATATATTGCTATGGTGTCCATTTATAAACACGGCTGCTTAGCATGTCGATTCTTAAAGCAGGTGCGTTCAAATTGCGAGCGTCATAGGATCTTGTTTTTTAGCTAAGTCTGGTTTTACTTTGAATAGATTAATGGAGAAGCCATTGAGAGTCTTACATTTTGTCACTGGTGGCTTTTCAGGAGCCACAAAAGTTGCTATTGATTTGGTCGAGGCTCACAATCAAATCGAATCAACGGACAACCTATTAGTACTGCGTCGTAAAAAAACGACCGTACCAGAAAAGCTAGCTGAACTTGAAGATAAAGGTATCGATTACAAGGTTGTCACAGGTACTACCCATCTTGCGACTGTCCATGAATTAAAAAAACTATGTGAGCAATGGCGACCTGATATATTAGTTGCGCATGGATTTCCTGAGCATTTATTGGGAAGACGAGCAGGGCTATTGGCACAAGTACCTTACCTAGTACAAGTGGAACACAACTCTAAAGAGCGCTATACACCATGGAAGCTATACCAAACGCGTAAACTAAGCAAATCTACAGCCAGTATTGTGGCAGTCTCTGAAGGTGTGGCTCAGGTATTGTCTGAGCAAGATCTTCACGCACCCATTCAAGCCATTCCAAATGGTATCGACACCACTCGATTTGGTGGTGCTAATCTCTTACCTGTTGAGGAGAGATCACAAGATCTTATTATGGTGGGAAGGTATGCTAAAAGTAAGGATCACGTAACTCTAATTGAAGCACTGAAGCATTTAAAGAAAAAAGGAGTCAGTCCTACCCTTACTTTGGTTGGTAGTGGGCGCAAGCATTACCAAAAAGAAGTACATGATTTGGTTGATCGCTATGAGCTGCACAATCAAGTGACCTTTATAGAGTACAGTAGTGAAGTTGAAAAACTATTGCTGCAACATAAGGTGTTTGTCATGTCGAGCCGTTTTGAGGGGCTGAACCTAGCGGTGCTAGAAGCGATGGCAAGTGGCTGTATCGTAGTGGGAAGTACTGCAATGGGCGTGAAAGAATTAATTGATGACAAAAAGGATGGTTTTTTGTTTCCTATCGGAGCAGTAACAGAGCTGGCAGATATCATCGAGACTGTTCTATCTAATCCATCAAACTACCAAGCACTAGCAACGGCAGCTAGAGAGAAAGTTTTAGTTCATTATGATAAAAAACAGGTCACTCAAGCGTATTATCAATTATTTCAGAATTTATTAACGAGCTGTTAATTATTATAAAGTTTTTAATGTGAGTGCTGTATGAATAAAGAAGATCTAACAATTGGTATTTTAATACCTGTTTATAATGTAGCGGATTATGTAGAAGAGTGTATAGAATCCATACTCACTCAAATCGATACTAGAGCATCTATTTTAATAATGAACGATGCTTCGACAGATAATAGTGCAGCTATTATCAAGCGTTTTGAAAATTACCCTCAAGTGCAAATCTTCGATGCGCCTCATAATAGAGGTTTGTCAGCCACACGTAATGCGCTTTTTGATATGACCCAAACAGAGTATATCTGGTTTATTGACTCTGATGATGTTATGTACGAAGGTGCTTATAAATCTGTCATGTCTCAAATAGAAAAATTGAACTCGGATGTGCTATGTGCTGATTATGTATCATTACGAGGGAAAAAAGAGGTAAAGAAAAAAGCTTTTATAGGCAAGGCTAATAAAAATTATATCAATAAGAGAAATAGCTTCTTAGATAATATTATTGAAAATAATAGTAATCATGTTTGGAATAAGGTTTTTAGAAGACAGATAATACAAGACATAAGGTTTAAAGAAGGATTGAATTTTGAAGATATTTTGTATATGACTGATATCTCATTAAAGAGTTTTAAATATAGCTATTTGAAGTATCCAGTCATAAAGTATCGTGAGCGTGAAGGGTCTATTTTAAAAAATCTCGACAAAAAATACGTAGATGATTATTTATATGCTTTCACTTATCGCGTTGAAAACTATCAGAGAGACGAGGGAAAAGACGGCTATCATTATTTACTGTATAAAGTATATAAGCGTTATATAGGGCTGTTAAATAAAATAGCTAAAAACAATCAGGAAGATTTGTTAAAAGATACTTATGATCAATATAATAAGTACTTCTCAGAGCTCTATCTGGTTGCTAATAAAGAGCTGCCAATACATCAAAGAATAATCCTGAATATTAAACGTTCTAAATTAGATAGAATTCTGAAAGGTATATAGACCATGGAAAAGATCTTTAACGTTATCAGTAATAAGCCCTTTAAAATATTCTATAACGGTCTTGTACCTCGCAGTAAAAGAAAGGAGTGGGGTTTTAGATACTCAGAACTTCCTGTGCAAGCTCAAGTAGCCACATACTGGCATCATATTATAGAAGCGTATTTTAATGGTGAGATCGAAAAATATAATATCCAGCCCAAAAAAGACATAAAAAATAAAAAAATTATTTGGCAGTACTGGGCACAAGGAGTAGAGAATGCAAAAGACACTGCCAAGCTTTGTTTCGCATCTGTAGATAAATACAAAGGTGATTACGAGGTTATACGTATTACAGACGATAACATAGATGAATATCTGGAATTGCCAGCATTTATTAAAGAGAAAAGAAGAAATCCTGAATTTCGTCCAGTATTCTTTTCTGACTTATTAAGGGTTGCGTTAATAAACGTGTATGGAGGTATATGGTTAGATGCATCAATACTAATGACCGATGATATTCCTACTAAGTACGAAGAGTATGATTTTTTTATGTTTTCAAGAGATGCTGATTCTGCTAATAAGGATTGGGGTAAAGGCGACCAGCATTTTTATTTCAGCTGGCGTGAAGAGTTTAAAGTTAAACATTTAAGTAGTATCATCTATGGACATAAAAAAAGTGAGTTATCCTCAGTGATATTAGATTTATTATTATTTTTCTGGAAAAATGAAGAGAAAATCCCTCACTATTTTTTCTTCCAAATAATGATTAATGAATTGAAAGATATGAATGTTGTCAATTTTAATTTTCCAGCAGAGGATGATACGCTACCGCATTTACTGCAGACTAAAATGAATAAGAAATTTAAACAAGAGGAATATGAATCTATTGTAGGCCAAGCTTCCTTACATAAACTAAGCCTACACGAAGAACTTAAAGAAAATGATATATTTGGCAATTTAACCTATTATGGCTTCTTTAAGAAAGAAATTTTTAGTAAATAAGGCTTTTAAAAGCTTACTGCCAATGCTCCTTCAACCAAGGGCTTGGTTTTACATGACGATACCACTTACCGCCGCCGCCTTTAATGGCATCTGGTGGATTAATTTCACCATGAAAGATAACAATTTTGGCACCCTCAGGCAGCGTTGGGGCACGTAACAAGTTGAATGGGATAGGGGCAATACACTGATATTTAAAACTGACACACCAGTCTTTATCCCAATACTCTAGGTGATGGTGCTCACGCAGATAGTTAGATAAGTAAGCCTGCTCATGGCGAACTTGCTGACGAATGCTGTCGAAGTTGCGCTCAAAGTTTGCCAGTAAATCAGGATAAGTGCCCATACCAATATTAAAGCGATAAACCGAGCTATTACCAATCATGCGCCATGGCTTTTTCCAGTCACGAATGATGACGACACTGTCTTCATGCTCAGCTTTATACGTGAAAAAAACATCGATATTATCAACGATAACGATATCGATGTCTAAGAATAAGGCAACACCTTTTAGGTCATATAATTCTGGCTTAAAAGTCGTAAGTTTTTTCCAACCACGCTCAGGACCAGCTGGCAGATCCATCTCGGGAATTGGGTAACATTGAACGGCAAGGTCAATACCAGTGCTGTCATCAGTGAGACAGACCATTTGGAAATCTAAAGTCAAGTGTCGACTGACCATGTTGTAAAGACGGTTGACATATTCTGAACCGTATTTATCGCCCCATTTCATACAGATGACATAGCGCTGCTCATCAGATGGGCTTGAGTCTTGTCCTTGGGGTGTTGATGAGGTATCGATTGCGTCTATTACCATGGGGCACTCGTATTAAAGTCGACAAAAATGAATGTAGAACCACACAATATTAACATAGCTCAAAGGTGTGATATATCTGAACGCTTAAGGATTGGTATAATTTTAATGCTAACTTTGATTCTAAAGGTTTTAGTTTTGGGCGATTTAATTAATACTCTCAGTATTTTTGACACCAGAGGTCGAGCTGGTATGATTTTTATGGATAAACGCCTCTAGACTGGCTTTATCTGCGATATAAGGGTTGTCTAAAACAGGAATATGCTTAAAACGACGATAGCCCCACATATAGTGACTGCACTTTTCTTCAATCATCTGTTGCATGGCTTGGTTAAGTGCATAAGCGGCGGTCTCGGCATGACGATCATAAAGTGCTGGATCATCGAGCTTATAACAATAGATGTCAAATCCACGACCATCGTCACGGCGAATACAAGATAAGCCGACCAACGCACATCTGGTTTTACTAGCAAGTTTAGAAGCAAGCGTACTGGTTAGCGTTTTAATACCAAAAAAGGGCACAACCACGCCGCCCGAAGGATCAGGAACATGATCGGGTAAGACGATACTAAAGCCACCTTGTTTAAGTGTTTTAAATATGGCTTTGACACCGCTACCATCGGTTGGCACTAAGGTCGCATTAAGCCTTGAACGCCCTTGTAACACAAAATTGTTGGTAATGTCACCTTTGACAGGTTTGTACATAATGGTTGGGGAGCCAAATTGATTGAGCCAAGCGTTCATCATCTCCCATGTACCGAGATGCGGCACGATAGCGAGCATGCCGTTGGCACTCGCAAGTCCTTCTAATAAAATGTCTTTATTATGAACGTCGCGAATCTGAGCGATACTCCACTCAGGTGGCATGGCCCAGCTTTTGATCGATTCAATACTGGTCAAACACTGATGATAAATAATCTCTTTGGTTAACACTTGTTTTTGCACATCAGTCAGCTTAGGAGCAATTAACGCCATATTGATACTGACTGTACGCATGATACTCAAATTGGGTATCTTGATAATCACCCACGCAACAAAACGTGCCAGTATCTGCAAGACAGACAATGGCACGATTTTAAAAATATGATACGGATTCATAACCATTCACACAGTGATGAATCACGTAATAAGTACTGAAAAAAATATCCGGACATCGTTAGACCATTTATTGCGCAGGTTTGTTAGTGTCAGCCTGTGCTTTTTCGCGCACACGGATACCAAGATCACGTAGCTGTTTGCTATCGACTTCAGCAGGTGCTTGAGTTAGTGGGCATTCAGCAGTTTTGGTTTTTGGGAAAGCGATAACATCACGGATAGAGTCTGCGCCTACCATGAGCATAATCAGACGATCCAAACCAAAGGCCAAGCCACCATGTGGAGGCGCACCGAATTTTAGGGCGTCAAGTAAGAAGCCAAACTTGTCTTGAGCTTCTTGCTCGCCGATACCTAAAGCATCAAGTACCGCTTGCTGCATATCAAAGGTATTGATACGTAAGCTACCACCGCCAACTTCTGTACCGTTCAATACCATGTCATAAGCGATAGAGAGGGCAGATTCTGGGTTGTTTTTCAATTCATCAACAGAACCTTTAGGTTTAGTAAACGGGTGATGCATTGACGTCCAACGACCATCGTCCGTTTGCTCAAACATTGGGAAATCAGTGACCCAAAGTGGTGCCCACTGACAAGTGGTCATCTCAAGGTCTAGTCCAATTTTTTGACGTAGTGCGCCGATTGCGTCATTGACGACACTGGCTTTATCCGCACCAAAGAAAATAATATCGTTGCTTTCTGCACCAGTACGCTCAATCAAGCTTACCAATACGTCATCGGTCATATTTTTGATGATAGGAGACTGAAGACCAGATTCTTGGTCAACGCCGTTGTTAATGTTGCTCGCATCATTGACTTTGATATAAGCCAAACCACGTGCACCATAGATGCTAACGAATTTGGTATAAGCATCGATTTGCTTACGGCTTAATGAAGCACCACCAGGGATGCGTAGGGCAGCAACGCGACCTTTAGGATCGTTAGCAGGACCGGCAAATACTTTAAAATCAACGTCTTTCATTAAATCAGCAACGTCGATGAGCTTTAATGGAATACGTAAGTCAGGCTTGTCTGAGGCATAGTCACGCATAGCTTCTGCGTAAGTCATGCGTGGAAATTGCTCAAACTCAACATCCATCATGGTTTTGAATAAATGCTTAATCAAACCTTCGTTGATGTTCATGATTTCTTCTTCGTTTAAGAAAGAAGTCTCAATATCCACTTGGGTAAATTCAGGCTGACGGTCAGCACGTAAGTCTTCGTCACGGAAACATTTAGCGATTTGATAATAACGATCAAAACCTGACACCATCAATAGCTGTTTAAATAACTGTGGTGATTGTGGCAATGCGAAAAAGTTACCTGGGCGTGTGCGTGATGGCACAAGATAATCACGCGCGCCTTCTGGCGTTGCACGAGTCAAGATAGGGGTCTCAACGTCTAAGAAACCATGGTCATCTAAGTAACGACGAATGGCTGACGTGGCTTTAGCACGGAAAACCATACGCTCTTGCATTTGCGGACGGCGCATATCAAGATAGCGATATTTTAAACGCAAGTCTTCTGATACCGTGGTTTTCTCATCATTTAATGGGAAAGGCGGTGTTTCAGATTTCGCCAATACTTCAATTTCTTTGCCCAACAGCTCAATCTGACCACTGGTCATATTATTGTTTTCAGTACCCGCGTAGCGTTGACGTACGCGACCAGTGATTTTTAGCACATATTCAGGACGTACCGCATCAGCAGTAGCAAAGGCTTCTGGTGTATCAGGGTCAACGACGACCTGCAAGATACCAGCGCGGTCACGCATGTCTAAAAAAATCACGCCACCGTGATCGCGACGACGATGTACCCAGCCTACGATACTGATGGTTTGATCGATGAAGCTTTCGGTTACGGCTCCGCAATATTCGTCTCGATATTCGCTATGCGTCATAGTGCTTTGCGTCATAATATAATTATCCAGTTGTCAGCCCAATTCGAAATACAATAATGCAGCCATTGCTGTACGATTCAAGCTATCCGCTAAAAACGCACAAACACCGCGATTAAGACAAATGGTCATCACGTTGGCTACAGAAAATTTGGTGTAAACGCATATTATGCCTAATCTGCCCTTGTTATACAACCAGTGGCGTCCAATCAAAGCGTAGGAAAGTATCAGTAATGGGCGTATTTATTCAGTAACATTTGCATTGGGTTAAATATTGTCATTTTGCTTGAAAATATCAGCCACTGTGCACATATCAGGCTCACTTATAAAATCTTATTAAAATTATTCTAATCATGTAAGGAATGCTACTCATGCTTTTTCACCCTGCTAAGAACCCTGTTGAGCTACAAGTTGTTCATCTAAATAAAAGCCAAGAACAACGCCGTGAAGACTTAATGGAGGCAACTCAAGGTAAAGCCGCGCTTAAGCAATTCAAAAAAGTAATGGCTAAGAAAGCCAAGCAAGCATTGAAGGCAAAAAGCAAAAATAAGAAAAAAAACAGTGATAATAAATCACAAGTTTTCGTTCTCGACTTTGACGGTGATATCAAAGCCTCGGCAGTTAAACATTTACGCGAAGAAATCAGCACATTAATCAGCAGCGCAAATAAAGGTGATGAAGTCGTGGTACGTCTTGAATCAGGTGGCGGCTTGGTTCATGGTTATGGTTTGGCAGCAGCGCAATTGGCACGTCTAAAAGAGGCTGGTTTAAAACTAACAGTCTGTGTCGATAAAGTCGCGGCCAGTGGTGGTTATATGATGGCGTGTGTGGCGGATAACGTAGTGGCTGCGCCCTTTGCCATTATTGGCTCAATCGGTGTGGTATCACAGTTGCCAAACTTTCATAAATGGCTAAAAAATCATGACGTCGATTATGAGATGTTTACCGCTGGTGACTATAAACGTACTGTCACTATGTTTGGTGAAAATGACGCTGACGACCGTGCCAAATACCAAGAAGAGCTTGAGCAAACGCATGAGTTATTCAAACATTTCGTGAACACGTATCGTCCAGCATTGGATGTCGCGAAAGTAGCAACAGGCGAGCATTGGTATGGCGAAGATGCACTAAAATTGAATTTAATTGACAGTCTGCAAACCTCAGACAGTTATATTTTAGAGCGTATGGAAGACAATGAAGTCTATGCCTTGCATTCACGTCAAAAGCCGACGCTGGCAGAGAAGTTAGGGCTATCACAAGCAGCGGAAGCAACACTCAGCATAGCTATTGATAAGCTGCCAGATGCACTAGCACGTTTTGATTTTAATAGCCGTTTAAATATCCTAAAGTAGTTTTCAGTTTTCCACTTTAAATAGATGCATTGTTTGTATTTTGTAAAAGGCGTGTCCTAGCGGGTCGCGCCTTTTTACTGTTTATTCATAAATGCTGTGTTATAAATGTGGCATACAGAACAGAGTATACGTACGTACACTATAAAATTAGCATTGGGCTTTTTATAAAAGCTTTATGTGAACGTGATGAAAATCATTAACCATCAGCAAGGAAAAGGATGCCAGCTATGTCTGAAAATACATTGATGTTTACCGCCACCGAACATGGTCAAGCCATGCATGCCAAAGTCAAAGCATTTATCGAAACCCATATTGAGCCGATAGAAGCACAGTTTTGGGCGGATTGTCATGCGCAAAACCCAGACGGCAATTGGAAAAATTGGCAATGGCCAGAAAAATACGAGAGTTTGCGTAAACAAGCACGCGAAGCCGGTCTATGGAATTTATTTTTGCCAGATGACACGCTAGGGGCAGGGCTGTCGGTGACCGATTATGCACCGATTGCCGAGCTCACTGGACGTAGTTTATTAGCGCCTTATGTGTTTAACTGTAATGCCCCCGATAGTGGCAACATGGAGCTATTATGGCGCTATGGTTCAGAGGAGCAGCAGGACAAATGGTTGACGCCAATACTACAAGGTAAGACGCGTTCGGTATTTTGTATGACTGAGCCTGATGTCGCCTCCAGTGATGCGACCAATATGCAAGCGACAGCTGTGGTTGATGGCGATGAGATTATTATCAATGGCAGTAAATGGTGGTCATCAGGTCTGGGTGACCCTGCGGTCGATATTTTGATTGTGATGGCGTATACGCCTGATGAGAATAAAGACCGTCATCATCAACATTCGATGGTATTGGTCCCAGCAAAGACAGCGGGTGTCAACATCGAGCGTATGCTCAAAGTCTTTGGTGATTATGATGCGCCGCACGGCCATGGTGAAGTCAGCTTTGATAATGTACGTGTGCCCGTCAGTCACTTTATCGGTGGAGCGGGTATGGGCTTTGAGATTGCACAAGGTCGCCTAGGACCAGGTCGTATTCACCATTGCATGCGCTGTATTGGCGCTGCCGAAAAGTCGCTAGAGCTGGCTGTTAAGCGCGGCATGGAGCGTACGGCTTTTGGTAAGCCATTATTACAACTGGGTGGTAACTTTGAGCGTATCGCTGAGGCGCGTATTAAGATTGACCAAGCGCGTTTATTGACACTATATGCAGCGCAAAAAATGGATGCGCAAGGCACAAAAGCAGCATTGACTGAAATTTCTGCTATTAAAGTGGTTGCGCCAACCGTGCTACAAGAAGTGGTCGATATGGCGATTCAGATTCATGGTGGCATGGGCGTTTGCCAAGATACGATGTTGCCTGCATTCTTTGCGCAAGCACGAGCGCTGCGCTTAGCTGATGGTCCTGATGAAGTGCATAAAACGATGATTGCTAAGTTAGAATTAAAGCGTCAAGGTTTTAGCCGTTCCTCAAAGCCTGTGAAAGCCTAATTTTCATTGGCAATAATCGTATAGAAACTGGTTTAAATGAGCATTTTCTTGAATTAATTTCTCATTGAAATTCACTATTATACCGTTAATAGTGAATTTTCAGCCCTATATTCATTGATAAACATAATTGAGCACACGATAAGGAATGTCATATGGCAACTGCTAATCAAAGCAACACTACCGTCAAAGAAGTAGCTAATAAAATCTTAGATAAAGGCGGCGAGGTTCGTGAGGGCGAAGAGCTTGATGCCAAAGCGGTCAGCTCATGGCTACGTGCTCAAGGCGTCGATATAGAAGGCGAGCCTACCGTTACTCAATTTTCAGGTGGCGCATCAAACTGGACCTATCGTTTGCAATATGAAGGCGAAGGTAAAAGCCAAGATTTAATTTTACGCCGTCCACCAAAAGGCACCAAAGCAAAATCAGCACACGACATGGTGCGCGAATATACGGTGCAAAAATTCTTAAAAGATGCTTATCCTTATGTGCCAAAAATGATAGCGTTATGTACGGATGAGTCCGTCATCGGTGCCGACTTTTATGTCATGGAGCGTATGGAAGGTATCATTCCTCGTGCTAATTTGCCAAAAGGCATCGATTTAAATGAAGAGCAAACGCGTGCATTATGTACCAATGTCATCGATGCTTTGATTGAGTTGCATCAAGTCGATTATAAAGCGCATCCTGATTTGGTCAATCTTGGACGCGGCGAAGGTTATTGCGAGCGTCAAGTAACTGGCTGGGACAAGCGTTATGTCAAAGCCAAAACGCCTAACGTCCCAAGTTTTGCCTTAGTACGTCAATGGCTTGGTAAGCATACGCCTGCTGACAGTAAGACTTGTCTCATTCATAACGATTGGCGCTTTGATAATGTGATTTTGGATGCAGCAGATCCGACCAAGGTGATCGGCGTACTTGACTGGGAAATGGCGACCTTGGGCGATCCTTTGATGGATTTGGGCAGCGCATTGGCGTATTGGATTGAAGAAGATGACAACATCATTATGCAGCAGTCACGCCGTCAGCCCACCCATTTAAAAGGCATGATGACTCGCGATGAGGTGGTTGCTTATTATCTTGAGCAGACAGGTCTAGAGATAGACAACTGGACGTTTTATGAAGTGTTTGGTCTATTCCGTCTAGCGGGTATCGTTCAGCAGATTTATTACCGCTACTATCATAAACAAACGACCAATCCAGCCTTTAAAAATTTCTGGATTATTGTGCACGTATTACATGCCAAATGTCTTAAACTGATTGCTCAATATGAAGGTGAGATTTTGTTTACTAGCCGAGTACAGCCGCATTTGCAAGATATGGGTGTTGATGCTGCGATGATTGAGCAGTTGCCAAGTCCTATACAGGCTGTTATTAAAGGTATTTTGCCAAAGAGCTATTTTGGACAAAGCGCACCTAAAGCTGAAGAGTAAGCAGTTTAAAAATTGAAAATCTAGAGCTTTTAAAAATTATAAGAGTGCGATTAATAAGGCAATATTTTATGACAACCATACTTTTGGCCCGTCATGGTCAAGCGTCATTTGGACAAGAGAATTACGATCAACTCTCAGAGCTGGGTGGCAAGCAAGCGAAGATGCTAGGTCAGCATTACGCGACGACTCAGCGTCGAATTGATGCGATTTTTACTGGTAGTTTGGTTAGGCAGCAAGACTCTGCATATCATTTTTGGCAGCGTTATCAGTCATTTGTTGATAGCGATAGCAATATCTCTAGTAAGCCTGCGATCGATATAAGTGCGCCGGATAGCTATGTACTGCCACAATTTGATGAATTTAATCATAAAGACGTGTTTATAAAGTCTAATCCTGCTTTTATGAGTAAAGGTGCTATTGCGGCTGAGATTGCGCAAGCAGAAGTGCCATCTATGCGTTTAGCGGAGCTGTTTGATGCTGCGATGCAGCGCTGGCATGCAGGTGACAATGACAGTGATTATATTGAGAGCTGGTCACAATTTAATGAGCGGGCAAAACAAGCGCTTGAGCAAGTGAGTTTGCAAGTGGCTAATCTGAATTTAGAGCGTGATAGTACGGTGCTGGTGTTTACTTCGGGCGGCATTATTTCGGCTATTACCGCGCAGTTATTACAACAAGGCAGTCAGACTGCGTATCAAATTAATAAAAGCTTGGTTAATACGGGCGTGACGTCTATTACTTTAAAAGCGCAGAGTACACGGCTATTGTCTTTAAATGAGTACAGTCACTTATTTGCTGATGGCAAACGCTTCGTGACGTGGCGATAACATAGCATTTGATAGCGGTGAGACATCAAGGTCATAATTAAGCCATGATTAACATCAGGATAAAATGTCTATTCTAAACACGTAGCCGATTTTTATGTTATTAAAATCGGCTATGATAATTGTTGAATACTTTTTGTGTATTTTTATGACAGACAAGCCGCACTTATCAATTTGCGATATTATAGACTGTCAACTTCATATAATATGGATGTAAACAGGACGTTCTATGCAAAATAAATTGATCAATTTAGTCACTAAAAGCGCCAAACAAAGTAAAAATCAGCTATTTAGCGCGATTCAGCCCGCACGATACCTAAAAGGTTTAAATAAGCAGCAGATTGGTCGTGGTAAAACAGTATTAATCACGGGTGCCAGCTCAGGACTGGGCGAAGGCATGGCAAGATTGTTTGCTAAGCTTGGCTATAATTTGGCGATTTGCGCGCGTCGTACCGATCGTCTAGAAAGTCTACAAGCAGAGCTGATGGCAGCGTATCCTGATATTCGTGTTGAATATCGAGCATTAGATGTCAGTGACTATGATGCCATATTCGATGTATTTGATGCGTTCGCTAATGACTTTGGTCATATCGATCGTGTCGTGGTCAATGCAGGAGTCGGGGATAGTCGCCGTATTGGTAAAGGGCGCTTCGATACCAACCGCCGCACCGTTGAGATTAACTTTGTCTCTGCGCTCGCGCAATGTGAAGCGGCGATGAATATATTCCGCGCACAAAACAGCGGTCATCTGGTGGTGATATCAAGCATGTCAGCAATGCGTGGACTACCTAAGCATTTGACCGCTTATGGCGCAAGTAAGGCAGGTCTGGCTCATCTGGCAGAAGGCATTCGTGCTGATATGTTATTAACCAAATTGCCCATTAAAGTCTCGACCATTTATCCGGGTTATATCCGTACTGAAATTAATGAAAATGCCAAACCACTACCGTTTGAAGTGGATGCAGATACGGGCACCAAATCCATCGTTGCAGCGATTGAGGCTGGAGTCGATGAAGCTTGTGTACCAAGTCTACCGTGGTCTATCGTCGGTCAAGCAATGAAGCATTTGCCATTACAGGTGGTCAATAAAGTCAATTAGTAACTATTTGACTTCATTGCTTTGGTATCAACAGCAATGAAGTCAAAAAGAAGACAATAAAAAACCCTCAGCATTAAGGTTGAGGGTTTTTTATTGTCTTCTTTTTAAAAATCTAAAATCTATGCACTACAGGGTTTGAGGATTATCGGACATATGCTTTTCACGTAGCTTTTGACGCAATATTTTACCCACATTACTCTTTGGTAACTCACTCACAAATTCGATATGACGTGGGCATTTATAACCAGTCAAATTGTCCAAAGCAAATTCTTTAATATCACTCTTGGTAACATTATTATCAGCAGGGACGATATAAATTTTGACTGCTTCGCCTTGGTGGTCATCAGGAATACCGATCACTGCGCAATCAATGATGCCTTTATAATCTAGCATGACTGACTCGATTTCATTTGGGAAGACGTTAAAGCCTGAAACCAAAATCATATCTTTTTTGCGATCAAGTAAAGTGATATAGCCCTGTTCATCCATACTGATGATATCGCCAGTACGGAAGTAACCATCACTGGTAAAGTCATTGCTATTGTCTTTATTAAAATAGCCTGAAGTGATGTTTGGGCCTTTAATACACATCTCGCCAGCTTGATGTAAGCCGACACGATTACCTTCATCATCAACGACAATGATATCTACGCTAGGGACTGGTATACCAATCGTACCGTTAAACTTGCGATCAGTGATGACGTTGGCCGTACCAGCTGCAACCCCTTCAGTCATCCCCCAACCTTCGACCATCGGGCAACCAGTGACTTCTAACCAGCGCGCCGCTGTTTGTTCAGTTGCTGCCATACCACCTGCTTGTGAGATGCGTAGTGAGCTAAAGTCCAAATCTTTAAAGGTTGGTTGGTCAAGTAAGCCTTTAAACAAGGTATTCACCGCTGGCAATATATGGAACGGCTGTTTTGACAGCGTTTTAACAAAGCCTGGCATATCGCGTGGGTTAGGAATCAAGATAAAGGTGTAACCTGAGCGCATGCCTAACAGGGTCAGCATAAAGGCAAAAATATGATAGAGCGGTAACGCCATGACCATATTGATATAGACCTCATTAATATCTGAGGTGATAGGGCGGTACCAAGCTTCTGACTGCATCGCAGCGGCGACTACGTTACGCTGAGTCAAAACAGCGCCTTTCGACAAACCAGTCGTTCCACCAGTATATTGCAAAATTGCTTTTTGTTGTAATGTGGTTTTTGGTGCTTGGATAGGCAAATTTTTGCCTTTCTTCAGCACATCAGGAAACTTGGTCACATCGTATTTAGGGTCATTTAGGTTATATTTAGGCACTAAGCGTTTGACCTGACGGATAACCGTATTGACCAAAATACCCTTTAGCCCCATCATATCGCCCATTTTTGAGAGGACAATACGCTTGATGTCGGTTTCTTCAATGACTTGTTCGAGCGCTTGAGCAAAGTTATCAACCACAAAAATAACCTGAGCGCCAGAATCATTTAATTGATGGCGCAGCTCACGACCAGTATAAAGTGGGTTCACTGGGGTGCACACATAACCCGCCCGCAAAATACCAATCATCGTTGGCAGATATTGCGGCACGTTTGGCATCATGAGTGCGACCACACTGCCTTTAGGAATGCCTTGCGCTTGTAACCATGCTGCAACGGCAAGTGAGGCTTTATCCACGTCACCATAAGTATGAGTGACACCCATACAAATAGTCATAGGATGCATACGAAAACGATTGAAACATTCCTCATACAGCTCTATGAGGCTCTCATATTGATCAGGATTAATGGTCTTGGGTACGTTTTCTGGATATTGCGCCAGCCAAGGCTTATCTACTGTCATACTTAGCGTCCTTAAATGTTGTGATACGTTAAGGTTCTATAAAAGAGTAGTCACATCCTTGTCAACAATATAAATCATCGCCTTGAGAGCAATGGATTGTCGCGTGCTATCCTATCGATTCACAGACTGCTAAAATACGGTGACCTCTATATAAATTATTTAACTACAAGCTCATTTCGCTATAAAAAGCAGTGCTCTAAATACAGTAAACAGCTGGTTACTATTATCCTTACTGAGAAAAGCACCACTTGCTCATAAACTGATCTGAATTGAACGACTATCGACTCACACTAATAAAAAATAGCGTGACTTATTTTGGCAACACATTAACATAACTACAATTGATATTGTTATTTTTATACAAGAACTTGATAGTTTATAATTAAGTTTGATAAAGCAAAAAATATATGTTGTAACAGTATGGAGGATAAGCGGTTAGCAACAAGGTGCGAACGGCATTTTCCTTGGAAATTTGTGAATCATTATAAGAATCATCTATTTTGTAAAAAAAGTTGTTACGTAAAAGCATTAACATTGTAGTTACAAAGCAATGATTTTCTGTATAAGAATCATAGATTCACATAAAAAAAGCGCTCTACATATGATGTAAAACGCTTTTTGATAATGATTTCTTTATTTACAATTGTGGGTTGTCAGACATATGCTTTTCACGCAGTTTTTGACGTAGTACTTTACCCACATTACTCTTTGGCAACTCACTGACAAATTCGATATGACGCGGGCATTTATAGCCAGTCATATTGTCCAATGCAAATTCTTTAATGACGTCCTTGGTGACATTGTTATCGGCAGGAACGATATAAATTTTGACTGCTTCACCTTGATGCTCATCGGGAATGCCGATCACCGCACAATCAATAATACCATCACAATCTAGCATCACTGATTCAACCTCATTTGGGAAGACATTAAAGCCTGAAACCAAAATCATGTCTTTTTTACGGTCTAATAATCTAAAGTATCCTTTTTCATCCATGCTGACGATATCGCCAGTGCGAAAGTAGCCATCTGCCGTAAAGTCATCACTACTGTCTCTGTTAAGATAACCTGAGGTTACGTTAGGACCTTTTACACACATCTCACCAGCTTCGTTGACACCAACGCGCTTGCCTTCATCATCGATGACAATGACATCGACACTAGGAACAGGGACGCCAATTGTACCGTTAAACTTGCGATCAGTGATGACGTTAGCGGTACCTACAGCGACACCTTCTGTCATACCCCAACCTTCAATCATAGCGCAACCAGTGACTTCCAACCAGCGTGCCGCTGTCTGCTCAGTTGCTGCCATACCGCCTGCTTGTGAGATGCGTAGTGAGCTAAAGTCCAAATCTTTAAAGTTTGGATGATCAAGTAAGCCTTTAAACAAGGTATTCACCGCTGGCAATATATGGAACGGCTGTTTTGACAGCGTTTTAATAAATCCTGGTATATCACGTGGATTAGGTATCAAGATAAAGGTGTAGCCTGAGCGCATGCCGAGTAGACTGAGCATAAAGGCGAAAATATGATATAGCGGTAACGCCATGACCATATTGATATAGACTTCATTAATCTCTGATGTAATAGGTTTGGTCCATGCTTCTGATTGCATCGCCGCGGCGACGATATTACGCTGCGTTAAGATAGCCCCTTTAGATAGTCCTGTTGTGCCACCTGTATACTGTAAAAATGCTTTTTGATCTAACTGCATTTTTGGTTTGTGGAACGGCAGGCTTTTGCCTTTCTTCAGCACATCAGGAAACTTGGTCACTTCGTGTTTAGGGTCATTTAACTTGTACTTAGGCACTAAGCGTTTGACCTGACGAATGATAGTATTCACCAAGATACCTTTTAAGCCCATCATGTCGCCCATTTTCGAGAGGACAATACGCTTAATATTGGTCTCATCAATGACTTGTTCGAGCGCTTGAGCAAAGTTATCAACCACAAAAATAACCTGAGCGCCAGAATCATTTAATTGATGGCGTAATTCACGACCAGTATACAGTGGGTTAACTGGGGTACACACATAACCCGCCCGCAAAATACCAATCATCGTTGGCAGATATTGCGGCACGTTTGGCATCATAAGTGCAACCACACTGCCTTGAGGCAGCCCCTGCGCCTGCAACCATGCAGCAACGGCAAGTGAAGCTTTATCAACATCATCGTAGGTATGGGTCACGCCCATACAGATACTCATAGGGTGCAGACGAAAGCGCTCAAAGCATTCTTCGTACAGCTCCATGATGCTGCTATATCTATCGGGGTTGATAGTTTTTGGTACACCATTAGGATAATGGGCAAGCCAAGGTTTATTCGGCGTCATAGTCAGCGTCCTTGAAGTTTAAAATAGGGTGAATTCTGTCGTAAAGCAGTCATATCCGTGTCAATAAAACACATCAGCGCTGACGTAAACCGTTTGCCGCTGAGCGTGATAATATCCTTATCTATTGACTGGCTGCTAGGTTTTATTGCTATCGTACAAAACGACTTAATCATTATTAAAGGATAATGAAGTCAATTGAACAAACAGATCGCTTAATTGTAAAAGCATTTTTGCTCTTAAATAAGCTCTACCTGTTATCTAACACTAAGGTATCAGAAAATAATGATACATTTAAGCAATACAGTAGCATGAATGTCATCAAATACTATATTAGTATGAAATACTGAGCAGTGCATAAATAAAGCTGAAAAATATGATTTTTATGGAATTTCACGTGACTAGATAGATGCGCTGTTTGTCATTTAAGATACGCTATCCGCCACTTAATAAGTATAGAAATGAATGAGTATAGAAGGATGAGTGAAGCAAAAAAGTTATCATAGCCAACATCAATATATCAACTATAGATTTGTCAGCACTCCAACTGAATGTAGTTATGCTCAATTATTCAGGTAATATAAGCTGCTTGTTTTTATTAAAAAAGCGTCGATAAATGAGTAAAGCGCTGATCGTACAGCCGAGCGTACTGCTCACACATATCAAAAACATAGTGACTATCTGATAGCGAATCGCTTGAGTGGGGTCAGCGCCAGCCAATATTTGACCCGTCATCATTCCGGGCAAGCTAACGATACCGACGACTAGCATAGAGTTCAGCGTTGGAGTCATGCCATTGACAATGGCGGCACGTATTGGTTCATGCACCGCTTCAAATGGGCGAGCAGATAGGCTGAGCATCATCTCTATACGTCCTTGCTGCTCATGAAAGGATTCAATCAACTGGTTGCTGGTCAATGAGATAGCGGTGAGCGAATTGCCCAATATTAGCCCCAATATAGGAATAACGAATTGCGGTGTGTACCAAGGCTGTACCTTTAAAATAATCATGATGGCTATCGCAGTGACTAATATAGCCGAAGCGCTTACTGCCAGCAAAGTGTCAGTTAACAAACCTTTATAGCTACGTTTGACGCGATTTTTGGCAGCAGCGCCTGCAATCAAGGTCATGATGGTCAAAATTAACAGGACTTCATACCACTGTTCACGAGCAAAAATCCATGCCAATATCAAACCGATAAAACTAAGCTGGAGCACCGTGCGGATAGCCGCGATTAACAGCGTTTTGGTCAGCTGTAAGCGTAGCCGCCAAGAGATAATAAGAAGGATGATAATTAAGCTGCTGGCAAGGGCAATATCACCGTAAGTTAAAAATACTTGTATGTCATCTGTACCGCTCATAGTGGCTCATTATATAAACTGACGAATATAAGATAGACGTTAATGCGAATTTGTTAAAAAAAGTCATCTTAAAGAGTGACATGACATGCTTAACTCAACGTTAGAATATCTCAGTTAATATCCCTGCTTGCATCTGCCAATGCTGATCGGCTAACGGCATGATGTCTTTTATATCGTGAGTTACCCACAGTAATGTACGCTGACTATCTGCCTGTAACCAGTTCATGAGTAGATTGACGAGCTGGGCTGATGTGTCACTATCTAGAGCCGCAGTAGGCTCATCTAGTAACAACACCCGTGGGTTCAATTGTAAGAGACGTAATGTATTGACCAGCTGCCGCTCACCGCCCGATAGATGATAGGCATCTTGCTGTAAAAAGTCAGCGCTGCGTTGCAATTGCTCAAGCTGTGCGATATGCCAGTCGATATCAAACCTGCGATGCTGATGCGCTTGTAGCTGATAAGGCATTTGCAAGTTCTCAAGCACACTGCCTTCTAATAATTGTGGGTGCTGGGCGAGTAGGGCAACGTGCGTGCGCCACTGTATCGGTGCAGTATCATGGATACTACAATAAGCACTACTGGTTGATTGGTCATCAGAGCGCAAACGCACATTGCCGCCGCTCATTGGCAGTAGTCCAGCCAATACCCGTAATAATACCGATTTACCACTGCCAGAAGCGCCTGTTAACACGGTTACTTGACCTGCTAACAGCTTGCCTGTGGCGCCATCGATTAATAATCGTTGATGTGCAGGTATGATTGGCTGAGAGACAGAGTTTGGTCTTAGTTTGCCGATCCATCTTTGACAAATGGTAGATAGCGCAGATGTTGTGGCTTCTGTGGCCTCCATATTTTTGTCATTAATATTTTTATCGCCAACCTTATTCTCATTATAGGCAGGTATGCTGGCTGTATGTTTACTATGTACCTGAATATTCTCGAATATCAGTATCGGTTTATTATTATGAAGATGCATAAGTCGTTATCGCCAATTATCCAACCACTAATTATCCAACCACTAAGCATTCAACTGCTCGTGGATCGCTTGCTCAATGGCATCGCGTAAATGCTTTGGAACACGAATAGGGCGCATGGGCATGGCACTAGCAACCGCAGTATCTACCTTACTATTGGATAGCGGTTTGGTTTTGACTTGGTTTTGCACACAAGCAATGACGATTTTGCCACTACTTAATAAACTGCTAGCATTATTGGCATTGCTATTAGCATGATCAGGAGAAAGGCTGTCTGGGCTGTGACGATGAATGCTCTGGTAAAAGATAATGCTGGCAGGTTTTAACTCGACTTTATCGATGCGCACACTGATGACTTCATCTAACAAAATAGCTCTTTTATATTGCAAGTCTGCTTGACTGACGACAAAATGCTGGATTTCTCCATCGTCAGTCTGCAAAAAATACCCGTTTAAATTCAGTTCCCCAAACCAATCACGGCGGCAGTTTTCAAAAAACACCAAATGATTGGCATGGTAGACTATACCGCCTGCATCAGTATGGTTAATATAGACATTATAATTTTTGGTAAACAATGGCGTATATTCGCCGTCTACACTTGCCACTGTGTTTTTGCTGTTATTTTTTATCATAAAGATGCTCGGTCATTGTTTTAATAAATATTGTTCGATGTTCATGATTCGATGGCCAAAATTTGATAGCAGCCATATTAACCACAACTACTCTAGCTTAAGATATCAGGGCGCGCAACAGTTAGGTCGGTCGACGTCTGTTATGATAGTGGATTATGCATTTTCATAGCCCATTTCTTTATATTAGCACCGTATTTTCATCAATTAGTATAGGATAATTTATGACCCGTTTTGTCAGTTTTAATATCAATGGTATTCGCGCTCGTCAACATCAGCTTGAGGCCGTGCGAGAAGTGATCGATCCTGATGTGATGGGTCTACAGGAAACCAAAGTACATGATGAACAGTTTCCCTTGGAAAACATAGAGAGTCTGGGCTATCACGTAGAGTACTTTGGTCAAAAAGCCCATTATGGCGTGGCATTACTATCCAAGGTTGCACCTATATTTGTGCAAAAGGGTTTTCCTGGTGAAGATGACGAGGCACAGAAGCGTTTTATTCATGCACGATATGAATTTGACGGTCGTGAAATTGATGTGCTCAATGGTTATTTTCCACAAGGAGAGAGCCAAGACCATCCGACTAAATTCCCGATGAAGCGGGCTTATTATGCAGATTTAATGGCGTATATCGATACCCTAAAAGCAGAAGGTCGCTCGCTCATAATCATGGGTGATATGAATATTGCCCCAGAAGATACTGATATTGGCATCGGCGACGTCAATGCTAAGCGCTGGTTGAAAAATAGAAAGACCTCATTTTTACCAGAAGAACGCGAGTGGTATGCGGCGCTGATGTCACGCGAGCTGACAGATACCTATCGCTTACATTATCCAAAAAGCACAGAGCTATATAGCTGGTTTGATTATCGCAGTCGTGGGTTCAATGATGAGCCGAAACGTGGCTTGCGTATCGATCATATTTTGTGCAGCTCGGATCTTGTTGAGGCCTGTGTTGATGCTGGGATTAGTTATGAGCTACGGGCGATGGAAAAACCGTCTGATCATGCGCCAATTTGGTCGGCATTTGATTTAAAAAAACGGTAATATTTATATAGGTCGCGTTTGATACTTCACCAGCAGTAGCGTCATGGTTGAAGGCTCAACGCATCTTAGTATTTACCACATCATCTGTTATAAATAATGATAAAAATTTTACAATAAGGATTGAACCATGGCAGTCGGAAATGTTGCAGTACCTGATATTATTTATCCTATCGAAGGAATCAAGCTAAGCGCCACAGCCGCAGGCGTACGCTATAAAGACCGAGATGATTTAGTGGTGGTTGAGATCGCTGATACCGCGACCACTGCGGTTGTGACCACCAAAAACACCTTTTGTGCTGCGCCTGTACGGGTGTTGCGTGAGCATTTTGCCAAGATGAGTCCGCGTTATTTGGTCACTAACACAGGTAATGCTAATGCTGGGACGGGTGCTGATGGCAAACGTCGAGCCGTTGATATCTGTGCCGCTCTGGCGAGTAAGGCTGGCGTGGATAGTAATGCAATATTGCCATTCTCGACGGGTGTCATTGGCGAGCCATTAAATAGCGATGCGGTCATCGCGGGCTTAGATAATGCACTTGCCAATTTGGGGGCTGATAATTGGCTTGCCGCGGCGAATGGTATTCGCACTACAGATACGATTCCGAAGCTCGCTAGCCAAAAAATCGATGTGGCGGGTGTCAGCTATCATGTGACAGGTATGTCGAAAGGCTCAGGCATGATACGCCCTAATATGGCAACCATGCTGGGTTATGTGGCAACTGACGCCAATATCGCCGCTGACTTATTACAAGAAATGCTAAGTGCCATCAATGAGCAGTCTTTTAACCGCATCACTGTCGATGGCGACACTTCAACCAATGATTGCTGTGTGTTGATCGCCACGGGTGCTGCCAGCTCAGATATCATTGATAGTCCAGAACATCCGCATTATCAGGCTATATTTTCGGCTTTGACCGAGGTGTTTGTCCGTCTGGCGCAATTAATCGTACGTGATGGCGAGGGTGCTACCAAGTTTATGACCGTCAACGTCACTGGTGGCAAGACAATGCAAGAGTGCTGCGATGTGGCATATGCGGTCGCGCATTCACCGTTGGTCAAAACCGCGTTCTTTGCTAGCGATGCCAACTGGGGTCGTATCTTAGCGGCAGTGGGTTATGCTGGTATCGAAGACTTGGATACGGAACAAGTGGATGTCTATTTAGATGAAGTCATGATTTGCCAGAATGGTGGCGTCGCTCCTAGTTATACGGAAGCGGCAGGTAAGACCGTCATGAGTCGCCCTGAGATTACCATTCATATCGATCTTGCTCGCGGCGATGCCAGTGACACCGTTTATACTTGTGATTTGTCCTATGACTACGTCAAAATTAATGCGGATTATCGCAGTTAAAAACTATTGATAATTATTAAAAACTAAAACCAACCATTTTTTTGGTCTATTTATCATCAAGCCAGGGCATGTATTGCTCTGGCTTTTTATTGTGCACATTAAGTATGTGTCAATAAGTATGTATCAATTTACCCTGTTATTTCATACGTTCCATTAACATCAGTTGCAAAAGCTGACGTTACTTTACAAAGCAGTTATAGAGCAGAAGACGAGTTGCGCTCTATACTGACCTCAGTAAACAAACAATAGACGACATTATTGAGACGTAATAGGTTTCTTTGGTAAAGCTAAATCAGGTGAATACTCTTGCTTAGCTCCATATCGACAGTAGCATTACACCAGTATTACACCCATCGCAAAAATTGACTGATATTTTCAAATATATATTTACCAGCATGATGTGTCCAAAACAATAATCTCAAACCATTAATAATGTATTTATAACAATTAACTGAGGATTTAATAATGAAAAAATTAGTACTTGCAGCAGTAATGACCGCCTTTGCCCTGTCAGGTTGTTCTACCATGGGTATGGATAACGAACGTACGATGGTTGTCGATGGGCAACCTATGAATGTTAAAGTGGTTAACATTCCAAGTTTTGAAATAGAAGTAGCACCACTGAAAGCTGTCTGTGAGCTGTCAACAGCTGAGGGTACTAAAGTTGAAGCAGAATGCTTACAGTATCGTCAGACTTATCAGAAAAACTACACACCTTTAAACGGCAATATTCAGGGCTTCACTTATGAGCCAAACTATCGTTATATTCTAGATGTTCGCCAAGAAGTAATGATGGATGAAAATAGTAACATGGCTAAGCCAGTTTGGATTCTAAACGAAGTGGTTTCAAAAACAGCTGAGTAATGAATCATTGAGTATGTCTAGTTAACGAGCATATTTAACCAGAATAAAAAAGACCTCTAATTCTATATTAGGGGTCTTTTTTTATTTCAGAAAATATTTGGGAGTGTGATGTCAGGATAAGCTATATTAAACAATCGTTATGTTAGCACTGACTATATTTTACACTGACGCCATGAGTGGCAGTAGGGATGCGATTGTCTGCATAAACGGCAAGACCGCCTCGTGAGGTTTCTTTGTATTTATCTAGCATATCCGCACCAGTGACTTTCATGGTTTCAATCACTTTATCTAAAGAGACAAAGTGCTGTCCATTACCACGGCAAGCAAGTCGCGCCGCATTGACAGCTTTGACGGCGCCCATGGCATTGCGCTCGATACAAGGCACTTGCACTAGACCGCCTACAGGGTCGCATGTCAGACCTAAGTTATGTTCGATACCAATTTCGGCCGCATTAAGGCATTTAGCTGGATCACCGCCTAAGATTTCTGCCAATGCAGAAGCTGCCATGGCGCAAGCAGAACCAACTTCACCTTGGCAACCAACTTCAGCACCAGAGATGGAGGCATTTTGTTTGATTAAACTGCCAATAGCAGTCGCATTTAACAAAAACTTGCGTGCACCATCTTGGCTATAGCTTGATAAAAAGTCGCGATAGTAATGCATCACCGCAGGAATAATACCTGCTGCACCGTTGGTGGGGGCAGTGACGACATTTCCACCATTGGCATTTTCTTCATTGACCGCCAAGGCATATAAATCAATCCAGTCCATGGCAGCGAGTTTGTCATTTTTGGTAATGGGTTGGTTTTTCTCGGCGCACAATTGTAGATGTAACGCTTGGGCACGGCGTTTTACATCCAAGCCACCAGGTAATATGCCACTGTTTTGACAGCCTCGCGTCACGCAGTCCTGCATTGACTCCCAAATAGAGTCTAAATAAACAAAAACTTCTGATTGATTGCGGTAATGACATTCATTCGCCAGCACCAATTCACTAACGCTTAAGTGGTGTTGACGACATTGCTCCAGCAATTCTGCGGCGCTATTAAAGGGGTAAGGAATGGCGTCAATGGTCGGCGTGGCGTTATCTTCATCCGGATTGGTGGCATCTTCTTCATTGATAACAAAGCCGCCACCTACCGAATAATAGGTTTGTTGATAATGACTGCCGTCGGTCAATAATGCACGGATAGTCAAGGCATTAGGATGGTAGGGTAAAACGGTTTCGTCATACCAATGAATATCGCGCTCTGTCTCAAAGGCAATAACATGCGTGCCTGCTATATTTAGCTGTTTGTCTGAAAAAATCGGTGACAAATATTGACTGGTCAAACGGGTATCGATCGTACTAGGAGCATGCCCAAGCAGCCCTAACAATATAGCAGTATCGGTTGCATGCCCTTTGCCAGTGGCTGCCAAAGAGCCATAAAGCTCAATTTCAACGCCTGTAATAGCCGTCAGCTCTGTTTGCTTGGTTAATGAGCCCAAAAAAAGATTGGCGGCGACCATGGGTCCTACCGTGTGTGAGCTTGATGGGCCAATACCGATTTTAAATAAATCAAAAACACTAATCATAATAACTTACCAAGTTTTTTAAGTGCACTAACATGTTGTATAGCTGCTTTAGGCACTTTCATTGAGAATATAACAGGCAGCTCTCGCTTATAGCACCGACAAAGGTGTAGAGGAAGCACCGCCCATGGAAGTATTAACGCAAAAGAGGAAAAATGGTGATTGAATAATAACTTTTATTTGTTTTGAAACTCCGCTATCATGCTCGGAGCTAATGGCTATGTAACATCCTGTAAGTTGATTGTCGCTGCAGAGTACACTGAGTCATAAGCGACCATAACCATTTTTTAGTTAAACATATCCGACCACATACATCTACCAAAACATGGTCATCATACCAAATAATACTTTTGGTTTGCCATATTGCAACATAAATGAATGAGTCAGAGCGACATATTATAAATGAAAAGATGCGGATTTTACTCGTTATCGTAATTTCTAGCCACATATTCTTGCCGATTGATGCTCTGATTTAACTCAATTTTTATTTTTCATTTACTGTTGTCTATTATTTTAGCCCAGTTTACATAGGACAAGCGTGTATGCCCTCTCAAAAAGACCCTTCCTCGCCTTTAGAAAACAGCGCTCAAGCACCATCTGCTGAACATGGATTAGAGGCTGCGGCGATCAGTCCTCCGTACAATCCAGACTTTGAAAATGGACGCTGGTTTCCGACATGGCGTCCGTATCAAGGCGATTTAGATCGTGATCCGGTCGGTATCAATGAATATTTGCCACCGTCAAAAAGCCTGCTATTAGGTGTACAGCATACTTTTGCGATGTTTGGTGCGACTGTGCTTGCGCCGCTGTTAATGGGCTTTGATCCCAACTTAGCCATTTTGATGTCAGGTATCTGTACGGTGATGTTCTTTCTGATCACTGGTGGGCGCATGCCGAGCTATTTGGGCTCAAGTTTTGCTTTCATTGGTCCTGTTATCGCTGTGACAGCTTATGCAGGCGCAGGGTTCAATGGTAACTTGAATGTCGCTTTGGGCGGCATCATGGCTTGCGGTATCATTTATGCGTTAATCGGGCTGCTGGTGATGAAAACGGGTACTGGCTGGATTGAGCGTTTGATGCCGCCTATCGTTACTGGTGCTATCGTGATGATTATTGGTCTTAATTTAGCGCCAGTGACCATTCAAGGGGTGTCTGCCAATCAGTTTGATGCTTGGATGGCTACCTTGACCGTATTACTCATCAGTGGTGTGGCTGTTTTTACACGTGGTATGCTGCGTCGTCTGTTATTACTGGTTGGTTTAATATTATCCTATTTTGCCTATTTTATCATGACCAACGTCATGGGTTTTGGTACGGCGATTGACTTTAGTGGTGTGGCAGCTGCTTCGTGGTTTGGCTTACCTAGTATCCATACGCCTCGCTTTGAGATGAGTGCCATTATTCTGATTGCGCCTGTGGCCTTTATTTTGGTGGCTGAAAACTTAGGGCATTTTAAGGCTGTCGAAGGTATGACCAAAGCTCGTGTAACGCCTTATATGGGTCGAGCATTTTTTGCTGATGGTTTGGCAACCACTTTTTCAGCAGGATTTGGCGGTACTGGTGTGACGACTTATGCCGAAAACATCGGTGTGATGGCGGTGACTAAGGTGTATAGCACAACAATATTTGTCGTGGCAGGTGTGGTAGCTATTTTATTGGGGCTATCACCAAAATTTGGTGCCATCATTCAGACGATACCAGCCGCTTTATTGGGCGGTGCGTCCATTGTGGTGTTCGGTTTGATTGCTATTGCAGGCGTCAAAATCTGGATAGACAGTCGTATCGACTTTAGCAAAAACAGCAATCTAATTATCGCGGCTGTGACCGTTATCATGGGTACGGGTAACTTTAGTTTGCATTTAGGCGGCTTTGATTTGGGCGGTATCGGTACGGCGACTTTGGCAGCGATTGTCTTAAATGCGTTATTTAATCAAGGATCTGAAGCGAAAGCCACTCATCAATCATTGGCTAAGTAATCAGCTTTTATGATGCTGAGGTTTTATACCTATCAGTTAATGACGGTCACAGCGTATATCATTCCATAAAAAGCGCCCATGCTATCGGTAGCATGGGCGCTTTTTATGGAGTGGCAGCAAGTGCACGATAAAAATGCAGAATAAAAGCTACTTGTAGTCTCGCTTATAAAATTTTGAGAAAAACCGATAACGTCGTAGGGCGCGCGGCTTAGGTTTCAGTGAACCCAAATAGATTGCAAACATAGTCAACAGAGCACCGCTCCACTGTAAGCTATTAATCGGTTTGTCCAGCCAGCTATAATCAATGACCAATGCAGCAATCGGTTCTGATAATAATAATAATCCAGTTAACGCCAAAGACAGCTTAGGAATGGAATAGGCAATTAGTCCCCACGCCAAGCATTGCATCACTGTGCCGTAGATAAGCACCCAGCCAATTTCAGACCAAGTATTTGGCAAAATATGACCCATATCAAACACAAACATAGGAATAATCATCGCCAATACACCACCGATACTAATCAGCTGCATCAGCATAAATATGGGTGTGGGTTCAGTATCATGCGTCTTACGGATAAAAGTCATCGATGCCGCTAGCATTGCCCCTGAGACGATACCAGTGATGAACCCCCAAGTGGCGGCGCTGTTATGCGCAAACTCAGGACTGCCTATCATGGCCACACCAAACATGGCTAAAAATAAACTGATGAGCTGCAATATAGATTGGCGTTCGTTAAAATATAAGAACCCAATGGCGGCTAAAAAGAAAATCTGTAGGCTATTCAATAAAGTCGAGATACCAGGGCCGACCGCATAAATACTCTCGTGCCAGAGCGCCAGATCTAAGCCTAAAAAGACACCTGATAATAAGCCATAAAAAATAGCGCGCCTTGAGCGGGGTAGACGCTGTCCCATGATTTTGGCCAATACAGCGAATACGACACCTGAAATAGCCAAGCGCCAAAATGCCATTGCCCAACCGCCAATATCAACGTGAGCGACAATCAAACTACCTAAACCAAAGATAATACAACCAATGACCAACCCAGTAGAGGCAGAGCGTGAAGAAGCAATCGCCATACAATATCCTTATATCCGTATTATTATTTTATCTTACTGTATCAACGATGACGCCAATGAATACTGACGCTAATACAAGCCGTATTGTCTAGGTTTTGACGCTAAAATGAAATGGTCAAACCATCATTTATGCTTATTGTTTGATTTATTATCACGATATCAGGTTTTATCTCTGTATATGCTAGGTATGAAATCAATGATGACCTTAAGCTTCACTCATATAAGAAAATCTCTATAACAATGCGAAGATATGATGGAGATATTCTTACAGGAACGATGTTGGCGTGAATATCACTATTTGTTAATCTAGTGGTTTATAATCATTGTAGTGACCCAATAAAACAGGACGGTTTCTTATTAGTCTTTACATCAAGTACTTCAATATCATTAGCCTAGGTTCATCTATGTTGCAACGCTCATTATCTTTACAACAACGACTATCGACATCTGGTTTTGCTATATTCCTCTTAGCTAGTACAGTATTTATGATACCAAGTACGCAAGCGGCCAGTTGCAAGATTCCAAAAAGTTATTATAAAAACGTGGCTTGTACGGCAAATAGCGGCTATTTTTTGGCGACAAAAGATTTCGGCGCGCCAGTAGCTCTGATTAATAGTCAAGGCAAAAGCGTCGTTGATTTATCGCGTTATCAAAAAGTCGATGCCGATAAGATATCGGCTGGTCTACTTCCTGTACTGCGTAATGGTCATGTCGGTTATCTGAATATGCAAGGTCGTGAAGTGGTGCCTGCGATGTATGATGTGCTCAAAGAAGGACAGGGTTGGGCGCGTCCAGTATCTAACGGGCGTATCGTGGTAAAGCAAGATGGTAAATATGGGGTTATTAATACCAGTAATAAAACCATTGTGCCGTTTTCGTCAGCGATTAGTAGTATTGATGATTACCAGAATGGTGTCGCACGTGTACGTAAAAACCAAGCGATCAGCTGGATAGATGAAAACGGCAAAACGACCAGTGACTCAAACAGTAAAGACAACGAGCAATCCACGATGCAACGAGCACCTGCTAGCGCTAATGGCGACGTATCCTCATCCAATCAAGCACTTCCCAATCGCTTTACGATGCTGCAACCGCGTCAGCAAGATGGCAAATGGGGATTTATTGATGATAATAATGTGACCATGATTACTTATTCTTTTGATGAAGTACGCCCCTTTGCCGAAGGGTTGGCTGGCGTGCGTATCGATGAAAACTGGGGCTTTGTTAATCTTGGTGGTGAGTTGGTGATTCCTTTTCGCTTCGCCAATAGTGGTGTGTTAGCTGGTAATCTTTACCAAGGTAAACCCGCCTTTACCTTTACTGGTGGTAAAGCGTGGATTGGCAACCTAAAAAATGGCAATAAAATGTGTATCGATAAAGAGGGTACAGGGGTGGGTTGTGATTAAGCTGCGTGTCCAAACTTAAGACCTACATAATATAAAGACCTACGTAAAATAACCAGTATAAAAAAGAGCGTAAACCCTATGAGTCAGTAGTAGGATTTACGCTCTTTTTTATGAATTGTGTGACAACTAAAACTATTCGTCTAATAAATGATTGCTGATTAAATCGACCATATAAGGTTGATAGTATTCAGGAATATCATGTGCCATGCCTTCGATTAAATGAAACTTGGCATTCGGAATGGTCTTGGCAACTACGCGACCTTGTGAGGCGGGCAGTAGTCCATCTGCGCTACCATGCAGTACGATAGTCGGTGCTTTGACTTGCTTGCTAAACCTGCTAATAGAGCCTGATGCCAAGATAGCATTGAGCTGTTGTACCGTGCCGAGCGGATGAAAATTGCGCTGATAACGCAATTTGGCAATTTCACGCACCATACGTACGTTGACATGCCCAGGCGTACCGACTGTCTTCATAAACCACACACTATGACGCACGATATCGCGCTCAGAATGACTTTCAGGGCGGTTGATCAGGGTATATAGCTGCTTAGGTTTTGGTGGTTTTAAAAATGCACGGTTGGTCGTGGTAAACATCAACGCCATACGCTGCACTAAACTTGGATAACGTGCCGCTACGATTTGTGCAATCATGCCGCCCATCGAAGCCCCAATCAGATGGGTTTTTCCCAACTGCAACGCCTTAATCAAACGAGCGGTATCTTCTGCCATATCCGTTAAATTATAAGCGACTTGCGTACCTTTATTAGACAACCCCGTTTGCAGGCGCATCATCATTTTTAGCTGACTGATACGCGGTAGTCCATCAATCTGCACTTTAGAAGACAGACCAATATCACGATTATCAAAACGAATGACAAAAAAACCGGCGTCAATAAGGCGCTTGATAAAATTATCTGGCCAAAATATCATCTGTGAGCCAAGTCCCATAATCATGAGCAGTGGTGGATTATTAGGATTGCCACCTGCCTCAACACACAGCTCAATGCCATCGCCGATATCAATCATTGATTGATACAGATGCTTGCTAAGGTCAGAGTCTCGCCATTGGTGCGCGCCAAACTTTTGCCACTCAGGAGTAGGGTAGCCACCTAAGTCTTCTGGTAGGGTTGCCGATGGTTTGATGTCATTCGATGTTGTCATGAAGTGTCCTAATTAGAGGGTCGTCTATTACAGCTCAAGCATCTCAAAATCAAGCTTGCCCACACCGCATTCTGGGCAGGTCCAATCATCAGGGATGTCATCCCATTTGGTGCCTGGGGCAATCCCTTCTTCGGGACAGCCTAATGCTTCATCATATATCCAGCCGCAGACGATACATTCATAACGTTTCATAAATAGTCCTATCGAGCATTATCAGTGTTTATAATCCGTGTTACAGGGTGTTTTTGACGTTCATATTTACAATCATAGCCGTTAGATGAGACTGTAAAAGCGCACATAGTTTAGCATATAACCGTGATTTTCGTCGTTAAGTTTACACTTGTATATTGAGATTGATTGGTTTTTATCAAGGGGTTTAGGTCTTCTGTCTGTCAGTAAGCACCTGTACGCTTACGTGCCCAACTGCGATATTTCTATCAATTATGTTATAATAAGCGCCGCTAAATTCACGGTATTAGCCATCATTTATCGTTGACATATTATTATCTAAATTACATTATCTAAGTCATATAAGCTAAGGGTTATCATGAGCATTAATGCTGCCGCTACATCTAAAAATGTCGAAAATGAGTCATCTAATAAGCTCAATACGGATCATCCCTTTTGGCAAGTGATTCGCACAGTACCAGACTTCCCGAAAGTGGGTATTGATTTTTATGATATTACGCCGTTACTGCGCAGTCATATTAATGAGGTGATAGATGCATTGCTCGCCGCACTGCCTGAAGGGGTGATGGACGAGGTAGATTGTCTAGGTGCAGTTGAAGCGCGTGGTTTTGTCTTTGCAAGTTTGCTCGCAGGTCGATTAGGCAAAGGGATGATTTTGCTACGTAAACCCGGTAAGCTGCCACCGCCCGTTGCCAATAAAGCGTATGCTCTAGAATATGGTAAAGACACGCTTGAGATGCAAAACAATCTACCGCCTGAGCGCGTGCTATTGGTCGATGATATTTTAGCCACAGGCGGCACTTTAACCACCGCTTATGAGCTGTGTAAATCGGCAGACCATACCGTGGTGGGGGCGTTAGTATTGCTAGATTTGGTTGATTTGCATGGCGAATTTCCAGTGCCTGTCTATACGGTTTTAAAGGCTTAAAACTGGCAACGCTTAGTGAATAGCGTGAAATGAGGCAATCAAAAAAGCGCGCTGAATGAATTTAGCGCGCTTTTTTGATTGCCTGTATTTGCTTTGTCTTAACGTACGTTGCTTGTCTTGCTGGTAAGGTAAGTTTTACACGCCTGTTCTATTAGCATGCGACTGATCGTTTTTGGCTTGGTTATCTTAAAATCTTTGGTGGTTAATATGGGTTTTTCTGATTGCCAAGATTCTAACACCTTGTTATTGGCATCATAGTTAACGTAAGCGCGTCTATAGTAACTGGCGTCTTTACAAGAGATGAGCAATTGCTGATCGCTATGATGAATCGCTTTTTCTTGACCTTCCTTATCTACTTTTGTTTCATCTTTTTGTGCAGGGTATGTTCTGCGGATAGATACGGTGATGTTTTCGACACTTTTTTCGTCTATGATATTGATGTCGGAGCTTTCAATAGAGTCCAAGTCTAAGCTAAAAATTGATCCAGTAGGACTTTCTGATATTTTTGACCAGTTCACTGCATGCGTGCTGACTGCTAGAACACCACCCACTAATAACACTGATAGCCGTTTCATAATCAAGCCTTGCTTCTTGTTGTGAGAAGTGAGCCATGATAGCCAACTTACTATTAGCAGGCAAATTTCTTTTATAACCTGCGACTGAGGTTTGTAAAGTGCTGATCATACTCATCACCGTTTATAACGCTCGACGCTCATATCAATGACGCATCGCTGCTAACATCTGAGCAAGCTCATCACGAGCACCAATAAAGCCATCGATACCTTTTGGTAATAAATCTTGTGTAACCGTGTCTTGCTGATAGGCGCTACTATATTCCTCTCGCGTTAGACTCACGCGTTTCATGTCTGCTACATCTAATGACATGCTAGGTGACAGTTGCTGTATCACCTCAGTATCCATCGCTGCCAGCGCGTCGATAAGGTCAGGCGCGATGGTCAAGAGATCACATCCTGCTAGCGCCAATATCTGTTCAGTCGAGCGGAAGCTTGCGCCCATCACTTGCGTATTATAGTTATGCTGCTTGTAGTATTGATAAATGCGCTTCACAGACTGCACGCCCATATCATCAGAAGCGGGCACGTTTTGACGATTTTGTTGGCGTTTTTGCCAGTCTAAAATACGACCAACGAAAGGCGATATCAATGTCACGCCTGCATCCGCACAGGCAATTGCTTGATGCTGTCCAAATAACAACGTTAAATTGCAGTGAATATTTTGGGTTTCAAGATAGCGTGCTGCCTCAATACCTTGCCATGTCGCGGCCATTTTAATTAATACGCGCTCTGAGTTAACCCCTGCTTTTTGGTAAGCTTCCATAAATGCTAAGGCTTTATCAATCGTCGCCTGAGTGTCATAAGACAAACGAGCATCCACTTCGGTAGAGACGCGGCCTTGGATAAGCTCTAAAATATCACAGCCAACCTGAATGGTCAGCGTGTCAATCACTGCATCTATATTGCCATTATGACGACTCATGGTTTCTGACAGCATGCCTTGGTTGTCAGGATGGAGGAGTGCTTTGGTAATGAGGCTTGGATTGGTGGTCGCATCGATAGGTTTTAAGCGCGCAATGGCGGCAAGGTCACCAGTATCAGCGACAATGGTGGTCATGGTACGAAGCTGTTGTAATGCGCTCATCAGATATCCTTTTTGATCAAAAACAGATTGTGTTCAGTTACGTGGTGATTTTCTACTTTATAGTGCTATTTGCTATCAGTTTTAGACTGTAACATAGTTTTGAGTGGATGTTCCTTCATAGTTTTGCCGTGCATCGCTGCCATATTGCCTCTGTTTGCCAATATTGACGAATTTACGCGCATTTACACATGGGCACTGTCGATAGTTTTTGTTATAGTAGAGCGGGTCAGCGATCTGGCTGCTACATTTGCATGTTGGTGTATGACTAACATGCGGCAATAGTAGACGACAACGCTAGCAGTACAGGGTGTTTTGAGAAACTATCTGCTATTTAGTGTGATTTCTATCGAATATCATTGCTAGTATGCTTGACACCTTTGACCGTCATTGAGTGCTGATTCAATAATGAGATGATTGGTTGTCGATAATTAGCAATATTTAAAGCCTTCAAAGTTAAAAAAGCAGTACCTAACTAGTAAAAAACTCAGTAATAATTTTAGAAAAAGGATAGGCGGTAATGAGTGAGCAGTCATCAGAGCAAAACATGGATAAGCTAAATCAAGCCATCGCAGGGGCTAACGATACTGCAACTGAAAAAGCGTTTTTGGACGATATTCGCCAAAGTATTGATACAGTAGACTGCGAAATCCAGACACTGATTAATAACCGTGCCAAGTTGGCTCAGCAAGTGGCCGCAGTAAAGAAACAACACATTGTCAATAACCCGACTGCCGACAATAGCAATCCTATTTTTTATCGCCCTGAGCGTGAAGCGCAAGTGCTAAAAGCGGTGATGGAACGTAACACAGGTCCGATCGCTGATGACAAAATGGCGCGATTGTTCCGTGAAATTATGTCGGTCTGTCTCGACTTAGAAGCACCGCAGCGCATTGCTTTCTTGGGACCAGTAGGCACTTTTACTCATGCTGCTGCGCTCAAGCATTTCGGTAAAGCTGCTGATACCGTACCAATGACCACCATCACTGATGTATTTCGTGAAGTTGAAGCAGGCACAGCGATGTATGGTGTGGTGCCAGTCGAAAACTCGTCTGAAGGTGTGGTCAACCATACGTTAGATGGCTTTTTGTCTTCTACCTTAAAGATAATCGGAGAGGTTGAGCTGCCGATTCATCAGAATTTCTTGGTCGCTGAACATACCAAACTTGATGGTTTAAGCCGTATTTACTCGCATCAGCAGTCACTAGCGCAGTGTCGTCATTGGCTCGATGTCAATTATCCTAATGTCGAGCGCGTGGCGGTATCGAGCAACGGCGAAGCTGCCCGCCGCTTGAAAAATGAATGGCATTCAGCAGCAATAGCTGGTGATGTGGCTGCTGCAGAATATGGCTTGCATAAGCTATATTCAAATATCGAAGACAACCCGAGCAATACCACGCGATTCCTTATCATCGGTCACGAAGCGATTGCGCCATCAGGTCAGGATAAAACGTCTATCGTCGTATCAGCACATGATAAAGCGGGCGCATTGATCGAGATTTTGAAGCCTTTGTCTTATCATGGCGTGTCGATGACCAGTATCGAAACCCGTCCTGAGCGTCCGAATAAGTGGGCATACGTATTTTTCATCGACATGAATGGTCATATTGACGAGCCAAACGTCAGCGCTGCTATCGCTGATATCCGTCCGTTGGTAAAAGATGTGCGTGTTCTAGGTTCTTATCCAAAAGCAGTGCTATAGTCCTTCTACTGTAAAAGAGTCATGGCGTTTACCTTGCGTGAAGTATCACATAATCATCTGCACTTGGTTACCCTTGACTCGCTTTGAAATTGAACCAACGATATAACGCCGAATGGGTCACATCACTTGCCAAAATCATATCTAAGGATAAATCATGCCGTCATCTCATTCAGTAGAGTCAAATTTATCACCGCTTGTACCTGCCTACGATAGTATTTTAGAGCTGGTGCCTTATCAAACGGGCAAGCCGATTGAAGAGTTGACGCGTGAGTATGGCGTCTCAGATGTGGTAAAACTTGCCAGTAATGAAAACCCAAGAGGCTGCTCACCGCACGTCACGCTAGCGATTACTGAGCAATTGAGTCAGTTGGCACGTTATCCTGATGGCAACGGTTACTATCTAAAACAAGCACTGGCTGACTTCAATGATGTCAGTGTGGAGCAGATTACTTTGGGTAATGGCTCTGACGATTTGCTTGATATTTTAGCGCGTAGTTTTGCTGGTGCTGACGATGCTATCGTTTACAGTCAATATGCCTTTATCGTTTATGCGATGTTGGCTAAAATACAAGGGGCCATAGGTATAGAAGTGCCTGCCCATCGCTTTGGGCATGATCTAAAAGCAATGAGTCAAGCGGTTCAAGACAACCCCAATACTAAAATAGTCTTTATCGCCAATCCTAATAATCCAACTGGCACGCAGCTTGAGCCTCAAGAGTTACGAGCATTTATGGCTAGTATACCAAGCTCGGTATTGGTGGTATTAGATGAAGCGTATATCGAATATAGCCCTGAAAGTAATAATAGGGCGTTGTTAGATGAATTTGATAATGTCGTCATCGTGCGCACTTTTTCCAAAGCTTATGGACTGGCGGGTTTACGTGTCGGTTATGCGCTTAGCTCAGTGGCTGTCGCGGACTTACTCAACCGAATCCGTCAGCCATTTAACGTGAGTAGGGTGGCTTTGGCTGCGGCGGCGGCTGCACTTGCTGACTCAGACTTTATCGAAAAAACTCGTCTGATGAATGATGAGCAAATGCGCTGGTTAGAAAAGCAGTTTGACGCATTAGGGTTGGGTTTCATTAAGTCGCATGCCAACTTTATTATGGTAGAAATAGCCGTTGAGATGGAAGACATCACCGCTGCTTCTATTCATCAAGCATTGCTAGAGCAGGGTGTTATCGTCCGTCCATTAGAGAGCTATGGCTTACCTCATTGGCTGCGTATCACAGTAGGGGTAGCAGAAGAAAATATGCGCCTGATTGATACACTGCGCTCAATCTTGACTGATAATTGATCAGAAGTATGTTAGGTCGTTTTGGATAAGTAAATAATTTATTAATCATTTTTATGACACTAGTGTCGGCTTGTTTTAGTCATTCTGACGCTAGTTTGTTTAACGAGAAAAGCCGTGAGTCGCCAGCAAAACAATATAAGCAATCAAAACATAAGCAATCAAAATAATAATATGCAGTCTATGAATACTCAGCCGCCGTTATTTAAACAGATTTGTGTGATTGGTCTAGGGCTTATCGGTGCGAGCCTTGCCCAAGCCATTAAAGACAATGGTTTAAGTGAGCGTTTGGTGGCGGTTGATAGACATACACCAAGCATCGACGAAGCCATTCAGCACGGCTTATTAGACATTGGTAGTGCTGTCTTAAGTGAAGTAGTGTTTGGTAGTGATTTGATTGTTATCGCCGTACCAGTACAAGCGGTGCAAGCCGTATTTATTGATATCAAAGCAGCGATGGATAATGGACAACTTGCCACTGATTGCATCATTACTGATGTTTGTAGCACAAAGGTAAATATTATTGACGCTGCAAAAGCCGTCTTTGGCTCATTGCCTATAGGTCTTGTTCCAGCGCATCCGATTGCGGGTGCTGAGAATTCAGGATATCATGCCAGACGCGCGACATTGTTTGTTAATCATAGTGTCATTATTTGTGAGCTACCTACTACAAGCAATGTAGCGATTACCAAGCTGCGGCAGTTATGGGAAGCGGTGGGTGCAAACGTTATGTCAATGGATGCGGAACACCACGATCGCATATTGGCACACACCAGTCATCTGCCACATCTGCTAGCCTTCAATTTGGTTGAGCAATTGGCGAGCCATGATGACAATTTAGATATGTTTCGTTATGCAGCTGGCGGCTTCCGCGACTTTAGCCGTATCGCTGCCAGTGATCCTAAAATGTGGCACGATATATTTTTTGCCAACGAAAGCGCGATTGTTAGCGCCCTTGATGAGTATGGCGTTTACCTACAGACCATGCGTCAGCTTATCATCGATAAAGATTCAACCGCCCTGATGGGACTTTTGGGCCGCGCGCAAGCCGCACGGCGACATTTTGGCCATATGTTAGCCAGCACTCCTTATACGGATACTTCTGCCATGTCAGCTTCTTATAATATTACTCCTAGCAATACGGTATTGGGCACTATTGCCATTCCTGGTGACAAGTCTATCTCCCACCGCAGCATTATGCTGGGCAGCCTTGCGACAGGCGTGACCAAGGTCACTGGGTTTTTGGAAGGGGAGGATGCGCTTGCCACCTTGCAAGCCTTCCGTGATATGGGTGTGACCATTGAAGGGCCTGATAACGGAAAATTGACCATTCATGGCGTGGGTATGAACGGTCTGAAACCGAGTAAAACACCATTGTATATGGGCAACTCAGGTACTAGCATGCGCCTGCTGGCTGGTATTTTAGCGGCGCAATCATTTGACAGCGTGTTGACAGGTGATACCAGCCTGAACAAGCGCCCAATGGAGCGTGTGGCCGCACCTTTACGCGAGATGGGTGCAGTCATTCAAAGCACGGGTCATAGTGGTACGGCGCCACTTAGTATTACTGGTCGAGCGACTATCGGTAAGCCATTACAAGGTATCGATTATGAGATGCCTGTGGCTTCTGCGCAGATTAAATCTTGCTTATTGCTGGCTGGACTTTGGGCGGAAGGCACCACAACCGTTACCCAACCGGAAGTCAGTCGTGACCATACCGAGCGTATGCTTTCAGCTTTTGGTTATCCAGTAACGGTTGATGGCAACCGCATCAGTGTAGCAGGTGGCGGGCAACTCACAGGTGGTGATATCGCGGTCCCTGCTGATATATCCTCTGCGGCATTTTTTATGGTAGCTGCTGCGATCAGCCAAAATAGCGAGCTGACTTTGACGCAAGTAGGTATTAATCCGACACGCACGGGCATTATCGATATCTTAAAATTAATGCAAGCAAATATTAGCCTAAGTAATGAGACACATGTGGGCGGCGAACCAGTCGCAGATATCACTATTCGTAGCTCAAACTTAGTCGGTATTGAAATCCCAGAGCATTTAGTGCCATTAGCGATTGACGAATTTCCAGTATTGTTCATTGCTGCCAGCTGTGCGCAAGGTCGTACGGTGTTAACTGGTGCTAAAGAGCTGCGCGTAAAAGAGTCTGATCGTATTGCAGTCATGGCAGAAGGATTACAAACACTGGGTATTGATTGTACAGTGACGGAAGATGGTTTGATTATTGAAGGTAAGGGTATTGAAGGCGAAGGTATTGAGGGTCAAAATAGCAATGTCAATAATAGCCAGCCTGTCTTTGGTGGCGGTCATATTACCTCGCATCATGATCATCGTATTGCCATGAGTTTTGCAATTGCCAGCTTACGTGCATCCAAGAAAATTACTATTGAAGGTGTTGAGACCGTCAATACCAGTTTCCCAGGATTTGCAGAGCTTGCCAATCACATTGGAATGTCTGTTAAAGTTGATAATGCTGCGGTTTAATACCACAAACTCTATTAACTTGCTGAATAGTATTATTGGCTTTTGCAAGGTTGAGCTTTAAAGTACTGAATTGTAAAATGCTGGCTACAGCATTCAATAAAGTCTAAAAAGTTACTCGTTAGCCTTGATGTAAATGTTGTTTTTAAAGTTGTTATCGTTAGCAATGTGTTGATGCCTATATTGGCATGAGCGCATTGCTTTTTAACTTGTATCCTATCTGTAGTGACCCTGCGCTTTTGCCATTGAATTGATATAAAAATTAATATGGGGCAAGAGTGCGCTTTGCTCTAAAAAGTTGTACTGTACTATGACCACCCAAAACGTCATCAAAAAACCAGTTACGCCCATTAAAACAACCAGACGTGGCATCATCACCGCACTCATTGCCTTTTTTATCTGGGGTGGGTTTCCATTATATTTTAAACAATTGGCCGCCTACGATGCGACCGAGATTATCGGTCACCGTATTATTTGGACGTTTGCTTGCTTGCTTATTGTGTTGGTAGTCACCAAGCGCTGGCAATGGATCGATACCTTAAAGAAAAATCCGAGATGGATCGCGTTCTCATTTATATCGGGTTTGATTATTGCCACCAACTGGCTCACTTATGTATGGGCCGTCAATCACGACCGTATTCTCGAAGCCAGTTTGGGTTATTTTATCGGACCATTGGTGGGCGTTGCGCTATCGATGATTTTATTCAAAGAGCGCTTACGTACGCTGCAATGGGTTGCCATCGGTTTCGCCTTATTATCCGTGGTCATTCAAGTAGTTATGATTGGTAGCTTGCCATGGATATCACTGATTTTAGCCTTTAGTTTTAGTACTTATGGCACCATTCAACGGCAGACGCCTTTGACAGCTGTCGATGCCATGTTTGTCGAAACAACGATGTTGGTGCCGATTTGCTTATGGTGGTTCTGGCAAGCAGATGTGGTCAGCAGTCAATTGAGTTTTTGGTTTAGTCCGAATATTTGGCTACTAATGATCGCAGGGCCGATTACCTTGATACCGCTATTATTGTTTAATAAATCTACCAAACTCGTTGCTTATAGTATTTTAAGTTTTATGAATTATTTGACGCCGACCTTTATTTTCTTTTTAGCGGTGTTCTATTATAACGAGCCATTTGATTTACAGCGTCTTGCAGTATTTGGTCTGATTTGGTTTGGTCTGTTATTATTCAGCATTGACTTATGGCGTCATCGCCCTAGTAAAGCGCTAAAAGCCGCGCGTTTGCGTGAAGAGGCGTTGCAGAAAACCAATTAAAAAACCTGAGTTCAAAATCTAATTAAAATTTAGCAAACAAGGATGAGAGCATGTTTCATACCGAATCTGATGTAGTATTCGTTAAAGGCTTGACAGTAGAAGCAGTCATCGGTGTTTACGCGTGGGAGCGTGCAATCACGCAGCCGCTGCTGATTGATATAGCACTTGAAACAGATATCAGCCGTGCGGCTATCTCAGATGATGTCAATGATGCGCTGAATTATAAAGCGGTTTGCGATGATGTGAGCGCGTGGTGCCAAGCCATTAAAGCGCAGTTGCTAGAGCATTTAGCGGGGCAAATCGCTGATAAGTTGCTTGCCAAATATAGCTGTCATAAAATCACTTTAAGCATTGCTAAGCCTACTGCTATAAAGCAAGCCGATGCGGTTGGGGTCCAAATCACGCGTTATGCAACGGTCATCGAAGATAAGCCAGTTGTAAGCAAGGACGATGATGCATAATATGCATAAAAATTTGGCTGATTTGAGTCTTGAAACGCTAAAAAAGCAGACGCCTGAACAGTTGCAAACGCAGTCTGTGACGGCAGTATTATTGGCTTTAGGCAGTAATTATCAAGCTGAACATTATCTGCCGCTTGTCCGAAAAGATCTAGCGGCGCTAGGGGAAATACAGTTATCTACTGCGTTTGAAAATCCTGATTTTACATCGACCGAAGCGCAACCAAAGCCCGATTATACTAATCAGTGCGTTTATTTGCGCTTAGTAGAGCCCATGACACTGCAACAGTTACAGCAGGTTTTTAAAGATCTTGAAGGTGACTGTCATAGGCAGCGTCTAACAGAAGCTCAGACGCCAATAAAAAAAGTTACGATGGATATCGATATTCTATTGATAGAAACGCTATTAATAGAAGTTGTTTCTGATAAAAATAGCCTAAGCAAAAATAAGGGCTTTGAAGAATCTAATTGGATTGTAATGGCAGATCGTTACCCATTCAAAGTGCATGAAAGAGCAGGGGTAGAGGAGTTGATTAAAGGTCATTTTTTAAGAGGTCACATGAAGCAGCCCAAATGCTATTCTAAATAAGTAAAAGTTATTGAGGACACGCCCTAGTGTTTTTCTTAAAACCTCTCAAAATAGAAGCTGAGCAAAATGCCCAGCCTATATCACATTTAAAAAGTTTAACTATTATGCCTACTGTGCGGTCAAACCACCATCAACGACAAACTCTGAACCCGTCGAGTAGCTTGAGTCATCAGAGGCTAAAAATAACACCATGCCGCTGACTTCTTCTGGCTGAGCCACGCGTTTCATCGGAATAGTTTTGGCAAATGCTTCAACCGCATCTTTGGTATCGCCTTGCATAATCATCGGTGTGGCAATGACGCCTGGATGAATGGAGTTCACGCGAATGCCATGAGGGGCACACTCTAATGCTGCCGCTTTGGTCATACCGCGTACCGCAAACTTAGAATCGGTATAACCGATAGCGCCGCCAACCAAGCCATTAATTGATGAGATATTGATGATAGAACCTTGTTTGGCGGCTTTCATCGTTGGAATGACTGCTTTCATGCCTAAAAAGACCGACACCTGATTAATCTCTAGAATCTTGCGATACGCTTCTACCGAGGTATCTAAAATAGATTTGTGCGTAGTGATACCTGCATTATTAACCAGTACATCAATTTTGCCAAATTTATCTTGGGTGGCTGTAACAACTTGCGTCCAATCTTCTTCACTAGTAACGTCATGCTTAATAAATAGAGCGCTATCACCAAGCTCTTTTGCTAATGCGTCGCCTTTATCAGAATTAATATCGGTCAAGACGACTTTAGCGCCTTCTTGCATACACAAACGCGCATGCGTTTCGCCCATGCCTTGGGCGGCACCTGTGATAATAATAACTTTATCTTGTAAACGCGCCATGAGTTTTCCTGTTTTTTTAGTTATGAATAATGAAAGAGTATAGGACACAATCGCTAAATACTCTTTAGTGATTATGAAACCAAAAGTCAATACTTGATGTTTTTAAAAGATAGTTTTAAACACAGCTTTGAATAATGCTTTTGGCTGACTGTTTTAAATAATGTAGTGAGGAAATGATGTATAACGACATATTAAATTTCTGTTTTGATGAGGTGGGAGGCGGGTAGTGAGAAGTTTTTTGAGAAAGACATAGCGTTTGATAAATTACTAATAGAGCGATACAGCGATATACTTGAGCAAGCGAAGGATGCAGAGTTTTATACATGGCGAAGCAGCATAAAGGGGCGTTTAGCAGAAATTATTATATTGGATCAATTTTCGCGCAACATTTACCGTGATACGCCAGCGGCTTTTGCCCAAGATGCGATGAGTCTCGCGCTCGCGCAAAAGGCGGTGGCTGCCGGTGCATTAGAGGCACTTGAAACGATGGATGAACGTAAGTTTTTATTGATGCCTTATATGCACAGCGAATTAAAACTGATTCATCAGCAAGCAGAAAAGCTATTTAAGCAATATACCAATGCAGATACCGTGGATGCTGAGCTTAAACATAAAGTGATTATCGATCGTTTTGGTCGTTATCCGCATCGTAATGACATTTTAGGACGGGTTTCAAGTAGCGAAGAAATAGCGTGTTTGACGCAGCCTGACTCATCTTTTTTATAAATATTGTCTGTTAAATAGCTAGTCAGTAAAGCGTTATTTATCAATTGGTTAAAATAGAAAAAGAGGCTAAATAGCCTCTTTTTTATTCAGTATCGACGACAGCTAGAGGATTACTTCTGCTCAGCGCCTATCTCATCCATATCAGCACGGCCAATCACATCGATATCCTCTAAGCACAGTTTGTCATATTCTTTTTTACAAAAGTTAGGATCGATTTTGCACATCGCTGTTTGTAGTTGATCGAGGCGATTTTCTGATTGTTGGATATGTTCTAGCATTTTAGCAAACGCTTCAGCCACAGGATCTTGTGAGGATGGGTCGATGCCATAAGCCCGAAACGCGTTTTCGCGTGCTAAATGATTAGTGGATTTTTCATCTATTGATTTTTTATCTACTGCTTTTTTATTTATGCCATTATCTGTAGAAGCAGCTTGCGCCACTTTTTCTTGTTGCTTGGCATCATCGACTTTTTTGACAATTGGATTGCCCTTTTCATCATGATGGTCTGATATCATCCGAGCGGCGCTGCCGACCATGGTCGCACCTGCTGGTACTGCCTTTACTACGACGGCATTTGAGCCAATTTTGGCGCCTTTACCGACAGTAAATGGCCCCAATACTTTAGCACCAGCACCAACGATAACCCCATCTTCCAAAGTAGGGTGGCGCTTGCCATTGTTCCAAGAGACGCCGCCAAGTGTGACCCCGTGATAAAGGGTCACATCATTGCCAATCTCTGCCGTTTCGCCAATGACAATGCCCATACCATGGTCAATAAAAAACCGTCGACCGATTTTGGCAGCAGGGTGTATCTCAATACCTGTGATGATGCGTGAGCCATAAGAAATTACTCGCGCCGCCAGCTTTTGGTCGTTTTGCCACAGACAATGTGCACCGCGATGCAAAATAAGTGCATGAATACCAGGATAGGTCAGGATAACTTCTAAGCTATTACGTGCAGCAGGGTCACGGTTAAATACCGCATCGATATCTTCTTTTAGGTCTTTTTTGATGCGTGAAAGTGATTTGAATAAGGCAGTTGGCAATGACATAAATTGTCCTATCGTATTTTTGATTACAATCTATTTAGTTATAGCAGCTTTGCAGCACAAAATATAGCGATGAGCGATAAATAAAAACGGACGACTGACAGATAAAATGCCAGTCATTGACAATTTATCTACAGGCAATTATTTATGATTTAGCTATCACTGACAACATATTTTAGCAGTTCAACAACTTGCTCTGGCGTTTGCGCCCATGCCATTGCCGCCGCATCGACTTCTTTTAGCGGATGGATAATATCTTCAGCATGAAGGGTAATGTACGTCTTGCCTAAAGCCGCGCAGTAGCCAGCATCGAATGCAGCGTTCCACTGCTTATATTTATCACCAAAGCGAATGATAGCAATATCGCATTTTTGAATCATGTTTTTGGTGCGAATCGCATTAACTTTTGATGATTTATGGTCGCGCCAGAACCCATTGTCATTTTTACCGAGTACGTCACCGGCGGCATCGCTGGCTTCATGTTCAGTCACTGCTGAGGTAAAGGTAATATCTAAACCTTGGTCTTTCGCGCCTTGCATGATTTTTTGTCGCCAGTCGGTGTGTATTTCTCCAGACAAATAAACGTTCCAATTCATCATCAATTCCTTTTTATTATTGAATCCTATCATTTTTAAAATCATAGCATTTGTAAATGCTACTGCTGTTATTGCAATAGCAACTCAACGCCAGAAACCTGGCATATTAAAATCTTTAGTCTTTTGCAAGTTTGGCAATTAATGCGCTTAATAGCTGATACTCTTTTTGATCAAGCTGTAGGCGTGAGCCCAGTCGTGACAGTCGCGATGGTAAAGACTTCAAGTTTTCGCTATCGGCTAAACCTCGTTGAACCATCAGTTCAGTGGTGCGATGAGTCAGCTGTTGCAATTGCTGCTGGGTAATGGCGGGTTCATCCCATTGCTGACGTAAATGTACATCGAGCATTGGCTGAGTAGTAGTGCCCAAAGCAGTATCTAAACTATCCGCTGTCTGAATGTGTGATTGCGCGTAAGCAAAAATAAAGCTAGCGATTACTTGCACGGCTGACGCGACATTGAGTACAGGATAAGCAGGGTTGGCATCGATTTGGATATGATAATCGGCATAAGCCAACTCTTCATTGGTCAATCCACGATCTTCACGCCCAAATAGGATAGCGATATTTGGTTTACTAGCAGTAGCAGCCGATAGGGTATCAGCGTTGCTATCGTCTTTGCTCGACGCCGACTGTTTATCGATAAAATCAAACATAATCTTAGCAGCTTGCGTGGGTGTCACGACAGGACGGGGCAAATGACGACTGCGACTACTTGCAGCAAATACCAACTGGCAATTCGCAATAGCAGATTCTAAAGTAGGTGCAATCAAGGCTGATGATAGCAGCTCGCTTCCACCTGCTGCATGAGACACACTGGTTTCATCAATTGGTAGCTTGGGATCGACAACTGTCAAACGAGACAAGCCCATTGTGTGCATGGCGCGCGCTGCTGAGCCAATATTGGCAGGCAAAGTGGTATTAACCATGACAATTTGCACACAAGACAAATAGTCGCTCACTGTATGGTGGAGAGTAGATGCTGCTAATATAGGGGTGGAATCATTACTCATTACAACCCCAGTCTTAGATTGATTTCTTGTTCTGCGCGTTGCAATGCGGCGGCGATACTTTCAATCAGTGCCGATTGCTCGCTGATAAGACGCTCGCGGCAGCGCTCTTGTAACTGGCTGCTCAAGTTCATTAATTGGGTCGTACCCAAGTTGGCGCTAGCCCCTTTTAACGCATGAGCAACCTCAAAACCATTGGCATTGTCATTTTCTTGCTGAGCGACTCGCAGCGCACTTACTCGCTGCTGACTGTCAGTGATATACACTTGTATCAAGTCAGCAAAGTCTTCTTCTAACAAATCACGCATGTCTTCAAATTGCTCATGATTAATGATTTCTTCAGCTTGGTGAGCCATATTTTTATTTGGGGTTTCATCCATGGTTTTATGTCCAATTCTAAAAGTTAAAACGGTAAAGGGTTTGTAATAAATACGTCAATGTTCTTCAGGTATGAGGATACGCCCTAGCTATAATGGAAATGCAAATTGTCTTCACTAACCATATTCTTTAATTGCTGTAAGTTATCATCGTTGGGGTAGATGCGCCAGTGCTCAGATAGCCCTACGTTAGCGATGCCAAATTCCTCATAAATGCTCAGTCCCAGTGGCAGACAATTATCATTAATCGAGGTGTCGGTATTGCTCAAAGCATTATTGGCATAACTTTGACTAGCACTATTTTGATTCATGTCATTTTCTAGCGCCAATAAATCATTGCCATTTTCATCATATAAACTTCCGCCCATCGCAGCATCGTAGCCACTGTTGCCATTAAAGCTGCCACTTTGCTCGTCTTGCTCGTTGTCATGAGAAAGTTTTGGTGCTGGAATAATGCTGGCTTGTGCAGACTTGAGTAACGGTTGCAGTCGTGTCAGCAGATTGATATCGCTGCCATGAATTTTAATACTGATTTTTTTCATCCATCTTAGGCGCGCATCGACCATGCTCATCGCACTATCAAGACGGGCAAATAAACGCCCATCACGCTCACGAATGCTGCCTTTGATGATGACGACTTCATCAATTTTCAACTGTTCTTTGACACGATTGAAACGCTCGGCATAGCAGCTTACTTCCAGCCTTGAAGTGCCGTCATCTAAGATAATGACGTTGCGATTACCAAAGTTGGCAATATCAATAATCAATCCGGCGAAATAACAGCTACCGTTATAGCCCGTGTCAGTCAGTTTGTCGAGACGAGTGCCTGAGGTATAGCGTTTTAACTCATCCAAGTATTCATTGATTGGATGACCCGTCAAATACAATCCTAACGTGTTCTTTTCTGCTTTTAAACGATGTTTATCACCCCAAATCAGCTCTGGCGTCATAACCAGTGGCGGCGCGGCGACGACACCATCCATTTCACCAAACAAATCCATCATGCCGATTTCACGGTTCTGACGGTCTTGTTCAGCAGCTTGTACGGCACTTGGCAGCTGGCTCATTAATGCGCCGCGAATCTCGTACGCTTCATCGGCTGGTAAATCTGGTCGCAGGGTGGCTGCAAAGTCATCAAAACAACCTGCGTTTATCAGTCCCTCTAAAGTGCGTTTATTGACCTTTTTAATATCAACGCGGCGACAAAAATCATAGAGATCTTTAAACGGACCTTCACGGCGGCGTGCATCAACGATAGACTCAACCGCACCTTCACCAACGCCTTTAATCGCACCTAAGCCATAAATAATATTGGTCGGTGTATCGGCAACAAAATGCCACTCACTGCGATTTACCGATGGATTAACGACGGTTAAATCAAAGTTTTCACGGCAATCATTGATAAAGAACACCACGTTGTCAGTGTTGTTCATATCTGATGTGAGTACGGCTGCCATAAACTCAGCAGGGTAGTATTGTTTTAGGTAAGCGGTCTGATAAGCCAGTACGCCATAAGCAGCCGAATGCGAGCGGTTAAAACCGTAACCTGCGAACTTCTCCATCAAATCAAAAACACCACCTGACGTCGCTTCGTCGATACCTTGCGCGGTTGCACCAGTGATAAAGATATCGCGCTGTTTGGCCATTTCCTCAGGTTTCTTTTTACCCATGGCTCGGCGTAACATATCCGCGCCGCCCAAGCTATAGCCTGCCATGACCTGCGAGATTTGCATGACCTGTTCTTGATAGACAATAACGCCATTGGTATTTTCTAAAATCGGCTCAAGATTGGGATGGTCATAAATCACTTCCTCGCGACCGTGCTTACGGTCGATATACATCTCTACCATGCCAGCATCAAGCGGACCTGGGCGATAGAGCGCACACATGGCGATCACATCTTCGATGTTGGTCGGTTGTAATTTCGCCAGATACTTTTTCATGCCCATACTTTCTAGCTGAAAGACGGCAGTGGTCTTAGCATCTTGCAAGAGCTTGTAGGCTTTTTTATCATCTAACGGTAGGTCTTCTAACACCAACGCATCTTTGCCTTCTTTGGCACGGCGCAGATTGATATTTCTGACAGCGGCATCAATCACGGTCAAGTTACGTAGACCCAAAAAGTCAAATTTTACTAGCCCAACCGCTTCAACGTCATCCTTATCAAACTGGCTGACACGGTGACCTTCATCATCACAATAAATTGCGCTAAAATCTGTGATTCTGTGCGGCGCAATCAATACGCCACCAGCATGTTTACCCACGTTCCGGCAAATACCTTCAAGCTTAATCGCCATTTCCCACACTTCAGTGGCATCTTCATAATCCATATTGTCAGGATTGGAGATTAAGTCTTTGAGCTGCGGCTCTTGTTCAAGCGCTTGGCTTAAAGTAATCCCCGGTGTTTTGGGAATAAGTTTCGACATTTTGCTGGCAAGGAAGTACGATTTACTTTGCGCGCGCGCGACATCTCGAACTACCGCTTTTGCTGCCATCGTACCAAAGGTAATGATTTGCGAGACCGCTTCACGACCATAGGTTTGTGCTACATAATCAATAACGCGGTCGCGACCTTCGATACAGAAGTCAATATCGAAATCGGGCATGGACACACGCTCGGGATTCAAAAAGCGCTCAAATAATAAGTCGTAATGAATAGGGTCGAGGTCGGTAATATTGAGCGAATAAGCAACGAGCGAGCCTGCACCAGAACCACGACCAGGACCGACTGGTACGCCATTGGCTTTTGCCCAGCGGATGAAGTCCATGACGATGAGGAAGTAACCAGGAAAACCCATTGAAAGAATAACTTTTAGCTCATACTCTAAGCGGTCATCATATCTTTGGCGAAACTCGCTCCAATTATCGCTACGTTTTTCGATGGGAAATAGTTTATCTAGTCGATTATTAAGCCCACGGATTGATTCTGCACGGAAAAACGATTCAATGGTCTCACCTTCAGGCACAGGAAAGTCAGGTAGTACGTTGATACCAAGCGTCAACGTCACATTACAACGGCTTGCTAAGCGCAAAGTATTATCTATAACCTGCGGAATATCAGCAAATAACTGCTGCATTTGCGCTTGGGTTTTAAGGTATTGCGCATCGGAATAAGTTTGCGGGCGATTTTGGTCGGCAAGGACGTAAGATCCTGCAATACAGACGCGTGCTTCATGGGCATCAAAATCGTCTTGCTCTAAGAAACGCACGTCATTATGAGCAATGATAGGAATATGATGCTTAGCACCCGAATGAATAGCCGCTTTAATAAAGGCGTCTTCACCTGAGCGATTGGTACGCTTAATCGCAAAATATAAGCGATCAGCAAATTGCGCTTGCCATTCTATTAGCAGCTCATCGGCTTTTTCTGGCATAGATCCAACCAGTGCCTGACCGACATCTGATTTTTCAGTAAATAAGACAATCACGCCTGCCGCATGCGCTAAAATATGACTGCGCTTGACGACTGGTACACCATGATTGGCATCGTCGGCGCGTCCTTCGGTAAAGCCGAGCGATACGATACGAGTGATGTTTTGATAGCCCTCGTTGTCCATCGCGAGTAGGGTGAGCCGTGTGTCTTCATTTTCCATGATGACTTCACTGCCGATAATGGGCTTGATACCCGCACCTAGGCAAGCACGATAAAACTTCACCGTGGCATACAGATTGGACAAATCGGTCAATGCCAGCGCGCGCTGATGGTCAGCCGCCGCAGCTTTCACTAGCGGCTTGATACGCACGATAGAATCAGTGATTGAATATTCGCTGTGGATGCCAAGGTGTACAAATGCCATAGAAGACTCTTACTAGTACGATCAAAAGCAATAAGCTATCGATAAAATAAAGGATGTGTATCCGTTATTTATATGGATGTTCAAAGGTAAATAAGACCTCGATAGCCATGTTGATACGTTTTAAATGGGGTCGTCAATAATAGCATTATTTGCCGTAGACAGCCACTGGTTCAAAGGGTTTAATCTGAGTGAGAGGATTTGTTTTTCTTATTTATAAAGGTGAAATTTTGCTGTGTTTTGTCTCAATAGTTGGTAGCATAAACATTTGTCCTTAAGTTATTGCGAAACAAAGCCCATTTGACGCCTTATTTCACACAATAATGTTCATGTAATCAAACAAAGACGATAATATTATGAGTAACATTACGAAGCTGCCCGCATTTGGTGACATGTTAAATGCGGGTATACAAACCATAAAAAATTTGAGTACGCGGAACACCGTTGGTCGCACGGTATTTTATAGAGAGTTTGAAAAGTTAGCACAAATTGTCAATGATCATAAAGAAATCAATTACATGAGTAATTATGATATACGCCATGAGTGTCATAACGGCTCACCCTGTTATGATGACATCGTTGATCTAATTTTGTTGTGCTTGTCCGCGATGGGGCTGGTCAAAGAAGACAAGTTCAGCTTGGTACCCAATTTAAATCAGAATTTTGCTAATTTTATTACTTTTGATGAAAAAGTAACGCCTAAAAACATCATACGTTTAGACCCGTTTGGCAAAGTCTATTTTTGGTTAGCAGGAAGCAATTTTACTCAATACATTAACGAAGGCATTCCAAATAGTGATTATATTGCTAACTTGACCCGTTTTGATAATAAAGCCTTTGCTGATCTGCAAAAAGTCAATATTGCGGCTTATGGTAAAAATGGCGATGCACTTATTAATCATTTGATAGAAGAAACTCAGCGCCGAACGTCTATGTTTATGAACAATTATGCAGATGCTACTGTGGGCAATGATTTTGTCAAAGTAACGCCTGATATGATTATGGCGCAGCTTGAAAGCTTGTCACCTCTGCAGTTTGAGTGGTTTTGTCTAAAAATGATTGAACGATCTTTAGAGATTGAAAGTCCTGAGAGTAATTTGACCTCGCGTCATACTGGACGCTCGAATGACAATGGCATTGATGGGCTGATTATTCAGGATTTCCCAGATGGTGAGGTGCATAACTATTATATTCAAGCCAAATTATATAGTGCCGGTAATAATATATCTAATGGCGATTTGAGAAACTTCATAGGGGCTTATCCACCACAAAAAACCAATCATCATGGCTTGTTTATTACCACGACAAGCTTTACCAAGCCTGCGCAGGAATATGCCAATGCAACGGATTCGCACAGTCTGATACTCATCGATCAAATGAATCTCATAGAGCTTATGATGCAACATAAGGTGGGTCTAAAAGAGGTCAATGCCAGACCGAAATTATTATTAGACAATGACTTCTTTAACAAGATCAAGTTGTATTGATAGTATCTTTCAATACTTTTCATATCTATTAAAAAAACGCTCTTTATTATGATAGAGAGCGTTTTTTATTTATACATATCAAGTAAAAGTTAAATTAGTATCCAACCACCGCCGCATCGACGATACGTGGGTCTGACGAGCCGTAGACACCATTTGGCGTGATCATAATCGACTGGGTTGAGCCCATGGCTGATTTTGGACTGACCGTATGACCCATTGATTCAAGCTTTTTAACCGTATCAATATTCAGTGCTTTTTCGACCCGAATCTCATCAGGCAGCCATTGGTCATGGATACGCGGTGCGTGAGTGGCCTCAGCGATATTCATATCATGATCGATGACGTTTGATATTATTTGGGTAACGGTGGTGATGATGCGGCTACCACCAGGGCTACCCGTGACGATATATGGTTTACTGTCTTTAAATACCAGTGTCGGACTCATAGAAGATAATGGGCGTTTATTGGCTTCAACGGCATTTGCTTCACCGCCCAATAATCCATAACCATTAGGCACACCCGGTTTGGCAGAAAAATCGTCCATCTCATTATTGAGCAATATCCCCGTACCTTCAGCGACAAGACCTGTGCCATAAGAAAAGTTCAGCGTATAAGTATTGGCTATCGCATTGCCGTCTTTATCAACGATAGAGAAGTGTGTGGTTTGATCACTCTCATAGGGTAGAGGGTTGTTGGCTTTGATGGTAGACGCTGGTGTGGCTTTGTCTGGATTGATTAAGGTGCGTAGTTTATCCGCATAAGCCTGAGAAGCTAAACCGCTGGCAGGCACATCGATAAAGTCAGAATCACCTAAGTACTCTGCGCGATCCGCATAAGCCAACTGCATCGCCTCGGCCATTAAATGAATGGTTTGCGCGCTGTTTTGACCGTAGTCTTTTAGCGGATAACCTTCTAAGATATTTAAAATCTGCACGATATGAATACCACCAGAAGACGGTGGTGGCATGGAGACAATCTCATAACCACGATAATCGCCTTTGACGGGCACGCGAGCGATGGCTTCATAATTGGCTAAATCCTGTAAGCTCATACGACCACCCGCATCATTGACCGCTTTTACCAATTTTTTGGCCGTTTCGCCTTTATAAAATCCATCAGCACCTTTTGCAGCGATTAGTTTTAGCGAGCGAGCAAGTTCAGGTTGCTTTAAGCGTTCGCCCGGCTGATAGGCGCTACCATCAGGTTTAAAAAATACCTTTTTAGTACTTGGCCATTTTTGCATGCGATCGCTCAACGCTTCTAACGACTCGGACAAGCCTGCGGTAACTTCAATACCATTTTCAGCCAGTGCAATGGCTGGTGCCATCACCTGTCCGCGGCTCATCGTGCCATGTTCTTCTAATGCTTTAAGTAATCCTGCAACCGTTCCCGGTACGCCAACTGCTAGACCGTGATAACGAGACAAGTCGCTGACCGCATTGCCATCCTCATCGAGATACATATCACGTGAGGCGCTACTCGGTGCTTTTTCACGGTAATCGAGTGCCACCGTTTTGCCTTGCTTGGCATCATAAATCATCATAAAACCACCACCGCCAATGTTGCCTGCGCGCGGTAAGGTCACTGCTAAGGCAAAGCCAACGGCGACTCCAGCATCAACCGCATTACCACCGTCTTTTAAAATCTTGAGTCCAATATCAGAGGCGAGGGCTTCTTGGGTGGCGACCATGCCGTTCTTTGCCCAAACAGGGTGGTGAATCGCATCTGCAGAATAGATGGCTTGATCGGCATTGGTATTGTTGATCGTGGAAGTGAGGGCATTGGTTTTGGTTCTTGTCACACGCTGAGTTTCAGATATTACAGTAGGATTATCAGCCATAATCGCGAGATTGATGGCGCTAGTGTTAATCGATGTTTGGTTGATAGTAGTTGATTGATTGGTTGTCGGCTCAAGCGCGTGAGCAGATAGTGATACTAAAAATGTGCTACTGATTAACAAAATAGCCGCTTTAATATTTGCTCTACCTTGAGGATTATTGTCAGCAGTGCGTATGTTGTTTTTTGATATAGAGGTTGGCATTGTAAAGTCCTTTTTACTTGGGCGAGAAAGCAGTAGTGAGAAAGTTGTTTTGTATAAAAAAACCAAAGTATTTTCTTAATAAATAGGTTCTAATATTAGGGCGTGTTGAACATTCATAATTTCAGCCAGATATAGGCACAAGCGAGAGCCACTGTGTTCTCATAACTTTGTTTGAGCTTATCAAATCTAGTTGCAACCGCCCTGTAGTTTTTTAACTTAGCAAAAGCATTTTCTACTAAGTGTCGAGCCTTGTACAAGTGCCAGTCCATATGGTTATTGGTGAACTTAGTATTCTGTTTTCTAGGAATATTATTGAAGCAACCCGCTTGTTCAATATGGTCTCGCAGCGGATCAGAATCATAGCCCTTATCGGCACATAGCATGTCTGTACCACTTAAATTAATCTTATCAACTAAGTCTGGAGCCACCTTTACATCGTGAGTCGTACCATCTGATAAGATAAAAGTAATAGGGTTACCGTGAGCATCAACCGCTAAATGAATCTTGGTGGCGCGTCCTGCCACACTTTTACTAATGGCTTGTTCCACCTCATTGCTACCATTACTGTGCTGATGCGCTTTAATGTGTGTGCCATCGATAAATACCCATTCACAGTCTGAGTCTTTAATTAATAAAGCGAACAGTGCAATCAGTTTATTGCTACGAAACCAGCGCTGATAAGCCTTGTAGACGGTATTAGGCTTACCAAAGTAAGGTGGCAGATCACGCCAAGGACAGCCAACACGCATACGATATAATACGCCTTCGACTGTTTGTCTAAGATTCCCTTTGTCATAGATATTAAGTTCTAGTAATATAGGTCTTAGTCTTGTCCAGTGTTGATCTTTGAGCATTGTACGAGGCATAGCAAACGAGGTCTTTTTTGTGTGAGAACTTAAAGACTAACCGTTTGCTGTTTTTTTGCCATCGTTTTATTCCCAATGTTCAACACGCCCTACTAAATTGTAACGCATTGTGATATAAATAACGGTACTAATGTACACTAATTATAGACTGGCTATTTATACAAAGAGATTACTATGTCATCAAATCATATTAATAATCATAATCGACAGCGCTACTCTGAGATGACGAGTCATCATTCGTCTATCAATAATAACGACCATGTATATCAGGTAGGTAAATTGACGTCTATCGCCTTGCTGGTTGGCACTACGTCTCTGGCTCTTTTGGGCTGTCAATCAAGCCCAGCGGTATCGTCGACTGCGGCATCAAAAAGTATGATTGATTTTAGTACCGCTGATAGCGCGCAGAGCCAAGCACAAGGACGCGCATTTAATGCCAGCCTCACAGCCAAATCTGAGCGTTATCAGCAATTATTTTACCAAGAAAAATATCCCAATACGGACAATCAAGCCAAATCACATTTACTGGCAGCTATTCGTCAGCATTTGGCAACAGAACACGTATCAGTCGCGCAAGCCAATTATCAAGCCGTTCCTTTTATTGATCCAGATAGTATCGATGCCGGTTCTAGTAGCTTGCTTAGAACAATTATAGAAGCCTATGCTTATAAGCCTGACGGTGACTATGATGAAAGTGATTATGAGGACAGGCAAACTGAGGCTATGGCAGAGTTAGCAGCGGTAAGTGCAGAGTCGAAGAAATGCAATGACAATGAGGACGATGACGCTTATGAAGTCTGTGTTGTAGAGGATGTTAACTATGACGAAAACGGTTATAGTCGCAGTGACTATCAATCAGAGAGTTACGGCGAAGGGAACTATGACACCGATGATTATGAATCAGACAGTGCTTTTTCAAAGTTATCAAAATTAAACCCAAAAAGCATGATAGAGCAGTATGAAGCCATACAAACGGCTAAACAACAACCAGAGGATGTAGAACAAGGTAGCCAATCAGCAACATCTACGGGCGTCATTGGTCAAATGCTGAGTATGTTCCATCGCACGCCGGAACAGATAGCCGCGTCAAATGTTTATCAATATCAGAATTTAACGTTTAATAGTGTCAGTCAGTACAAACCCAAACAACGACAAATGCAAAGCGTCTATAGCTATGATTATGTGACACCGACGATTAGCTCATCTATACAGATACCGCTAGCGTTCGATTTTAACCATAGTACAGTTACGGTAGACCCATCAGCAATCCTGCCTATCGTAGCATTGGTTAATCCTGAAAACACCCCTTTACCTAACCAAATGGCCTCGCATACCGTTAGTTTTGGGTTGCCCGAGAGTATTACCGCGCAGCTACCGCCAGCAGTGCTTTATGATGCCGCCATCGCTGCCATACAGAGCAGCATGGCAGAGCTAGCGCCCGAGCATTTTAGCGCGGTAGATATTCGCAGTGATGCCTTTGCCAAAGAAGTCGGGGCGAGTCGTGCGGTAAAAGTCTATTTTGGCAGCAAGCAAAGTGGTGAGATGATCGGCAAAACCCTAAAATACATGACAAAGTCGCTACAGGATTATGTCGATGCCAATCCACAGAAATATCCTGATGGCGCTATGCTAAAAACTGCGCTTGCGAAAGTGCAGCTATACAATAAAGGCTACCAAAGTGCGGATGTAGGTTCGCTTTTGCAGCTAATTGAAGCCATCGGTCCGATCTCTTTTAATCAGATAAATTACTATTATTTAGACCGCTCAGATCGCCTGCTTGCTAAGCAGCAGCGGGTAAATATCGGTGGCGATTTGATGGGTTCTACAACCAGCGTGCTAAACCAAATACGCTACGATAAAAGCAGTTTTAATAAACATGCACTAACGCCTTTATTGACCGAGTCTTTTGGCGCAAATGCTAAAGCCGCTATCGATGGCAATGCATGGATAGCAGAGCAACGCCAACAAAAAGACAGACTGCAAACGGCACGTGATGCCCGCTATGACTATAGTGGGAGCAGTGATGATTACAATGATGATGACTATAGTAGCGATTATGCAGATGGTGATAGTGGCTATGAGGCAGCAGAATATGACACTGATATCGAAGACGATGCCGCAGATGATGCTGACAACAGGGTAGACGATCAATAACGCTATCTTGTTATGTTCAAGCCCATATTTATTAAGGATAAAAAATGAAAAAAGCACATCAAATCATTGCAAGTCATCTTCCGTCAGCGAGCCTTGCGTCAGTTCTTAAGGGCAATCGCCTATTTGCTGGTGCGTTGGTCACAGGGGCATTATTGTTAACGGGCTGCCAATCTACCAGTCTTGACCAATCTAATGCTATGACTGCTAAGCAAACGCCAGCGGCAGCAAAGAAAGCGTTGGCGACGGCGTTACAGAAACAGCGCCGACAGTCTTTTAGTTACCATAGCAATCTGGAGATCAGTAACGAGCAGCAGTTTAGTGATATTAATACTAAAATAGATGCTAAAGCGCCAGTCGCCTCAGGCTATATCGATGAATATTGCGAAGACACACACGATCAAGCGTATGCCGCATTAATTACCCAAGCAGAAGCGCAAAATAAAGATATTTTGGCGGCAGATTATGATGCTCAGCGAACGGTGCTCAAAGACACTTATCTTGAGTGTACGGATGCCTATGAGGCATGGGTAGAGGGTAAATATGATAGTGAAATCACTGTGCCAGTATTTTACCAACAGTTATTTGACAATTACAACGACCGATCGACAGCGCAAGATATCAAAAAAGCAAAGTTGCTAGATGCTTATGTGCTAAAGCCGCTGTCCATCAATGCGCAAGGCGTTTATCAGCCAATGGCTGGCAAGGCGACGATGCTGGCGAGCATGCAGTATCAAGCACGCAATCATCAAAGCAGTATCAATCAGCCAATTTATCTGGATTTGAAAAACGGTACTATTTATCTGTGGGCAGATAATTTTGCGATGTTTAATTCAGAGCTATTAGATGACAAGCTCGGTACAAAATGGCGCAACAAGTGGTTAAAGCTAGCCATTGATGATGGCACCTTACCTAAAGGCTTTGGTAGCGAGTTGATAAAAAGCCACTTTGCCGCGTTAGATGCCACATTTGATGCCGCACCGGTTAGCCAGTTTGATTATGTCGCCCCTAATACGCTAGCCTCGTTCTCTCCCAAGCTGCCCGCGCATCAGCTACCAGCAATGCTAGCAAGCAACCAAGTCATTCGCCGTGTACAAAGTGCTGAGAGTTATGAGCAGTTTTATCAAGATTATATGCGCATCGTTTACGAGCGGATGAGTCAGCGATATCCAGAACTGGTCAAAGAAAGCGCGGCTGACGAGGTAGGCAACACAGATGCTGATAAATTTACCAGTAAAGCTTTAGTGCAGCAGATGCTAGCAATGATAAAAAGTGACATGGATAGTGATGTGGATAGTGGCAGTGAGACAATAGAGGAAACAATGGCAGAGGCAAAAGAAAAGACGGCAGAAAGTGTAATACTATCAAATGTAGATACGCAAGAGTTGTATGGATTTGATAAGCGTGGTCAGCTCAAATGGCAGCATATGCGCAGTGAGCTTCCGAGCGAAACCGCCGCTAGTAAGAACATGGTCATAGATGTTTTGCAACAGTATTCCGCTATAAGCGCCAAAAACATGGTATTTCCCAATTTACCAAACGATGTACAAGTGCCTAATGCCAGTAATAGTATTGATATGCGCGAGTATGGTAGCGAGCTGATGCAGTATTATCGTGATGGCAATGGTACTGCAATGGGTAAGATGATGTTTAGTGTCATGCCACTGGCTAAAGAGAAGTTTGGAGCGATTGAATAATTCAGTACGGCGCCAGAAAGATCTTTAAAATGACAGGTTTATTTGAATCTAAATATCTGGAACCAAAAAGCGCACCGTTTATACGATGCGCTTTTTTATGTGTTCATAATCAGTCTTATAGGACATTCAGTATGAATGCAAAATAGCCTATTAATGACGAATTACATGCCTTGATGTGGTTTGCCATGCATTTTACCGTGCTCTGAGCCTTTATGACCTTTCGCTATTTTTTCAGCTTTTAATGTAGCAAGTTTTGCTCGTTGCTCAGCAGTCAATACTTGAGAGATAGCATGTTGAGTCTGTACTCGCTCAATGAAGCGCTGCTTGGTTTTAGCCGCTTGCTGATCAGCTAAGCGATTAACTGCGGCTGTATTTAGAGTGCTACTATTAGTCAATGCTTGCATCTGTTGCTGCATTTGCGCCCGTTCCAATTTGTTTTTTGTACGGTCAGCTTTACGATCGCCGTGTTGTGCTTGCATGATGGCTTTGATTTGCGCTTGTTGCGTTGCTGTTAGATCTAGTTGCGACATTGGACCTCTCATGCCGCCTTTTTTCATACCACCTTTTTTCATGCCATCTTTATGCTGCATTTTACTGGTCGTTGGTGTGGTATCAGTGGTTGCATTAACACTGGTACAAGCTGTTACGGTGAAAATGCTAGACATTGCTAATACTGAGCCCATTAATAATTTTTTCATCATCGTTACCTTAATTTATGGTGCATACGTTATTGGTTGCGAAAAAGTCAGTTTTTATCTGATCAGCTTATGAATGCTAAGTGTCCCGGATAGCCACTATCCATCACAGCTTGTTATCAGTATTTGTCGCTGATAGACGCTATATTACGACAGTTAGAGGTTACGAACATTTATGAAGTATTAAGAAAGGTAACGTTTATAGCGAATCGATAAGCAATTGACTGATAATATGGCTCATAAAGCGATTTAACGCTTAAGGAGAAAGATGTGCCAAACATACTACTAGGCGATGATGACGAAGAGTTGACCCAGTTATTACAAGAATACTTGCACAATCATGGGGTGACATGCGACTGCGTTCACGATGGTGAGGCTGTCATACAGAAACTCAAAACTGCGAGCAATAATGTGCTTAATGGTACTGCTGCTTACGACCTTTTAGTGCTAGATATTATGATGCCAAAAATCGATGGATTGAGTGTCTTGCGTCAATTGCCCAATATCAGTGATATCCCTGTCATTATGCTGACCGCAAAAGGGGAGGAGATTGATCGTATCATTGGGCTTGAACTTGGTGCTGATGATTATATTACCAAACCCTGCAATCCTAGAGAACTGCTGGCACGTATTAATGCCGTCATCAAACGTACTAGCGCAGCGACATCAGAGCATACGCCGCTACCAGAGAGCCGTTTGCATCTGGATCAAAACCAGCGGCTTTGTCAGATAGATGGCATAGAACTACAAGTGACGGGGACAGAATTTGATTTACTGGTTGCGCTACTGAAACAAAAAGGTGAGGTGGTGAGCAAAGCGTGGCTGTCAGAGCATGTTTTACAACGTGAATTACAACCCTTCGACCGTAGCCTTGATGTGCATGTCTCACGACTCCGCAAAAAACTCCAACCTTTTCATGATGAGCCGATCAAAGCGGTTCGTGGTAAAGGTTATCAGCTGGTATTGTAATGATGGACTCATCGATGAACGCTTCCAAGAAAGCTATTAACCATAAAATGCTTAAGCAAACACCAAAGTTTAAAGTGCGAATCACACTATTTTGGCGTTTGTTTCTAAGTCTATTATTAACAATTATAATCACCTCTATTTTATCGATCATGGTGGAGCGTTGGCTGGTTGAAAAAGCATTAACGGCTCGCATGAACGTACAAATTGATAGTTTATTGATTAAGCGTCAAGAAATGGTTGAGGCATTAAGAGCGGGTGATTTAAGTACAGTTAAGCAGATGTATCGTCAGGACCGTCAACTCATGAATCAGATAAGAGTTTACGATGAAGAAGGGGCGATTATATTTCCGCGTTATCGCAATAGAGATGAGCGTAGGCAAAAAGGTATGCAGGGTAGTCGGCGTGAAGTAGATCAACTATCAATACAACCCTCAATGCAATCAATGGCAGCTCAGCCCAATGTGGACAATAACAGGACTAATAGTCACGATAATAATAATAATAAAATGTCGAATGATAAGTCGTCATTCTTAAACCATATTCTGCAACCGATGATGCCAAATAGCGCTACGCTAGCTGATTTCGACAGTCGCCCTGAGCTGGCTGATGTGACGGTCGTCTTACCAGATGAGCAGTCTGTCATTATACAATTACGTCCGCATTTGCGTTTTGCTGATGTTATGGCGCTGCAACGTGGCAATTTTCCCATACGTTTGCTATTTATTCTCGTTTTTAGCGTCTTGGTTTGTATTTGGCTGAGCCGTACAATGACTCAGCGTATCCGCCGTGTACAAAATACCGTACACCGTATGATTGATGGCGATTATCAGACCCATCCAGACCTATCAAAAATGGGAGATGATGAGCTTGGTTTACTCGCGAAAGATGTGGCTAAACTATCAAAACGGTTGGCTGAGAGTGAGCTGGCACGCAAACAGATGCTCAGTGATATCTCGCACGAGCTACGATCGCCACTGGCACGTCTAGACGTTGCGACTGAGCTGACTCGCGACTTTGCACCGAATGCCAGTCGTTATCTCGACCGTATAGATAAAGAGTCGGCGCGGATGAATGAGTTGATTGAGCAAATCATTCATATTCAATCTCTACAAATGCAGCAATATACGATCGACAATATAGAAAACGAAGTGGTTGATATTTCTGACATCATCAGTGAAATTGGACAAGACGTTTGCTTTGAGTTTCAGCATAAAAACGTGCGTTGGCAATGGCAGCCGAGTCATGCATTGGTGGCAGACGCTTCATCTACCACTGATTCAACAACGCCTTGGACAGTGCTTGGCAATCAAGAACAGCTGCATAGTGCGCTTGAGAATGTCATTCGTAATGCTTTTATGCATACGGCCTCTGATTCAACAGTCATTGCTGACATTAAAAAAGTGGAGATGGAGGGCAATAAGCCTGCACTTCAAATCAGCATCACAGACGAGGGTGGTGGCATCGCGGATAATGACTTGGCGCGTATTTTTCAGCCCTTTGTACGGCTTGACTCGGCTCGCCATCGTGAAACGGGGGGTTATGGTTTGGGGCTGGCAATCGTTCATGCCGTGGTAATGGCACACAAGGGTCAGATTCATGTCTATAATCGCCAAGATGATATCCAAGGGCTGGTGATGCAAATAACATTGCCTGTTAACTCTGAAGGGGACTAAGAGCAGCATAAAGTGGCGAACACGCGCTTAAAACATCTCTAAAGTGTGTGTATAAGCGTGTGTTTTATTAAGTTTCAAAGCGGATTATTTCAAAAAAAGTGGGAGCATTCAATATAAGCAAGGAGCAAAAAACATCTATATATTCATTTTTTGTTATATAATTGGATGAACGGTAATAAATGCCCGATGAGCGGCATTGTCTCTCTCTGTATATTCGGTAATACTAATATATAGAGAGAGCGATTAGGGCTTTTCAAGATAAAAAGTGTTAGTTGTTGGTTAACAAGATAAATGATGAACAAAAAACATTTACTCATTGCCAGCCGATAACGTGTTTTATTTTGTGATATCGACTCTCTGCAAGATGGATATTATCTCTGATTTTTAAATCTGACCAGTCTGTAAGGGAGTGCACACTATGAACCGCATCTATAAAGTAATATGGAATGAAGCCTTGAGCTGTTTTACCGCAGTTGGTGAATATGCAAAGGGGCGCGGCAAATCTTCCAAATCTAGCGTGAGCGCAAACGCGACCATCAATACGACTTCTAATCTTTCTTCTACCCAATTTTTCCGACTATCCACGATCGCCATAGGGATGCTGGCGGCTGGATTTACAATGTCACCGCAAGCTTTTGCGCAAGTGAATGTCGGCGGTGGTACAGGATCTGGTACAGCAATTTCTTCTTGTAATACAAACAGTACTGAAGCGAATGCTGAAGGCAGCTATTCGGTTGCCATTGGCTGTGAAGCGGACGCTGGGCAAAACTTCAATCTGGTCGATAGAGGCAATCCGTCATTTACTTGGACGGGTGGTTCACAAAACAACTCTGGTAGTACCGCCATTGGCACTGGGACAGAAGCCGGTGACGTCGCTACTGCTCTAGGCACTCAAGCAAAAGCTATTGGTCGGTCATCTGTGGCAATTGGGGCGGCAGCGTATTCTAATGGAAATACCTCGTTAGCGCTTGGACGTCAATCGGCAGCGACTGCTGACTTTGCTCAGGCTATTGGTAACGTCTCCTCAGCAACGGGTCAAGGCTCTCTTGCTGTTGGTCATTCAGCACTTGCCTCAGGCAAACGTGGTATTGCGATTGGTTCAACTGATTTTGAAAATGCAGGTACAGTGGCTGATCAAGCAAATGTAGGTTATAGAGCGAATGGACAGACTCAAGCAGTTGGCAATGATACGATTGCCTTTGGTAGTAATGCAAAAGCGACCGCTGATAACAGCCTTGCTTTTGGTGTCGGCTCTCGATCTAACGCGGTAAATGGCATCGCATTAGGTTCAAACTCTATTGCAAATCGTGCTGGTGGTGCCAGTGGTTTTGTGCCAGTAGGAGCAGATAGCTCAGTCATCCAAGCAACGGATAGCGTTACACTTGGCGCGGTCTCTGTAGGAACAGGAGCAGCGGGTGGCAACCGTCAGATTGTAAACGTCGCAGCAGGTAGCAGTGACAGTGATGCTGTCAATGTGGCTCAGCTAACAGGGCTGTCGAATACTGTCGCTAATAATAAAACCAAGTATTATAGCGTAGACTCAACCGCTATCGGTAATGCTAATAACGACGGAGCGACAGGTTATAACGCCATGGCGCTGGGCGGAAATGCAAAAGCCACAGGCAGCCAAACCATTGCGATTGGCAGCTCAGAATTTGGGCAACAGACGATGGCAAGTGGTGAGCAATCGATTGCTATCGGTGCTAATGTCGTGTCTAGAGGGGCATCGTCTATCGCAATAGGCGGTGATGATCTAGATTTTGCATCGAAAACCAATATCGATGGTAGTCCATTGTCACCATTAAATAGTGGCACAGTTAACGATGTTTTCAAATCCTACGTAGGTAAAGATTTGGTAGAAACCAATCAGTACGATGTCAATACCGAAGCTGGAGGTGCTGCGTCGATAGCCATTGGTGCAAAATCGCTGTCTAAAGGTGATCTGTCTACAGCCATTGGTGTTCATTCCAATACCTCGGGAACTGCTTCTTCAGCGTTCGGTGTTGGTGCATCAGCTAGCAAAGATGGTTCAGTCTCTCTTGGTGCAGGCTCAACAACAGCAACAAGTGCAAGCTCTGAAAAGACGATGACAGTTGGTGGCGTGGTATATGATATCGCCGGTAATGTCATTGATGATAAGGGTATGCTACGAGAGGGTGCGCAAGTATCCGTGGGCGTAGTAGGATCTGAGCGTCAGATCAAAAACGTCGCTGGTGGAGCTGTCACTGCGGCTAGTACAGATGCCGTGAATGGTAGTCAATTATATGCGACCAATGAAGCGGTCGGAAATAATACCACGACTATTAACAAAGGCTTTGCGCTAAAAGCCGCTGATGGTAATACAGTACAGAAACCATTGGGACAAGCCGTCGAAGTGGTTGGTTCTAACAGCAACATCGACACCCGAGTAAAAAATGGCAAAATCGAAGTTGAGCTCAATGACAACTTAAGCCTAGGCACAACAGGCAGCGTTAGCACAGGTAACTTGCTAAATGGCACAACGGTCAATGGTCTAGGTATTGTCACTGGCGGCGTGCTTACTGGCGTCACTACCGTTAGTGGTGCAGGTGTTACAGTAACGGGTGGAAGCATATTTAACCCTACCAATGCCACGTTAACCAGCAATGGTCTGACCATTTTAAATGGCCCAAGCATCACCAAAAGCGGGGTCAATGCGGGTAATAAGAAGGTCGTCAATGTCTCTAATGGTACGGTCAGTCTAAATAGCAAAGACGCCATCAATGGTGGTCAGTTATTTAATACCAACCAACAAGTCACGACCAATACTAGCAACATCTCAACGAATACCACCAATATTGGCACCAACACTGACAATATTGCTAAAGGCATCAATTTTAATGTGAATGATGCAAGCAGCGGGGGCACTCTTAAAAAAACCTTTGCCTTGGGTGAAGAAATTAAGTTTGATACGGATAGCAATTTAACCACTACCGGCTTATCAACGGGTGATGGAATTGCTCTCGGTCTGTCTCCAACTTTAACGGGCCTCACTAGTGCAGATTTTGGTGGTGTTAGTATCTCTACTACTGGTATCAATGCCAACGACACCCAGATCAAGGGCGTAAAAAGCGGTGGTAATACAGTAACCAATGCAGCAAACATCGGTGATGTACAGATGGCAGCCGCAGGAGCGAGAACCAAAGTAGTTAAAGGTACGAATGTTGCCAGTGTTGACTTTTCAACCGATAGCGATACTGGACAGGATGTCTATACTGTCAATGCCAATGGCACCAGTGTTTCTACTGCAGATGCTAATGCACTAACAGTTAGCACTAGTGTCAAAGATCCTGATACCAATATCACCGACTATCAAGTTGATCTAAGCGAAGGTAGTAAGGCAAGCTTGGTAAAAGCTGATAGTGCGATGCAAACGGTAGTGACACAAATCAATGGTTCTGAAGTCAAAACTCTGGATAAAGACAATAATACAGCCAACTTTATTACTGGTGACAATATTGTCTTGACCGCTGACAATGGCGGTATCAAAGTTGCTACTGCTGCCGACTTAGTCTCAACCAGCTTGACCACAGGAACTACAGTCGTCAACGCTGATGGTGTCACATTTATGGGTGGGACTAATCAAACGGTCAGACTCAGTAATAGTGGGCTAGACAATGGTGGCAATCAAATTACCAATGTCGCTAACGGTACAATAGCCAGCGATGCCGTAAACTTTGGTCAACTACAAGCCACGACCACGACCATCGATAAAGGTTTTGATTTCGATGGTGACACGGGTACTACCGTTAATCGTCAGCTTGGTGACAAGCTGACAATCAAAGGTGGCGCGACCGTGGCAAGTGATTTGTCAAATGGCAACAACATTGGCGTCGTTGCTGACGGTACCAGCACATTGACCGTGAAACTTGCGAAAGATTTAACTGGTCTTAACAGCGCAAACTTTGGTAGCGGTGTCAGCATCTCAGCCAATGGTCTGAACAATGGTGGCAATAAAATTACTAACGTTGCAGAAGCGACCACAGGTAAGGATGCGGTAAACTTCGACCAATTGTCAGTAACCAATAGTCTCGTGGCCAAAGGCATCAAAATCGGTGATGGCAATAGTGCCAACGACCAGCAGTTTGCTTTAGGTGATACCATCAACGTCACTGGTGATAGCAACATTACGACGATGGCCTCAGCAACGGGTGTTCAGGTGAAACTGAATAACCAGTTGAATTTAGGCAATGAGGGTAGCATGCAGATTGGTAATAGCATTATGAATAGTAATGGCTTTACCTTTACTGGTAATGGTCCGGGTAGAACGGTTAGACTGAGCAGTAGTGGTCTTGACAATGGTTTTAACAGAATCACCAATGTAGCTGCTGGTATTGCAGATACAGATGCGGCGACTGTCGGACAGTTGAACGCCACGACGTTTGCCCTTGATCAAGGTTGGGGACTAACGGCTCAGGGTGATGTTGCCACTATGATCAAACAAGGCAGCGCCATCGATTTGAACAGTACAGATGGTAATATTAAAGTGTCTAGATCAGCGGACAATAATGTTAGCCCTGACCTACGTGCTGCTGCACCATTGGCGGGCGTCAATGACATTAGCTTCGATTTAAATCCAGACCTGAATTTAGATAGCGTAACGACGGGTGATACCATTATGAATAATAATGGGCTGACTATTACAGGTGGACCTAGTGTCACCAAAGCGGGTATCAATGCTGCTGACACTAAGATTACAAACGTTGTGAACGGCGATGTCTCTGAAGGTAGCAAAGATGCTATCAATGGTGGTCAGCTCTATGCACAAGGTAGTGGCATCAGTAGTATCATTGGCGGTGAGACAGTCTACAATCCTGTAGATGGCACCTTTACCAATAGTAATATTGGTGGTACTGGTCAAAATAGTATCGATGGTGCGATTGCTTCTATTAAGCAAGGAGAAGTCGTTATCAATGAAAACATCCAAGCCAACACTACCAATATCCAAACCAATACCACGAATATTGCCACGAATAAAACAAACATCAACACCAATACGACCAATATCAAAGTGAACAAGGATAAAATAGATGCGGGTCTCAATTTTGGTGCTGATAGCGGTGCTATCATCAACAAACCAGTAGGCGATGGCAGTGTCCTCAGCTTCACAGGTGGTAATAACATCACCACAACAGCAGCAGGCAGTAGTATTAAGTTTGATCTAAACGGTGATATTAATATCGATAGCGTCAAAACTGGCAATACGACAATTAATAATAATGGCGTCAGCATTGTCGGTGGTCCTAGTATGACTGCAAGCGGTATCAACGCCGCTGGCAACAAGATCACTGATGTGGCTGATGGCATGGCACCCAGAGACGCTGTGAATATGGGTCAATTGGATGCTGTTAGTCAAAGACTTGGCAACAACATGAATGAGCTAGGTTATAAGATTGGTGAAGTCGAAGACGATGCAAATGCTGGTATCTCAGCCGCCATGGCAATGTCTTCACTACCGCAAGCTTACATCGCTGGTAAATCCTTAATCGGTGGCGGTATAGGAACGTACAATGGGGAAAGTGCAGTTGCTATTGGCTTCTCGAAGTTATCCAATGATGGTCGTTGGGTCATGAAGGTAAACGGCACCGCTGATACCCAAGGTAATGCTGGCGGCTCGATTGGTGCAGGCTTCCATTTTGATTAAAGCAATCAAGCCTACTATCAAGTAAAGTGATTTGTTAGTTATAAAAATTAGTCATAAAAAAGCAAGGCATCAGATGCTTTGCTTTTTTGCGACATGAGCATGAAGACGTTTTCAGCGTGATGATTGGGTAATCACTATTTGGTAGTCACTATTTGGTAGTCACTATTTGGTAGTCACTATATGATTTTTACCAATGATTTGTTTTTCTTTGGCTCAATAGCCAAGCGATAAAAAGCCCTCACTCTATGAGGGCTTACTTATTTTTATAAAAGCAACTCTATACTCTGAACATGGCTGCATTTGGGGTCAATCCGACATAAGCCATGCCAGCTTGCTCCATCCAATGTGGCTGCACGATACCATGTTGTAAAATAGCATGAATGTCTCGATGCGCTCTTTCTATTCTATGTTTTTTATATAGCGAGACCGTACCAGCGACCGCATAAATCTCCGATACCATGGCTCTGGCTTCTCTCGCTGCCTCACAGGCTGCTGCCCACACATCAGCCAGCTGTATATCGGTAAAGGCATTCTGTTGCTGTGCTTCGTTCCATAATATCTCGACACTATTGTGTAGTTGTGCGCGCCTAGACGCTAATAGTGTTTTGCTTTTAGCGATAGTCGCTTGTACTGCTGCACGATCACGCAAATCTGGGCTTTTACCGGGCGTTACTTTCTCAAGGCAAATTTGGATTAACTCATCTGTCGCTGCTTTTAAGACACCCAGTGCCATCGCTGCACAGCCAGCGGCATTAATACAGCCGATTGGTAGGCGGCTATACGCATTATCGATGGCGACAGGGCTATCAAAATCGACCGCATAACGCTCCTGCACAAACGCGTCTTTGATAACGACGTCGTGACTGCCTGTACCATTTAGTCCACCAACATGCCAAGTATCAATCACTTCCACATCTTCTTTTGGAATAAAGAACAGCTTTAAATTTGCACCCGGTCCAAGGGTAGTAGGCGAGCCTTCGGATATTACCAAGCAGCGCAGCACAAACCAGTCTGCCAATTCACAACCTGATACTAATGTCCATTGACCTGAGACCGTATATCCTTCAGCGGTTTGTTTAGCAATCCCTTCAGGGCGTGCTGAGTTGGCATAGACATGAGAGGGGTCACTGTATATCTCCTTCATGCTAGGCTCGTCTAAAAACCGTCCAAATGTGCAGGCCAAATGGTTGTTCCAAACGATCCAAGCAACTGAGGCTTCAGCACTGGCTAGCGTCTCATAAACTTTTAATGTTTCCACAGGGTTGCCTTGCCATCCTCCCAACGATTTTGGCAGTCCCATCCTAAATAGCGACAACTCTGACAGCTTTTTGACCACTGTCGGTGCAATTTTTCTACAGGTTTCTGTTTCTTCTCTAGCCGATAGGGCTAAATCATAAATATCTTGAGCGGCATGGGATGGTAGAGCGTCTTTGTTATTTGATAAAGGTGTATAACTCATAATATCCAACCTTAGTTTAATGAGTAAAACAGTATGTCTATCTAAAATTAATTCTAAATTTGAGATATAACAACGCCTATACCAAGAATAGCCAACAGTTGACTGCTATACAACCAATAATTTGCATATATTAAATATTATATTGAGATGAAAAGTAGAGATGATGATTCGATGAAATATTGCATACTATATTTGGCTTAAGAGTATCAATGCTTTGCCTGTTTTCAGGCAGTCATTCGCTTTGATTGCTTTGTCTGAGCCATGAGCCCAGAAATTATAAGGGCGTTTTGTTATTTAATTCTCTAATCATTTAGTTTTCTAGTCATTTAATAGTAAAACACCCTTACTGAAAGCACCCTGTTTGATTATTTATTGAGACTTGGGTGCATCAGGCTGCATACTAGGATCAGCGTCGGCAAATGCTTTGAGCGTACGGCAATGCGTGTCAATTTCGACGATATTGGGATAAGCACTTAAATCCACGTTAAAACGTCGCGCCGAAGAGACCTGAGGAATCAAATAGCAATCTGCAAAAGTAGGGCTGTCACCGTAGCAAAATTTTCCACGGCTTTTGTCTTTTGCTAGTATTTTCTCTAACGCCGCAAAGCCCTCACTCATCCAACGGTTGCACCACGCCATGACTTTTTCTTCGTCTACTGCCAGCTCATTGCGTAGGTATTGTAAGATACGGCGGTTATTAATAGGATGAATATCACAACCAATCATAGCGCTAATGGCACGTACTTGCATACGTCCAGCCGCGTCTTTAGGCAATAGCGGGTTTTCTGAATGAACCTCTTCTAACCATTCTAAAATGGCTGGGCTTTGATATAGTAATAAATCATCGGTCTGTAAAACAGGCACCAATCCTTGTGGGTTGAGTGATTTAAAGGCATCTGCTAACTGCTCATCTTTTGCTAAATTGACCGAAATATAGTCATAATCTAAGCCTTTGAGATTCATCGCGATACGAGTACGATACGAGGTGCTGCTGCGAAAGTAGCCATAAAGTGTCATCATTGTGAATTCCTTTTATTATGGTAGGTTGTGAATGAGATAAGCAGTTATAATTAATAATACGAAATGTATGTTATATAATTAAAGAACTCTTATGACGTTACCTCTTTATTTCAGTTTTTCATGAATATGTTAGATTAATATGCCAAGTAAATTACTCATTGAGCAAAACATGCCAGCAGCTGAAAACCCTTTAGACAATCCCGTGACAACCAATAAAAGTCAAAGTGGCGTCCAGTCACTGGAGATTGGCTTGTCGGTATTAGACGTTCTTATTGATCATAACGAGCCGATGATGCTAAAAGATATTGCGCAAGTGATGCAAATGCATCCAGCAAAGTGTCACCGCTATTTGGTCAGCCTCATACGTAAAAACTATGCGCGTAAGCTTGATGATGGTCGCTACGGGCTAGGCGATAGGATTAACACATTGGCAGCATTGGGGCACTCTGGGTTTAGTCAAAACAATATTTTAGAGCGGCTGACGCACATCGCTAATGAAATCAAAGACACCCTGAATTGCGGTGTTCAGATTGCCAAATGGTTTAGCGAAGGTCCTATTATTATTCAGTCCGTTGAACCAGATAGCCCGATTAGTATTATCACTCGTATCGGTTCACGTATGCCGCTGACGACATCGGCGACGGGGCAATTATTTGCCAGTTATCAGCCAGATGCCGTCATTCAGCCATTGGTCACAGCTGAATGGCAGACAGACAATGAAGCAATAATCACAGAAAAATGGCAGAATTTCAGTCACTTGCAAGCCAAGATTCGTAACCAAGGCTATGCGACAGTCACGGGTGATATGCTGATGGGGATTAATGCCATTACGATTCCTGTCATATTGCCGCAGCTTGCTAATAGCGCTGTTAATCTATCTGCTATTAGTGGCAAAACTGCTAGCAAAGGACTACCACTAGAATACGCTATCACTATCATTGGAACGACACAGCAATTGCCCATGAGTGAGCAACACAACGTGGTTGAGAAAATTCTAGCAATCGCGCAGCGTTATCAAATTGCGTAGCTGGTTTTTTTACTATATAAGTTTTGATCATGTAAATTGACCGACTATCGCGTAAAGGTTGAATATCATTAAATGATATTCAACCTTTAGACCATACAGGCGCTACTGGCAGCTTTTGCTTTTTCGTACACGTTGTCAGCGTCTAGACCAGTGGCATTGACTTCATCTAGATAGTGCTGTGAGCCTTCCATTAATGGACCTTTCCAGTCTGGGTCATTGAGTGGGTCAGGAATATCGATCATGATATCGCCTTTTTCTTTAGCGGCAGCCATTGCTTTGGCATTACTGACGTCAAATACTTTGGAGACACGTGCTGCCATCTCCGCTCCTGAATTGTCATCAATTACTTTCTTGAGATCATCGGGCAAATTGTCGTATTTCTCTTTATTCATACTGATAACAAAAGTAGAGTTATAAAAAGGAATATTGGTGTGCGTATTGATTAAATCATCAAGACGAAATGCTTGAATGGGCTGCCAAGTAAAGCTGAGTCCGTCAATGACACCGCGTTGAAGGGAAGTATAAGTATCACTGGCAGGCATGCCAACGGGCGCCGCGCCAGTCGCTTCGATAATATGACTCGCAACGGCAGAAGGTTGGCGAATACGCAAACCTTTCATATCAGCTGGCGTGCGAATAGGCTTATCTACGGTATGCAGCGCACCTTGTCCAGTGCCTATCAGCGCGAGCAGGTGAGTATCTTCGTACTCATTTTTAATGACACCATCATCATACAGTTTATGAAGTATGCAGCTCTGCTGCTGTGCAGTATTTGTGATACCTGGCAGCTCTACAATTTGAGTTAAAGGAAATCGCCCTGCTGTATATCCTTGCGCTTGCATACCAATATCAACAATACCTTTCGCGGTAGCATCATAGGTAGCACCCGGTTTGCTAAGAGTAGCAGAAGGGTAGATCTCAATCTTTAAGCGGCCTTTTGATTCTTCTTCAATTTTCTTTGCCCATGGCTGCAATGCTTCGGTGTTTATGTTGTCATTGGCAGTCATAAAGTGTGAGAATCTTAGAGTAGTCACATCGCCTGTATCTACATCAGCGTTTACTGCTGGGTCGTTATTAGAGCAACCAGTCATCGCGATCGAAGTCGCTAAGAGTATTCCTAAAGGGGTTTTTATTTTCATCATTGAATCCTTTCATGATGGTTGGATATTGTTCGCTACCTAGGGCGTGTCATCAATTAGTATATTGATACATTTAATGGTCTTAAAATGACGGCACGCCCTAATTAGTCATATAAAAAGAGATAACGAACACAATAACAGGTCAATTACTCACCGACAGGCGCGACTTCTCTTGCTTCAGCCAGTTCTTCTGCATGTAAAAACTGGGTATGAGCTGGTGCGCGTTTGGTACGTGACCATTCTTCTAACATCTCATACTTCATGGCTTCAGTAATCATCGAGACTTTTTCTTCTGAGGTAATATCATCGTAGGTGAGTTCCATACGATGGCCGTTAGGATCAAAGAAATAGATAGAATGGAAGATACCGTGATTGGTCACGCCGACCACATCAATACCATTTTCTTCTAAATGCTTTTTTGCTGCCATTAAGGCATCACGGTCTTTTACCTTCATGGCTAAGTGTTGCACCCAATTCGGGGTATTCGGATCAAAACCCATTTCAGGCTGATTGGGCACTTCAAAAAACGCCAATACGTTGCCATTACCTGCGTCTAAAAAAACATGCATATAAGGATCAAAGGCTTTGGTCGAAGGCACGTGGTCTTCAGCGAATGCAAGGATGAAATCCATGTTTAGGTATTTTTGATACCATTCAACGGTTTCTTTAGCGTCTTTGCAGCGATAGGCCACATGATGGATTTTTTCAATTTTAAAGCTCATATCAAACTCCTTTTGATAGGGAATGCAGTGAGTAATAGGCTGCCAGTACCGATTGACTATAGGTCGATGGTTGCTTGGCAGCTCAAAACCACTGTGCTCACATTTTTTCTAGACTATTTGTCAAAATCAAAGTTAAGCGCGGGCAGTACTTTGCCGCGTACTTCACCAAACCCGACACGAATGCCGTCTTTTTCGCTATAGCCTTTCATGATTACTGTGTCACCATCTTCAATAAAACTGCGGGTCTCGCCGCCTTTTAAAGTGACAGGTTTGGTCGCATTCCAAGCAATCTCTAGCATTGAGCCATAAGAATCTGGCGTTGGTCCTGAAATCGTCCCTGAGCCCATCATATCGCCAACTTCCACTTTACAGCCAGTGATGGTGTGGTGGGTGAGCTGCTGCGCCATTGACCAATACATATGTTTGAAGTTGGTCTCACAAACCACAGTGGCGCTATCTGAGTTTTCAGGCAATAACTCAACTGATAGATGGATGTCATAGCTATTATTGCTGTCTTTTTCGTTTAGATATGCCAATGGTTTTGGCTCTTGAATCGGGCATGCTGTTTTAAAAGGTGCCAACGCATCCATAGTCACAATCCAAGGCGAGACTTCAGAAGCAAAGGTTTTGGCATTAAATGGACCTAAAGGCACATATTCCCATTTTTGAATGTCACGGGCTGACCAGTCGTTGAGCAAGACCATGCCAAAAATATGCTCAAAGGCATTGTCTACTGCAATCGGTTGACCAATGCTATTACCTTTACCAACCACAAAAGCAGTCTCAAGTTCAAAATCTAAACGCTTACAGGCTGAGAAAATAGGGCGGGCGTCAGCATTTGGCTTTAATTGACCAGAGGGGCGTATCACATCAGTGCCACTGACGATGACGGTGCTGGCGCGTCCGTTATAGCCGACTGGCATTTCAGTCCAGTTAGGGAGCAGGGCGTTGTTTGGATCACGGAACATAGTGCCGACGTTGGTAGCGTGCTCTTTAGACGAATAGAAGTCAGTAAAACCTGGGACGTGAACAGGCAGATGCATGGTGACGTCTGCTTGATTAAATAGCGCTTTTTTCTGCAAGTCTTGATTATCACGCAAGGTGTCGCTAGCACTAGATAGTAGGGTTTGGATGGTTGAGCGTGCCTGCGTCCAATTGTCTCGACCTGAGTCAATAAAAGCATTTAGCGTTGCTTGATCAAAATATGGACCGCCCTCTAAGCTCAGTAAACCTTCTGCTTCGAGCACAGCCAAATCCAACACGTACTCACCGATAGCCACACCAGCGCGGCGCTTGCTATTACTAGCAGCGTCTTTGGCATCACTAAAAATACCATAAGGTAGGTTATGAATGGAGAAGTCAGAATTGGCGGCGATATCGATAAAGGATGTGAGGGTGTTGTCAATCGTTGACATAGGTTGCTCCTTGCTAAAGCATATAATGAATTACGTTATAATTAACTACTTACGCATAATGTAATTTATCAAAGTGGAGATTGCAAGGGTTTTTGTGCAGTGTTTTCTTAAAATAGACGTGATACTAGGAACGTTGATGTTCTTTGGTAAAACAAATAGGAAAAACGCAGGACATAAAAAAAGGCTGAGCACTCGCTCAACCTTTTTGTGAATCGCTATTACTGACTACCGCACCGTTTTAATGCGTGCTCACTCAGTCTTTCAAGACGTCTGCCATGGCATTGGCAACATAGTCGATGTTGCTGGTGTTCAGTCCAGCCACACACATACGTGAGTTGGAAACCATGTAAATGCCAAACTCGCTTTGTAAGCGTTCGACTTGTTCAGGCGTTAGACCAGTAAAGCTAAACATGCCGTTTTGACGGGTAATATAGTCAAAGTTGCGGTTCGGGATTTTGGCTTCTAACACTGATTTTAGCTTTAAGCGCATGGCTTTGATACGGTCGCGCATCGCATAAACTTCGCCAACCCATTGCTTGTGCAGTGCTTCGTCGTTCATAACGATATCGACCACACGACCACCATGTGATGGCGGGCTTGAGTAAATACGGCGTACGGTAGCATTTAGCTGACCGAAGACGCGCTCTGTCTCGTCAACCGTTGGACAAACAACTGATAGACCGCCGACACGCTCGCCATATAGCGATAAGTTTTTAGAGAATGAGTTGCTGACAAACAATGGCAAGCCCATATCGACAGCTTTACGAATCGCATAAGCATCGCTGTCCATGTCTTCGCCAAAGCCTTGGTAGGCAATATCCATAAATGGAATCAGTTCGCGCGCTTGAATGACGTTCAGCACGGTATCCCATTGCTCACGGGTCAAATCTAGACCTGTTGGATTGTGGCAACAAGGATGCAGCAAGATTACATCATTTTTGTTCAACGTCTCAAAAAACGCAATCATTTCATCGAACTTGATGCTGCTGTTGGCTTTGTCGTAGTACGGGTATTTACCCACTTCGACATCAGAGCCTTCAAAAATAGCAATGTGGTTGCCCCATGTTGGATCACTCACATAGCATTTAGATCGTGGGAACCATTCATGGATGAACTCAGCGCCGACTTTTAACGCGCCAGAACCGCCAATCGTAGCGATAGTGGCGACCAAACCATCTTTTAAAATCTGTGCGTCTTTACCGAACAGTAATTCCTGACAGCCTTTACGATGTCCTGGTAAGCCTGCCATCGGCAGATATGGACGCGGCGCAATAGGATCGGCAATGCGTTCTTCGGCTGTTTTTACACAGTCAAGTACAGGCAATACACCATTTTCATCATAATAAATACCAATGCCTAAATTGACCTTTTTAGGATTGTTATCTGCTGTATATTTTTCCATCAGCCCTAAAATTGGATCACCAGCGTAATAGTCGATACGTTCAAACATGTTGTTTCCTTATGAAATATAAATCAAGCCGCCAAAAATCATAGAGCAAATTGACGGTTAACTCAATATGAGATTCAATTATCTTGCATAATTAATAAAATAGTTGGTTAAAGCCATTGTGTTTCAAGGCTTTTTAAGCACCGATGATGTCTGTATCAGCGATACTTAAGTATGCTGTAAGTCATTAAAATGACTGGAAAAATAGCTCTGCAAGAAGTCTTTGAAAGCAATGGTAGCAGGCGATAACGCACGAGAAGAACGCTGATAGATAAAAAACTGCCGCATTTTAACGGGTTGTGCCAGCGGCCTCATTTGTAAGCCATTGGCGCTAACCCAGTCGATGACTTCGGGCATGTAGGGCAAACATAAGGTAATGCCGAAGCCTTGACGGGTCATCTCAAGCGCGGTGGACATAAAATTGACCTTGTAACGCGCCTGTTGAATATGACTGGCGATCTGGTCGTCCAATTCGGCTGTCACTTGTTCAATGAAAGGGCCTTGCAGCGTGATGAGCGGAATGTCTAATAAATCCTGCCACGTTATTTCATGCTTTTGTGCCAGCGCATGGTTGTCAGGCATCACCACACAAAATGGCAGCTGATATAACAAATCAGCATTGATGTCGTCCTCAGCCTCCATAAAACCAAGCTCAGTACCGACACCCAAGTCTACTTCAATGTCCTGAATATGTCTGAGTAAGTTTTCTGCCGAACAATCTAATAACGACACGCTAATCTCGGGGTGTTGTTTGGAAAACTGGGCGATGACCGCTGGCATAGAGGAGGCTGCAAACTGCGAAACAGCGAGTCGGACTTGACCTTGCGCCAAGCTCGTTAAGCTGCTTGCCTCATTTTCAAACAGCTGCATCTCATTCAAGATACGCCGTGCTTGCGGCAATAAATGCCGTCCTACTACCGACAACGACAGCTGGCGGGTAGTACGGTCGAACAGCACGATACCGAGGCTGGACTCTAGCTCCTTAATCAAGCCGCTAACGGCAGATTGGGTCAAATGCATCTGATCGCTGGCACGGGTAAAACTGCCATTGTCAGCGACTTGAATGAAAGCGGTTAATTGGCGAATGCTGATATTCATAAGTAAACCTGATAAATAAATCATAAAAAACAATTAGTCTTATAAATAAACCTAATCTAATATAAATACATCGTCAATAAGAATTATTGATTGAAGACATTTTTTATCGCATTTTTACCACCAATTGAAATTAAGGATGATTACAATGGCAGATTTATTTGACAACCCAATGAGCCTGAATGGGTTTGATTTTGTTGAATTCGCCTCACCTCAACCGGACGCGGTTGACGCATTGTTTAAACAGCTTGGCTTTGCACATGTGGCCAACCATCGCTCAAAGGATGTTGCGCTGTACCGTCAAGGTGACATCAATCTTATTCTAAATCGTGAACCAAAAAGCCAAGCCAGCTATTTCGTTGAAGAGCATGGTGCTGGCGCTTGTAGCCTAGGCTTTCGCGTTCGAGATGCCAAAAAAGCTTATGAGTTAGCGGTTGAAAATGGCGCACAGCCAGTAGACGTACCAACTGGTGTGATGGAGCTGCGCTTGCCTGCTATCAAAGGTATCGGTGGCTCACTGATTTATCTTATTGATCGTTATAAAGATGGTGAGTCTATTTATGACGTTGATTTCGAATTTTTTGCTGATGTAGACCGTCGTCCTGTCGGGCATGGTTTTAAAGTCATCGACCATTTAACCCATAACGTTTACCGTGGTCGTATGGCTTATTGGGCAAACTTTTATGAGCGCATCTTTAACTTCCGCGAAATCCGCTTTTTTGACATCAAAGGTGAATATACGGGTTTGACCAGTAAAGCCATGACAGCGCCTGATGGCAAAATCCGTATTCCATTGAACGAAGAGTCAAAGCAGGGCGGCGGTCAAATTGAAGAATACTTGATGCATTTCAACGGTGAAGGTATTCAGCATATTGCTTTAGCCAGCGATGATTTGTTTGCCAGCATCGATAAATTAAAAGCAGAGGGTATCCCGCTCATGACCGCTCCAACCGCGACTTACTATGAAATGCTGAGTGAGCGTCTACCCAATCATGGCGAAAATGTCTCTGAGCTACAGATGCGCGGTATCTTGTTAGATGGCACCACTGAAGGCGGCACACCGCGTCTGCTGCTACAAATTTTCTCTGAAACTATCTTAGGTAGCCCGGTCTTCTTCGAGTTTATCCAGCGTAAAGGTGATTACGAAGATGGCTTTGGCGAAGGTAATTTCAAAGCCCTATTTGAATCCATCGAGCGCGATCAAGTCCGTCGTGGCACGGTTGGTCAGCCAGAAACTGAAACACCGTAAGCGCCCCTACCTTTAGGGAAAAATCCATAAAATAAACGGGCAGGGCAAAAGGAGTTTGTCTTGTCCCTAATAACCACTGCGCTCTGTAATGCCGTGTGTTCAATGCGATGACTGAGCTATGGTTCAGTCATGATTGAAAACGACTAGCAAAATTAAGAGTGCCATTCAGAGTGCCAATGGCAATAAAAGGAATACAGGCATGGAACGCCTACCACATACGAATTCTGTTAATAAAGCTATCGGTACCAACAGCGTTGCTTGCAAAACGCTAGGCACTGATGCTGCCAGTCACGATGATTCTGCTCATAAAAAGCAGGATTCTATGCCTAAAAAACAACCTTACGTGTCGCATCAGCCAGATAGTCATGGTCATATTCACTATAGTGATGATGAAAATGGTATGTGGAAGGCATTGCTTGAGCGTCAAGCCGAGCAAATACCTAACCGTGCCTGCCCAGCCTATCTAGACGGTTTAAAAAAGCTGAATTTGCCCGCTACGCGTATTCCGCAATTGCATGATATTGATGAGGTATTGCAAGCTACGACTGGCTGGCAAACTGCCGCTGTCCCTGCATTAATCAGTTTTGGTAAGTTTTTTAAATTGCTTGCCAATAAATCCTTTCCGGTGGCAACTTTTATCCGTCGATTTGATGATATGGACTATATCGAAGAGCCTGATATTTTTCATGAAATCGTTGGACATTGTCCGCTTTTGACCCATCCTGCCTTTGCGATGTTCAATGAAACTTATGGCAAGCTGGGTCTTAATGCCACTAAAGAAGAACGGTGGTTTTTGGCACGGCTCTATTGGTTTACCATCGAGTTTGGTTTGGTGGGACAAAATCAGAGCAGTCGCCGTATCTATGGCGGAGGCATCTTAAGCTCACCGTCTGAGACGGTTTATGCACTCAATGCTGGTTCTGAGCAGCAAGCAGAACCTCAGCATCAACCGCAAAATCAACCAGAGCACCGAGCGTTTGACTTGCTTGATGTGTTGCGTACCCCTTATCGTATCGATCATATCCAGCCGATTTATTATGTCATTGATGATTTGGATACATTATTTGATATCGTCAATAGCGATATCATGGGAATGGTCAAACAAGCCATGTCGCTAGGATTGTTCGAGCCTAGTTATGCAGTAAAAAACGCCGAATGCATGGTTAAGAAAAACGGCATCATTTGAATGATGTAGTCGTAAATGACAGCGTCAACATGGACGTAACTGTATTAAACGTAACAGTATTAAAAAAATGAATAGTTAACATAAAAGGACATTATAATGACGACATTATCACAAGCCAGCTGTGAGGCCTGCCGCATTGGCGCGCCAACGGTCAGCGACATCGAAGCACAAGAGTTATTACAGCAAATTCCAGATTGGTCATTGATCGAGGTTGATGGCATCAAGCAATTACAACGTCAATATAAATTCAAAAACTTCGTCAAGGCGATGGAGTTTGCCAATCAATTAGCAGACATCGCCGAAGCAGAAGGGCATCATCCTGGCATATTGGTAGAGTGGGGCAAGGTGACGGTTACGTGGTGGTCACACAGCATTAAAGGTCTGCATCGCAATGATTTTGTCATGGCAGCTAAGACCGATAGTCTGCTGGATCAATAATGAGGGTAGCAATCGCTATTGCAACTCATTAAACTTGTCCGACTCAAAGCCAACCCTAACGCCAGATTTGACTGGCAAGCTAAGGATGTGTGATGCCTCCAAAAATATTAACCCAAATTTCACCTCAACTGGCATTTATGATTTCTGCCATTGTCATCGCTATTATGGGCGTTACCATGATAGGTTTTGGCTGGGTACCGCATTTATCATTGATACTCGCTATTTGTGTCTTGCTGGGCATTGGTCTGTTTAAAGGCTTGACCTTTGATGACATGCAAGCGCAAATGGCATCGGGTGTCATGCGTGGTATCGGTGCGATCTATCTATTCTTCTTTATTGGTTTGATGGTCGCCGCTTTAATGATGTCTGGTGCTATTCCAACGCTGATGTATTTTGGTTTTCAGTTGATTTCACCAGAGTATTATTACATTTCAGCCTTTGTATTGACCTCTATTATTGGTATTGCCTTGGGCAGTAGTTTGACCACCGCGGCGACATTGGGTGTGGCTTTTATTGGTATGAGTAATGCCTTTGATGCCAACGTGGCGATTGCGGCTGGTGCGGTGGTTTCAGGGGCGTTTTTCGGTGATAAAATGTCGCCGTTATCAGACACCTGTACCATTGCTTCATCGGTGGTGGGTATTGATTTGTTTGAGCATATTCGCAATATGATGTATACCACGGTACCAGCGTGGATACTCACGGTCATTATTTTTTGGTTTTTCTCTGGGCAGACCGCAGGCTCTGACTTGAGTCAAGTAACCGTATTGCAAGGTCAGTTGATTGAAAGTGGCTTGGTACATGGTTATGCGGTATTGCCATTTGTGGTACTGGTTGGGTTGGCGGTTTTTCGTGTCAATGCCATTTATACGATTATCTGTACCATTGTGGCAGCATTGATTATTACTTATTTGCACAGCTCGCCGAGCTTTGGACAATTAGGCGGCTATTTATTTGCAGGCTATGCACCGGCTGAATCGTTAGAGCTGGGTGAAGTCGGTGGTATGCTATCGCGTGGCGGTGTGCAGAGTATGTTCTTCACTCAAGCGATTGTGATATTGGCACTCAGTCTTGGTGGCTTGCTCACAGCATTGGGTATTTTGCCAGCACTGTTATTAGGGATTAAAGACACATTGACCACATCAGGACGCGCCATATTTGCCGCTGCCATGTCTGCTCTGAGTATTAACGTGCTTATTGGCGAGCAGTATTTGAGTATTTTATTATCTGGTACTGCCTTTCGTCCGACGTTTGAGCGTTTGAATTTACACCCAAAAAACCTATCGCGTACTATTGAAGATGCAGGTACGGTTATCAATCCTCTAGTGCCTTGGAGTGTGTGCGGCGTGTTTATCAGCCAAGCATTAGGCGTGCCCGTGCTTGATTATCTGCCTTATGCGTTCTTCTGTTATTTATCGCTGTTACTAACGATATTGTTTGGTTTTACGGGAATTACCATCAGCCGACTCAAGAGTCAGTGACCCGAAAAGCTTTTGTCTCTAAACTCTGCATTAAAACGCTAGGGCTTGTGTCTTCTAAGACAACACAACAAGCCCTAGTTTTTATTTATACCCTTGCAATCATTTGAGACAAGCTGATAGGTGTTGAGTACGATATACCAGATTTGTAGCTCGCTAAGTTGTGTGGTAGGCGCTGTACAGGGGATTAAAAACGTTTGTTCAAGAAATTGAGCAGACGTTTTTTTGTGTCTTTCAATAATACTTGTACAGCCATTGCTTCGGCATAGATAGTCGTTACTGACGTTGGTACTAGATAGCTCTTTGGTGGTTAAAGAAATAAAAGCGACTAAAAACCCAATCAGCTTATCTCAACTCATTGATATGAGTAATGGTTTGTGCGAGTTCAAAAATGATAAAGGTGATAAAGAATTATGCTTGTATTTAAGGGTTACTTGTCACAGATAAAAGAAAATCGGTCGTATAGATACTTACAAGCAACAGCGAGCGGGAACAAAAAGAATAATATTTTAAGTTAATGATAATTGTTTTTATTATCGTTTACGAGTAAAATCGGTTTTTATTGGCTGTCCAATATACATACAACGATTTAAATTAATGATGAGTACCGATATGTTACGTGCAAACCAATTGACCATCAGTCGCCAAGGAAATACCTTACTAGACAATGTAAGCTGTGAGATTGATAGCAACCAATTGGTCGCTTTGGTTGGACATAATGGTTCAGGAAAATCGACTTTAATCAAAGCGTTGGCAGGCGAGATGATGAGTAATGGCGGTAGCATCAGCTTGGATGATCGGCGTATCAGTGATTACAGTAGCAAAGCGCTGGCGCGACAAATGGCATATTTGCCACAGCAACTACCAGAAGCCGCTGGGTTTTCAGTACGTGAGCTGGTCATGCTAGGACGTTATCCGCATCAAAAATGGCTGCAAAAGCCCAACCAAATGGACAAAGATAAAGTAATAGAAGCCATGCGCATCACCCAAACAGAGGCGTTCGCTGACCGAATTACGGCCACGCTTTCAGGTGGCGAGCGCGCTCGCGTTTGGCTTGCTATGTGTCTGGCACAAGACACCAGATATTTATTACTTGATGAGCCATTAGCTGCGCTTGATATGCACTATCAGCTTGAAGTTATCCAGCTTATCCGTCGTTTGGTGGATGAGCAGGGCTTGAGTGTGGTGATTATTTTGCATGATATTAATTTGGCCGCGCAGTATGCCGATCGAGTTATCGCCTTAAAAAACGGACGTATTTGCCATAACGGTGATATCGGCAGCACCATGCAACCGACAGTATTGCACAAGATTTTTAACGTAGATATGCAGCTGCTTAGTCATCCTATAACGGGGCAGCCAGTCGCCGTTGCCTAGTAGGGCATATCATCAATCTGAACGAAAATGAATAAGTAGGCTAAAAATGGTTAAATTTTTATGACCGTTTTTAAAATGAGGGCATGCCCTAGTATTTGCCTCATCTTTTTCATTTCTTATTTTCTCTTATTCGCGCAAAAGATAGGCCGCTATGTTTCCTGCTCTTTATAAATCTCTGTTCTCTTTAATAGCCATAAAACCTTGCATAAAAACTGGCTCAAATCTCACTATCAGTAAATATAAGTGGCTGCCGCTCATAGCAAGCTTAACACTGACCACCGTGCTGACTGCCTGTCACCAACCAATAACGGCGCAAAAAGACGCTCGAGTGGGCAATGCAGATAACGCTAACATCAATATAGTCTCACCTGATTGGGGCAATGCGGCAACCTTGATCGCCATGGGTTACCCCCCGATAGCGACGGGTGATGTGAGGGTGTGGGACAGATGGGTAGGTACGCCTGAATTGCCAACCTCAATCATTGATTTGGGCATTCGCTATCAGCCTAATGCGGAATTGGTTGCCCAATTGCCTGTCGATTTGGTCGTCGATAACTTTTTTTATGAGCATGCCCGCAATCTCTATGGAGATGTGCCCTCTGAGTCGGTCATGTTCGCCGCCAAAGGTGATACTGCAACTTGGGCAGATTATACTGAGCCAACTCGTCAGCTGGGACAGCTAATTGATGAACCAGCCTTGGCTGAAAGCTATATTAAAAAAAGTCAGACAGATATCAAACTGGCAAGTGAGCGTCTGCAGCAGCGCTATCCAAAAGTAAAGAGATTTGCCGTTGTGCAGTTTGCTGATGCCAATAACATGCGCATGTATGTCAAAAATAGTTTGTTTCAGCCCGTGCTAAAAGAGATGGGCAGAGAGCTGGATGTATTAGGCAAAGGCAATCAATGGGGGTTTGTCCCTATTCGAATGGGCGACTTGGCTCAATTGGATAATGAGACCTGCCTATTAATCATCGACCCGCTGAGTCCGATAACCCGAGCTGAGATTAAAGACAGTTTGGTTTGGCAGCGTCTAGGCTATGGCGATGAGCGCTGCGTGGGTGAACTGCCACCCATATGGATTTATGGTGGCATGTCGTCACTGGTCGGCTTGGCAAATAATTTATCAACAGTGACATTAAAAGGTGGGGCAGCATCATGACTATTAATACTGCCGCACAGACTCATCACTCTCATACCAATAATACTACTGATTATGTCAAACCTATGACTTCACTTGCAGCGTCTCAGTCGCCCACATTGAAAACACCATCAGAGCAACACTCCAAGCTTATGCAAAAACCTCCCAATCCAGCACCAAAACCACCTCGGCAACCACCTTCGGTATTTGCGGATACATGGCGCATCTGGGCAGTAATGATTATCCTTGTAGTATTCTCAGTATGGAGCACGTGGGCATTAATCGCTCAGGAGTGGACACGCCCGATCAGTGATTTGTTTATTCCAAGCTCGCAATTGGATATTATCAGTCTTGCGACGCAGCTGCATATAGTGGCGACCAGTATAGTGGCGCTATTGGCAGGTGGTCTGCTTGGGGTTGTCAGTATTTTGCTACAGCAATTGGTCAAAAATCCATTAGCGTCAGACACCACATTGGGCGTCGGCGTTGGTGCACAATTAGCCATGCTCATTGTGACCTTGTTTTTGCCAAGCTTAGCGATTTATGGTGGACTTTATGTGGCCTTTGTCGGCGCGCTTATTAGTATGGGACTAGTCTTTGCGTTGTCAGCACCCAGTCGTTTTAATCCGCTCATTTTAATATTGGCGGGCTTAGTGGTAAACATTCTACTTGCTGCCGTGGCTAATGTCTTGGTGTTGTTTTTTGCTGAACGTAGTAATGGTATGCTGTCGTGGGCGGCGGGATTTTTGGCACAGAATAGCTGGCATACCAGTACGATGCTAGCGATAACGGCCGTCGTGATGGCGGTTGTCTGTCTACCCTTGTTAAAACCATTAACCTTGATGAGTCTCGATGACTCACAAGCCAAGCGCTTGGGCGTGCCGATTAACGGTATCCGTGCATTGGTGGTGCTTATTGTGGCGGTCGTTACCGCTTTGGTGGTCAGCGAAGTTGGTCTAATCGGTTTTATCGGTCTTGGCGCTGCCAGTCTGGTCAATGCACTGGGTGTCGCTTCTATTAGCAAACGTCTGCTTGCAGCCTTTGTCTTAGGGGCGCTGCTTTTATGGCTGACTAGCAATGTTGCTTTATTACTCGAACCCATACTAAATATGCAAATTCCAGCAGGGGCGATGACGGGTATTCTTGGTGCACCACTGATTATTTGGCTGATTTTGCGTCAGCGCCGTGAGCGGATAGAAACAGTAACCCCGATGCTAACGGGCAAGCATGCACCTGTGGCATGGTGGCGCTGGGGTATTGGTGTGGTAATGATAATCATACTTGCCTGTGTTTTTGTCCAAGACGTCAGTGGTTGGGGACTAAGTACCGATTGGGCGATCACCCAGCAGTATCGGCTACCGCGCAGTTTGAGCGCTGCGGCAACGGGTCTGATGTTGGCCATCGCTGGTGTATTATTGCAAACGCTCACCCGCAATCCGATGGCAAGTCCAGAAGTGTTGGGTGTGAGCTCGGGCGCGGCGCTTGGGGTTATCTTAGGGTTTTTACTACTACCAAGCTTAGGGCTATCTGCCGGAGCTGGTACTTTATTAATCTCAGGATTATCAGGAGCGATGGCTGTGTTATTGCTGGTTATTTGGCTAGCACGTAAGGTAAGCTCTGGCTATCTATTACTGGTCGGTATCGGTATTGCCGCGATGATGGATGGGGTGATGCACATGGTCAAGCTGTCTGGTGATCCACGCCTAGAAGCGATGCTTAGCTGGCTATCGGGAACCACTTATAGCGCTCAGCCTAGTACCGTGTGGTATCTTATCGGCATTGCTCTCATTTTATTCACCCTCAGCTTACTACTTATCAAACCCTTAAGAGTGCTTGGTTTGGGTACAGGGGTCGCTCGTAATTTAGGGGTGGCAGTGACACCAGTGACACTCGCGTTATTGGTGTTGGTGGCGGCGCTAAGTACTGCCAGTACGCTTGCGGTTGGGCCATTGAGCTTTATTGGTCTAATGGTGCCACATTTGGCGACGTCACTTGGTGCGGTAAGGCTTGAGCGCCAATTGCCATTAGCGGCTTTGTTAGGCGCAGGGGTGATGGTAATAGCAGACTGGATTGGGCGTTATGTCATTTTCCCTTATGAGCTGCCTGCGGGTACGATTGCGGCTATCATTGGCGGTGCGTACTTTTTATGGCTGATTCGTAAAGTGCCAGTTGCAGTAAGTGAATAGTTTTTATAGGAAAATTAATGACTGACGAATAACTATAATCAGCCATCATGATCAGTCATTAATACATACCGTCCAGCGCTTAAATAGCGCTATATCTTAAAATCACCAATGTTCGTCATATTCAGTAAGTCATTTGACATTACTTTTAAGGGGCTTTAAGCTTTTTTATTCAAGCTCTTTTTTAATAAATGATCGAATATAAATGGACCAAGGGGCAAAAAGGATCCGAGTACCCCTGCTGGCATTGCCCAAAGCGGCATTTTTATTTTGGTGGTGGCTATCAACAGCATTAAAATATACGCGATGAACAATCCGCCATGAGCCATCCCTATGTAGGTGACCGCTTCTGCAATACCCATCATGTACTTTAGCGGCATGGCGATGCAAAGTAATAATAAGAAGGACGTACCTTCCAAGTAACCCATGATCGTAAGAATCTTTAATACAGAGTTCTGATCTTTTGTTAGATGAGGTGTTTCTGTGGTAGTTGTCTGAGCCTGCGACACTATATCTTCCTTTTGTTTTATAATAAATAAGGTAAGGGTTTTTCAATGTCGCTATGATACTGGCTTTGTTCAATGCTTTGAAGTATTAATTATACCAACCCTTAATAGAGATCAGTAACGAAACTAAATGACTCTTGATGTCAGTGACTCTAAGGCTACTGATCTCGTTTTAACTGTGAAAAAAAATATGACTGCTTACTCCCTTTCTTGTCTTTACTCTTTTCGTCGCTGTCCTTATGCCATGCGCGCGCGTCTCGGTCTGTTGTTTGCCGAGTTGCCAGTAGAGCTACGGGAGATAACGCTAAAAAATAAGCCTGCGAAAATGCTAGCGATTAGCCCAAAAGGCACCGTGCCAGTTTTACAGCTCGCTGATGGTGTTGTGATTGAAGAGAGTCGGGAAATAGTGGAGTGGGTGCTTGAACAGCAAGATCCACAAGAGCTGTTGAACCCTAAGACTTTGCATCAAGGTAATACGTTAATTGAGCAAAACGATCAGGAGTTTAAGCATTGGCTAGATCGCTATAAATATGCTGACCGTCATCTTGAAATGACCCAAACAGAATATCGGCAAAAAGGTGAAGCATTTCTACAGATTTTAGAAGCACTGCTTACTAAAAATACTTATTTGCTAGGAGACAGTGTGACCATTGCCGATATCGGTATTATGCCATTTATCCGCCAATTTGCTCATGTAGATCGCGACATTTTTTACAGTTTGCCTTATCCTAAACTGCAAATATGGCTAAAAAACTGGCTAGCGCATCCATTATTTATACAAGCCATGACCAAGTTTCAACCTTGGCAAGATGGCGATGCGCCAGTGATTTTCTCTTCTTAGCAAAAGTGGCTCATTCTTTGCTTTGTAAATATTTCATCAATCTATTTTAGATATGTCCAGCACGAATCCACGCGTCATTAAACAATCCCTAATAGTGAGGGAGTTGTTTACCCTCACTATCTTGATAGACCTCAACAGCACTATTCTCAAAATAAATATCAATCTATGGCGGTTTGATAGCCGCTTTTCATAACCTTTGTATCAAAAGGGTTGAGTGCCTATTGTGTACACTTGTACTCTTAGGTTAGAATGAACATAAGTGTATCATTATATAAATATTCTTGAGTGAGCTCAATTACGAATTGATTGGCATGGTTGTGAAAGTAACTTTTATACGAGTGTGAATATAAGAGTGCGCAAACAACGAATCCACGTGCCAATTATAGTGACGCCGATAGCTTTGCTTTTTATACGCGATAACCACTTAATTCACCCCTAATCCCAACATTTACGAAGGACTGTTTGAAATGTTAAAAAGTGCCATTAAAGAGACTGAATTAGAAAAAATCGATATCATATTAGTAAAAAATATTTTAGAGATTGGTATTCAAGATGATTATGCTGACAAGATAGCGGCTGATTATATCGAGACGTTAGCCCGCGCAAAAAGTGATAAAAACAGTCTCTTATATAAATCATCTAAGGTAAAAGAGTGCTATAGACAGTCGGATCTGCATAAATCTATCAATCGTATTATTTATAAGATCGAGCCTTTAAGGGTTGCTATTATGCGTGAAAGTCTAGCATTGCAGCAGGCAGTGGCTGAAGGCAATAAAGAGATAGCTGATGAGATTATTAAGGTTGTCGTTAGAATGAAGCTAGAAAAAAGTAAACTTGAGAAAAATCTTAGCGCACTTATGGGTAACGTAAAAAAGCTTCAGCTAGCTAGCTAATAAAATAACAACAAAGCAAGGCCATGCTTGAAAGTGGCGTCAGCCTTTTTGAGCTACGTAGCCAAGCTGCGTCTGGTGCACCCGCTGACCATCTAGAACCGTTCAGATCGTCAAAAGCCAGTCTTCACGCGAAAACCTTTGCGGTAGATGGAAAGCGCATTTTTATTGGCTCGTTCAATTTTGACCCCCGTTCGACTGCGCTCAATACCGAAATGGGTTTAATGATCAACAGTGAACAGATGGCACAGAAACTGCACAAAGCATTTGATAAGGGCATAGTTGGTCTTACTTGGCGAGTAGAGCAGCGTAATGGAAGGCTCGTCTGGATCGATGAGCGTCTCGGAGCCTGGACAAAGTGCCCTGCTTAACATTATCTTGACGATAGTAGGATGGCTACCAGTTAAGTGGCTTTTGTAGCTATAGACAACAGTACTATATATGATGAACAGTGCTATATAGGATCATGAGCTATAATATCCAATATCTGGCATATTCATTCAGCAATGTGATAAATATAGAAAATTGGCTAATGCTATATCTGACATAGTGCTTGGAATGTTTTTATGTTCTTTTAATTAAAAAAAGCAGCGATGCTACAATCATTAATTATTTTTACTATTTTTTAAGATGATTTGTTAGCGTCTCTATCGTGCTTGTTTTTAATCGTTTATGCTGAGGTACTTTACAAATACTCACTAAGATATCTAAAAAACAATTAAGGAAAATTTATGCATATCACTGCTAATTTCGATGCTGGTAATATTGAGGTTATTAATTTAGAAGATAAAAAAAATATCCAATTGGCTATTCGTCCGGACGTCGGCGGCGAGTTTTTTCAGTGGTTTAATTTTCGCCTGACAGGACAGGTGGGCGAGCAATATGTGCTCAATATTATAAATGCAGGGGATGCGGCATTTCCTGCAGGGTGGGAGAATTACCAAGCGGTGGCGTCGTACGATCGTGACTATTGGTTTCGTCTGCCCACCTCTTATAAAGACGGCAAACTAACCATAACGGCAGAGTTGGAATGTGAAACCATTCAAATTGCTTTTTTTGCCCCTTACAGTGATGAGCGTCATCAAGATTTATTAGCAGCGGTGCAAATGCATCCATTAGTGACGTTAGAGCATTTGGGAGAAACCCTTGATAATCGCGATTTAACCTTAGTCAAAATTAGTGATGGCGCTAGCAATAGCGATGCGCCTAAACGCAATATTTGGATTACGGCGCGTCAACATCCTGGTGAGACGATGGCCGAATGGTTGGTCGATGGTCTACTGCATAGCCTGTTAGATGGTGATAATGCCACGGGTAAATTATTATTAGATAAAGCCAATTTCTACATCGTGCCCAATATGAACCCAGATGGTAGCGTGCGAGGTCATCTGCGTACCAATGCAGTTGGGACTAACCTAAACCGTGCTTGGTCAAATCCAAGTTTGGAAACCAGCCCTGAAGTCTTTCATGTCATTAATAAAATGGAAGAAACGGGCGTTGACCTGTTTTATGATGTACACGGTGATGAAGAAATACCTTTTGTATTCCTTGCTGGCTCGCAGGGTACGCCAAATTATAGCGACCGCCTCGCACGTCTACGCGATAGATTCTCAGAAGTGTTAAAGATCGCCAGTGCTGACTTTCAGACGGACGAGGGCTATGACGTAGATGCACCGGGTACAGCGAATATGACGCTTGCGACTCACTGGGTTGCCGAACGCTTTGACTGCCTTGCCAATACCTTGGAGATGCCATTTATAGACAACAATAATGTCCCCGATGCGGATACGGGTTGGTCACCAGAGCGCTCTATGAAATTAGGGGAAGCCTCATTAGTGGCTATGTTGGCAGTCGTGGATGATTTACGTGAGTGAATCATTTAGGTGGATTGTTTGGGTTATGAAATAAGTCTATGCACTCAAGGGTTACTTGTTCAACATTCTCTATGCCACTCCAAATCTCCTTAGATACGCCCTCAGATTTATCTGCTACCAGACCTTGCGAGTGCCATAACGGCACTTGCAATCCTACCAGACGCGCTCACTCTTACCGATATAACAATCGTTATACTCACTGTGTAGTGAGCGTTTGGGTAGGCGAATCTTACTCATAACGCTATTTTCTCATAAAACTATCCCAGATTATTTTGCTTATCTAAGACAGCCCTGAAGATTGAATATCCTTTAATATAAATATACAGGTATGTTAGCTTTATGTTTTAATAAATGACAGTTGTCATTTATGAGCATGGTTAATGTAAGTGACATAGATAGCCTTGATTTTATCGACGATTAGTTTTTGGACTTATGGATCGAGCGATGAATAAAGTATTTAAAAAGATTTGGAGTCAATCACTAGGTTGTATAGTGGTGGTGTCTGAAAATACTAAGAGCGCGGGTAAGACTAGCGGCACGACTGGCACTATCGCCCAAATAGCTCGCTCAAATGACTATAAGATGTTGACCCTAAAAGGGCTTGCCTTCAGTATCGCAGCGATCAGTGGTTCGACAGTGTGGGCAGGCGTGGTATGCGTAACGGATCCTGTTTCTGGAGGAAGTACGGCAAGAGGTGCAATTGCACTAGCCTGTGGAATAAATAATGCAGCAGGCGGTATTAATAGTAGTGCCTTAGGTATTGACAATAAAGCTTCAAATGAAGCGACTAGTGCGCTAGGTTATGCAAATGAAGCAACAGGTAACTCTAGCAATGCAGTGGGGTTTTTCAATAAGTCTTCGGGTAGTTATAGCAGTGCGGTTGGTTATACTAATGCAGCATCAGGTGATTATAGTAGTGCATTAGGCGCTAATAATGAAGCTTCAGTTGAGTACAGTAGTGCCGTTGGTTATAACAATACCGCATCGCGTATCAATAGCAGTGCGATAGGATCTAATAATATCGCCTCAGATGGTTATAGTAGTGCATTTGGTTATAACAACACGGCATCGAACATAAATAGCAGTGCAATTGGCTATAAAAATACCGCCTCGAATGTAAATAGCAGCGCCGTCGGTTATAATAATACAGCATCAGGTGAGAACAGTAGTGCCGTCGGTTTTGAAAATACATCAGAGGGTGACTATAGTGTTGCAGTTGGTTATCAGAATACCGCATCAGGTACAGACAGCAGCGTGTTTGGCAGTAATAGCCAAGCCACCGCGACAGGCGCAACCGCCATCGGTAGTTTCTCCATTGCAAATGAAAGAGATACAATTTCAGTTGGCAGCAAGGGTTTCGAAAAACGTATCACTAATGTGGCAGATGCAACAAATGATACAGATGCGGTAAATAAACGATACACCGACGACAAAGCGACTGAAACTTTAACCGCCTCCAAAGGTTACACCGACGACAAAGCAACCGAGACTTTGACCGCCTCCAAAGGCTATACCGACGGCAAAGCAACCGAGACTTTGACCGCCTCCAAAGGCTATACCGATGGTAAAGCAACCGAGACTTTAACCGCCTCCAAAGGTTATACCGATGGTAAAGCAACCGAGACTTTGACCGCCTCCAAAGGCTATACCGATGGTAAAGCAACCGAGACTTTAACCGCCTCCAAAGGTTATACCGATGGTAAAGCAACCGAGACTTTGACTGTCTCAAAAGGCTACACCGATGGCAAAGCAACCGAGACTTTAACCGCCTCCAAAGGCTATACCGACGGCAAAGCAACTGAAACTTTAACCGCCTCTAAAGGTTACACCGACGGCAAAGCAACTGAAACTTTAACCGCCTCTAAAGGTTACACCGATGGCAAAGCAACTGAGACTTTAACTGCCTCCAAAGGTTACACCGATGGCAAAGCAACTGAAACTTTAACCGCCTCTAAAGGTTACACCGATGGCAAAGCAACCGAGACTCTAGCATCGTCACAAAGTTATACTGATGGCAAAGCCACCGAGACTCTAGCATTGTCACAAAGTTATACAAATGATCAGGTGCTAATCGTTAAACAGGACATTGCTGCACAGCATAAATACCTAAGCATCAATGGTGGTACGTCTGCAGAAGCGATTGCTAGTGGAGACAACGCAATGGCTTTAGGCGCTAACGCGGCGGCGCAGGGCAAGCAATCTATTGCAATAGGAGATGGTGCTCAAGCAATCGGCGAGCAAGCTATCAGCATTGGCACTGGTAATAAAGTGACTGGAAATCATTCAGGTGCAATTGGCGATCCAAGTACGGTCAGTGGCAATAACAGCTATAGTATGGGCAATAATAATACCGTGTCTGGCGACAATACTTTTGTGCTCGGCAATAATGTCAATACTACGGCAAAAAACGCCGTGGTACTCGGCAATGACTCTAGCTCCAACCGTGAAAACACAGTGTCGGTTGGTTCGGATATTAACCAACGTCAGATTATCAATGTTGCTAATGGTACCGCTGATAATGACGCAGTCAATGTCAGCCAGTTACAAGACGCAAAAACAAGCGCTATCGAAACCTCGAACACTTATACTGATACTAAATTTAATGCTCTAAATGACTCTATTCACAATTATCTGCAAGACAATGGACAGCGTTTTAAGGAAATTGATGATCGTTTTGATCGTCAAGGTGCGATGAGTGCTGCGATGTTAAACATGGCAACTAGCACGTCAGGTCTACAAGGTAAGAACCGTATAGGCGTGGGCGCAGGTTTTCAGGGTTCCGAGCAAGCGGTTTCCTTAGGATATCAGCGTGTCATTAATCCCAATACCAGCTTTAGTCTCGGTGGCGCTTTCACGAAAGATGAGAACTCTGGTGGCATGGGTATGGGCTTTAGCTGGTAAGCATTGAGTAAACCAAAAGCCAAAAAAAGGACATTAATTTGTCCTTTTTTTCTGATGACCATTTCATACTTATTATCTAAAGCTTCTTATAGCCCAAACCTTTTTGAATGCCAATCTTGCTGTGAGCTAAGCGGTCGCTTGAGCGGCCTTATTTCTTTAAGAGTTTCTTTAAGAGCTGTCATAAGCTCAGGGGCATAAGGCAATTTATATAATGTCACCTGCGTGCATTTTGGTAAGTATGGCATCAATACTCATTGTTATGATAGATCGCTGCACAGCCAGCCCCTTCAACTTACTGCCGTGTTCAATAACTCTGTGTATAAACTAACAAAGTTACCCTAACAGCACACCGCATAAACCGACAACAGCTATAACACGTTGAATAATCAAACTGTCTTGCAGGTGAGTGTTTAGATAAGTGGCAAATCCTTTGCCGATAGTATATAGACCTAGCATGGCAACAATCATACCCATAAAGAAGCCAGCGGTATTACTGTTTGCAGGCACTTCGATTGCATGAGCAGCACCGTGGAACATAGCAAGCGCACCAAAGCCAATGACTAAGGATTTATACACGGTTTTGACGGACATCTCGTGGTTTTGATTCAATGCCACATTAAAGTAGCGGCTCATAAGTGCCATGGTCAGTAGTACGATAGAGAGTAGAATGCCATATTCAATAAACACACTATTCAAGCTCACACTTAAACTCAGTACAAATCCTGCTACTAGACCAATTAACAGTGCTACAAAGCCTTTTTTAAAGCTGTGCATTTGAGTAAATAGCATCCCCATGCCCAGCGCTAACATCAGATGGTCGAACCCAGTCAAAGGGTGCAATATACCAGACAATATTGAAAGGCTAAATGAGCCATCTGCTGCCATCAAGCCATGCCCAGGGTGAGCAAACGCGAGTGTTGGTAGCAATGATAACAGTGCTAAGCCACTGATTATGGTGGTTTTTTGGAAGAGGTTTTTGCGTATCATCGTTTTGGCTGTGTCTGTTGTCATGATAAATCCTTAATAAATAAACAAATCGATATAAAAACTGACTGATAATCCACTGATCCATCAGCGGTTTGTAGAGTACTTATTGATGCTATCACCTAAGGCATTCTACGCCACACTTAACATGCCTTTATCTAAGATAAAAGCAACAATGTCATCAAGACCTTCGCCTATTTTCATGTTGCTGAATACCACAGGCTTATCACCGCGCATTTTTTTGGCATCATGTGCCATCACCTCAAGTGACGCGCCTACGAAAGGGGCAAGGTCAGTTTTATTGATAATGAGCAAGTCCGATTTCATGATACCAGGGCCGCCTTTACGAGGAATTTTATCGCCTGCAGACACGTCAATGACATATAGTGTCAAGTCGGACAATTCAGGGCTAAAAGTTGCTGCCAAATTATCGCCACCAGACTCGATGATAATAAGCTCAAGACCTGCAAATTGCTGCTGTAATTCGGCGATGGCAGACAAGTTAATTGAGGCATCTTCACGGATGGCAGTATGCGGGCAGCCACCGGTTTCAACACCGCGAATGCGCTCAGCTGGCATCGCCTCATTGCGGGTTAAAAATTCAGAGTCTTCTTTGGTATAAATATCATTAGTTACCACGGCCATATTGATATCATCCCGCAGGCGTTGACATAGTCTCAGCGTCAACGCCGTTTTTCCTGAGCCTACAGGGCCACCAATGCCTAAGCGTAGCGGAGAGAGCGTCGTTTCTAAATTTTTGTTTTCGGCTTTGGGTGTCAGTGCCATAGATAAAGTTCCTTGATGAGAGTTGTGTTTATTAGCGATTAAGAGCGAAATAGGCGGCTGTATTGCCTTTCATGCTGGCAAGACAGTATGGCTAAATTTGGTAGGTTGGCGGACATATGTAGCTGTTGATAGAGAAGATTTAGCTTAAATGTTGTTATATCAGAGCGATCAGTCATTAACGCCATATGTTGAACGTGCGAAAATTTTTGCTGGACATTAGCAGCCAGTGGCTGTATTTGCTGACTTAATAACTGTTGCAGCTGCCAAATGATGCGCTGTCCTGCCATTTGTCCAAGCGGTACGGTTTTGACCGCCGCCAGCACCATATTTTCGATTTGACCAAAGGCGTAAGTGGTCATGGCTTGTACAGGGTTAAATTGCCAGTGCGAGCTAATATGGGCAAACAGTGGCAAAAATCCATGAGCGAGTAAGCTATCAGGCACATTGAGCTCAAGGACATTATCAAGCCATGCGGATAAAGACAGTGCCAATTGACTTGACTCATAGACGAACTCCTTGGTTTCGCGGCTAGCGTGATAATCGGCACCTAAAGCATCAGTCAGCGCCACATCATTAATCATAATTGCCTCTATCATCAGCGCCAGTAGCGGTAGCTCATAACGACACAATGCCAGCTCCAAATAGTCACTCATAAACGCTAAACCACTGCTTTCGTCGTGAATGAGCCCTGACTCAATAGCAGGTTCTATGCCTTGCGAGTAGGTATAACTGCCAATAGGTAAGTTGCTTGACGCCAGCATGAGCAAACGTCCAGTTACCTCTGCATGATTCAAATCATTCATACCTTGTGGTGTACTAGCAGGATGCTGGGAGTGCGTGGCATGATTAGTCATGAGAATTGCCGTGGGTGTGTGAATGGTTGTGGTCGTGATGACTATGATTATGACCATGAGAGTGAGAATGTCCGCCTTGATTGCCTTTATAAGCACCCGTTTCTGGCTCAAACGGCACTTGTACGGCTTGGGTATGTAGGCCAAGTTGATGTAACATCGCTTCTAAAACATGGTCAGGCTCAAAGTAGAGGGCAGTAGGGGTCAGCATTAAAGGCACATGGCGGTTGCCTAAATGGTAAGCGCCTTTCATAAGGTCAAAATCATTATCAGCAGTCACTTCGATTAAGGCTTGATTAGCGGCCATAATCTGTATCAAGTTGCCTTGATGGTCTGCCAGTACACTGCCATTCTTAATGGTTTCTATACGTGGCAAATCGACACCAATGGTTTCTTGATGCTGAGTGTCTGCTTTAAACCGGCTACGCTGACGGGTATCGAAATCTAAATATAAAAAGTTTTCTGCCTTTTTTTGCCTCTCAATAATCGCTTGTTGTTCAGCGCTAAGGGTTGATAGATCAAGACGTTGCGTATAAATGTTCATAATTATGTTTATAGTCCGTTAAAGTAGATGGTTGACAGCTGATGGTGGATTATCAGCACGACAATAAAAAGCAGCTAGAATAAAAAATAGCGCTGTGCCATCGGTAGATAGTCGGCAGGCTCACAGGTCAACAGCTCACCATCGGCGTACACTTCATAGGTTTCTGGGTTAACCTCCATCTTAGGACAGTAGCTATTAAACTTCATGTCTTGTTTACGTACCTTACGAATGTTGTGTACCGCTTTAATGACCTTTTCTAGTCCTAATTGCCTATCAATACCCTTATCAATAGCCGCACTTGACATAAAGGTGATGCAAGTCTGCGCCACTGTTTTGGGGAAGCTGCCAAACATGCTGCGATAGTGCACAGGCTGCGGGGTTGAAATGGAAGCATTGAGGTCGCCCATGGACGCTGCCGCAATCAAGCCGCCTTTAATGATAAGGTCAGGCTTTACGCCAAAAAATGCAGGCGACCATAAAATTAAATCCGCCCATTTATCTATTTCAATGGATCCCACTTCATCACTAATGCCATGAGTGATGGCAGGGTTGATGGTGTATTTTGCGAGGTAGCGTTTGATACGAAAATTATCATTGCTGCTATCAGAGTCAGTGGGACTTAGCATGATATTTTCTAATGCTTGCTCAGTTTTAGCCGATTGATCAGGAGCCAGATGACCACGTTGGGTTTTCATTTTATCAGCCGTTTGCCACGTGCGAATAATGACTTCTCCCACGCGTCCCATCGCTTGCGAATCACTACTCATCATGGAGATGGCACCCATATCTTGTAAAATGTCTTCGGCGGCAATGGTTTCTTTACGAATACGACTTTCGGCAAAAGCGACATCTTCAGCAATGGCTGGGCTTAAGTGGTGACAAACCATGAGCATGTCGAGATGCTCGTCAATGGTATTAATGGTGAAAGGGCGCGTCGGGTTGGTTGATGAGGGTAAAACATTGGTTTCGCCAATAGCTTTTAAGATATCTGGGGCATGACCGCCGCCAGCGCCTTCGGTATGGAAGGTGTGAATACAGCGGTCTTTAAACGCGCCTAGAGTACTATCTAAATAGCCGCTTTCGTTTAACGTATCAGTATGAATAGCCACTTGCACGTCGTATTCTTCAGCCACGCTAAGGCAGTTATCAATGGCTTTGGGCGTGGAGCCCCAGTCTTCATGAAGCTTAAGCCCGATAGCACCCGCTTCAATCTGCTCAACAATGGGAGCAGGTAAACTGACGTTGCCTTTACCTAAGAATCCGATGTTCATCGGAATAGCATCAGTGGCTTTTAGCATGCTGTGAATATGATAAGCACCAGGCGTACAAGTGGTGGCAAGAGTACCTTCAGCAGGTCCCGTACCACCGCCTAACATCGTGGTTACACCAGACATCAATGCCGTCTCACACTGCTGCGGTGCAATGAAGTGAATATGACTATCGATCCCACCAGCAGTTAATATTTTACCTTCTCCTGCGATAATTTCGGTAGCAGCGCCAATAGGTAACGTCACGTTAGGCTGAATATCAGGGTTACCGGCTTTACCGATACCGCTAATGCGACCGCCCTTAATAGCGACATCTGCCTTATAGATACCGCTGTAGTCCACAATCAAAGCATTGGTAATAATAGTATCGGCAACTTGCTCACCTATTAGCTGTGATTGACCCATACCATCGCGGATTACCTTGCCGCCACCAAATTTAACCTCTTCACCAATGCTGATGCTATCAATATCACGCTGGTGATCAATATGACTGGTCAAATCATACTCAACCTCAAGCCATAAATTCGTATCGGCTAAGCGTACTTTATCCCCTGTGGTAGGGCCAAAATGCTCGGCATAGATACGTCGGTCAATGCGTTTTTTCGAGGTATTTTGAGAGATTTTAGGGTTTACAAGGCCCATAACCTCGCCTGAAAAACCATAAATGTGCTGTCTACCTGAAATGGCAACCAGCTCCACTTCACGCGCTTGGCCCGGCTCAAAGCGTACCGCAGTACCAGATAAGATATTGAGTCGATAGCCAAGCGTCGACTCTCGATCAAAGCTCAGTGCTGCATTGACTTCATAGAAGTGATAATGAGAACCGATTTGAATAGGGCGGTCGCCGGTATTGATTACCGTTATGGTTTGAACATATCGACCAGCGTTCAAAGCCATATCGCCTGCTTTAATATTATATTCGCCTGCTTTCATCGTCATTTTTATTATCCTTAATCGTCTTATGGCAATGGCTCTTGTTCAATATCGTTTTATACGGCTTTACAACAAACAAGCTATACGATGGGATTGTGCACTGTCACCAGCTTAGTGCCATCGGGGAAAGTGGCTTCAACTTGGACATCATGTATCATCTCTGCAATGCCTTCCATGACGTCATCGGCAGAGAGATAAGTGGCTCCTTCACTCATCAGTTGCGCCACGGTTTTGCCATCACGCGCGCCTTCCATCAGTAACATGCTGATATAAGCGATAGACTCAGGATAATTGAGCTTGACGCCGCGGTTTTTACGACGTTCCGCCACCATGCCTGCGGTAAATAGTAAGAGCTTATCTTTTTCGGTAGGATTTAACTGCATAAAACTTCCTTAATAATTATTGTCTTTTGAAGGTTATGATTCGTCTTTAATCTTTATAAAGTAAATAGGCTAAGTAGAGTCATTCTGATTTTATTAAGCATTGTTCAGGGATGAGAGTATGCAGGAGCACATGATATTAAGTGTCCCAAATCCTTGGTCGATGAGGCTCAAGCGTGTACCATTTAGACCTAATAAGCTCGCGGACTTGGTAAAAAGCCTCGAAGCAAGCGCGCACATCTGCTCCTAAATAACGGCAATTAATACCTTGAAAATTGTGAGTACAGTGAATAGGTAGTGACTGCTGATCAATGAGATGGCGTAGCTCGGTAATAGTGGCATCTAAATATTGGCCGAGCTTGAGCGGATTATTCTGTAACTCAGGCGCAATGATCTCTGTGCTAGGTATTGCCCAAAAAGAGCCATGCACATGTTGATTATTCAGTCCTAATGGTGAGGTAAACCAGCGCGTATTTGCTTGCTGGGAGGTGCACTCACTGACCAATAAATTACTCTCACGCCATATCTCTAAGCGGTTAACATAATGACCATTAGCAAACGTCTCTTGATACGCTTGACGTCCAAATACCGCAATATCCCAAGTCAACAAACTTGCTGTCTTAGCCAAATAAAAGCGATTATTGGCAGTAGAGACAGAGTGATCGTAATAGATACTTTCTTGAGGTAGCCATTCAAGGACAGCGCGGTCATCGAGGCGGGCGTCGATAGATTGTTCTGCGCTAACGGTATTGTGGATAATATGGGAACAGGAGCTATTGTAGAGAGGATGGTCAGAGTCATTGCTAGTTGTATCCTGAGCCCCGTTGGGAAATTTTGATGAGTCGCTAGGTCTAGAGGATCGTAATGATTTGCGTTGCCCGTACCATTTGCCGGCTCCAGGGGTGGTAATCACCGCATGGCTATTAGAGTGTAGGTTAAACTCCAATGTTAAGCGGTCATCATCAGCAATACCAGCAGGAGGATACAACACATAAATATGGCAAATCCCTGCTTGGCTGTTATCAGTACTATCAGGCTCAGGATACAGCGCGCGCTGCACCATGAGTGCGCCAGTATGGGCACGATGACACAGCCGAGTTTTTGCAGCAGTAGAGGCGCAGTCGAAATGGAGCTGTAGTGAGGATTGCCAAGTCAAAATTGTATTCCCTTTTATAAAGTGTCTTTTTATAAAGTGTCCTTTTAGATTGCCACCAACTCTTGAATATTGTTTTTTGCCATGTCAACTCCAGCCCCTTGAGCTACCACTTGTCCTCTAGAGAGCACGGTATAGTTATCGGCAAGCTCTTCTGCAAACTCATAAAACTGCTCGACCAGTACAATGGCCATTTCACCTTGATAACCTAAATCCCTAATGACCCGCCCGATGTCCTTGATGATAGAGGGCTGAATACCTTCAGTCGGCTCATCGAGTACCAGCACAGACGGCTCGGAGGCAAGCGCCCGAGCAATAGCAAGTTGCTGCTGCTGACCGCCAGATAGATCGCCACCACGGCGATGCTTCATTTCGTCCAGCACTGGAAATATATCATACAAGTGTTTGGGTACTTTACTTGCTTTACGTTGAGAGAATTTCGCCATTCCAATCAGAATGTTTTCTTCAACGGTCAAGGTGGAAAATATATCACGTCCTTGCGGTACATAAGCGAGTCCTGCGCGCACACGCTGCTCAGGCGTCATCTGACTAATGTCCTTACCGTCTAATAAAATTTCACCTGATTTTATTGGTAGGATGCCCATCAAGCATTTAAGCAAGGTGGTTTTACCGACGCCATTACGACCCAGTACCACGCTACATTCTCCTACCGGTGCGGCGAGGGTGACATCACGTAAAATGTGACTGCCACCGTAATATTGATTTATGGCATTAATTTCTAACATATAAACACCTCTATTTTTTAGGTCTATTTCTAAGCACTACTACCAATTATCGACCCAAGTAAGTCTCAATAACGGCCTCATTATTCTGTACTTCACTCAACGTGCCTTCAGCCAAAATAGCGCCATTTGCTAAGACCGTTACTTTTTCACTTATGGCATCAATGAAAGTCATGTCATGCTCAACCACGATTAAAGTATGATTCTTTTTAAGACGCAGACACAACTCAGCGGTATGTTCGGTTTCGGCATCTGTCATGCCTGCTACTGGCTCATCAAGTAAGATAAGTTTTGGTCTTTGCATCAGTAACATCCCAATCTCTAGCCACTGTTTTTGACCGTGAGATAAAAGTCCAGCTGGCTTGTTGATCATATCTTTTAAGCGTATTTGATCTAATGTTGAGTCAAGCGTATCTTTGATTTCAGCATCAATTTTAGTAAACCAGCTTTTTGACACCCGTTTGTCTTTTGGCGCCGCCAGCATTAAGTTGTCGAGTACGGTAAATTTCTCAAATACGGTAGGTTTTTGAAACTTACGGCCAATGCCTGCTTCGGCGATTTCTTCGGTAGATAGTTTGGCTAAATTATGTACTTGACCGAAAAATGCACTGCCTTTAGTGGGACGCGTTTTTCCAGTGATGACATCTATTAAAGTCGTCTTACCTGCGCCATTAGGGCCGATGATGCAGCGTAGCTCGCCTGCCTCAATGTATAAAGATAAATCATTGAGTGCACGGAACGAGTCAAACCACACGCTAACGCCTTCTAAATACAGCGCAATACCATGTCTCATATCCGGCCCTGATTTGGGAACAAGATGCGCCAAGCCTCCGCTATCTCCGTAATCTTCAGTCAGAGTAGTGACTGGTCGGGTAGGCGTGTTTTCTGCGACCGTTATGTGTGGTGTATTTTTAGAGTTTTTCATTGGATTATTGATAATAGGATTGTTTTTAACAAGCGCATCGTTAGTAACTTTTTGGGAAGTAGCAACATTAGAAGTAGCAGCATTAGTTATTAACATTATTCTTTTTCCTTTTTAAAACGATCGAGTACACCAATGATGCCGTTAGGGAGAAATATAGTAACCACTACAAATAATCCACCTAGGATAAGCAACCAGAACTCTGGGTAGGCGACGGTAAAATAGGTTTTAATCACATTGACTGTACCAGCGCCTACAATGGCACCGATTAATGAACCTCTGCCTCCAGCAGCCACCCAGACTGCCATCTCGATAGAGTTGACGGGGTTCATCTCGCCTGGGTTAATGATACCAACTTGCGGTACATATAGAGCACCAGCGATACCAGCAATGACTGCAGACAACACCCAAGCTGAAAGCTTGTACCAAAGCGTGCGATAGCCTAAATACTGCAAGCGATTTTCACTATCACGAATGGCACCGAGCACGCGCCCATAAGGCTGGCTCATCAGATAGCGTAGTCCAAGATATGACAGTAGCAGCGCCAAAGCGGTCGTAAAACACAGTACAGCCCTCGTTGAAGAGGCGGTGATGTCATAGCCTAATAGCGTCGTAAAACCTGTGAAACCATTATTACCACCAAAGCCTGTTTCGTTACGGAAGAATAATAAGGCTGCCGCGTAAGTCATGGCCTGAGTAATAATCGAAAAATAAACCCCTTTAATCTTTGAGCGAAAAGCAAAATAGCCAAAGATAAAAGCGACCAGACCGGGAACTAGCACCACTAGAGCCATCGCCCACCAGAAATGTTGAGTGCCTGCCCAATACCACGGTAGCTCTGTCCAACTTAAGAAACGCATAAAGTCTGGCAAGCCTGTGCCAGCAGTTTCACGCGTCAAATACATACCAAAAGCATAGCCTCCTAGCGCAAAATAAAGACCATGACCTAAGCTTAGAATGCCGGCATAGCCCCAGACCAAGTCTAAAGCCAGTGCTACCATGGCGAGCGCCATTATTTTACCAATCAAAGTTATCCAGTAAGCAGACAGGTGAAAACTAGAGGTTTCAGGTAGTAAATGGAGCCAAGGCAATATCAGTAGCACTAAAAAACACAAACCAATCAAAATGGCATTACGTGGAGAATCAGATAATAATTGAGTCAAACGCATGAGGTTCTCCTTAATCCACAAAACGGCCTTTGAGGGCGAATAAACCTTGTGGACGTTTTTGAATAAACAAAATCACAAGAACCAGTAATACAATCTTAGCCATCACAGCACCAATGCCAATCTCAAGCACCGTACCACTGACACCAAGACCTAAAGATGCCAATACCGCGCCCCATACTTGCCCAACACCGCCAACCACGACGACTAAGAACGCATCAATAATATAAGTTTGACCTAAGTCGGGTCCGACGTTGCCCACTTGTGCTAGAGCGCAGCCAGCGAGACCGGCCAACCCTGAACCAAGGCCGAATGCCAACATGTCGATGCGAGCAGAGGAGATACCAACTGCACGTGCCATTTGCCGGTTTTGAGTCACAGCGCGCACAAATAGCCCAAAGCGAGTCTTGTTAAGTAAGTACACCAACAGCATAAGAATGATGATGGTAAAGCCGATAATAGCGATACGGTTAAAGGGGAGTACAAGGCTTGAGGACACTTGATAGGCCCCGCTCAACCAGTCGACATTGCTGACTTCGACGTTTTGCGCGCCAAATATCATCCGAACCAACTGCATAAGAATCAGACTGACACCAAAGGTTGCCAGTAAGGTTTCAAGCTCACGACCATAAAGCGGGCGAATAATGATTCGTTCAATAATCATGCCGATAATGGCACTGACTAAGAAAGCGACGGGTATAGCAGCAACCAGATACCATCCAGTCATACTAGGAAAATATGCTTGAAAGAGATTTTGCACCATATAAGTGGCGTAAGCGCCAATCATAATGAGCTCACCATGAGCCATATTGATGACACCCAGTAGCCCAAAAGTAATGGCAAGCCCTAATGCCGCGAGTAGTAAGATACTTGCCGTACTAAGTCCCGTGAACAGATGACCTATCCAAGTACTGATGGTAATGCGCTGCTCAATACTATCCTCAGCGTCTAACAGCGCAGATTTGAGTACAGGATCGATATTATCTGCCGCCAATGCTTTTTTGACATCCACTAATACTTGTGGGCTATCGCTATCAGCAAGCACGGTAAGCGCGGCAATTTGCTTGGTGACGTCGCCATCTCTAAAATCAATTCTTGCTTGTAAAATACTCAGCGCCGTTTTGACATCGTCGTCTTGCTCATTAGCGGCAGCAGTACTTATAAGTACTGGATCTAGCTGTTCGATATTGTCTGCTAAGATGGCAACTGCCTGCACACGTTGCGTAGGATCGTTTGACTCAAGCTTAACCTTGGTTTGTCCAAAGACTAAGGCTGAGTGTAGCGTATTGGTTAAAGTCACTTGCGCCAAGTCGCTAGGCCACTCGGTGGTCAGCTGTTTAGCAGGATAAGTAAATAGCTCATCTTCGCTGTTAAGTAGGTAGGTTTGCCCGCCATTGCCTTGATATAGCTCATCGTTTTTTATCAGCTCAACTAAAGCATCCAAACTCTCAACTGACCCCGGCCACTGATTGAGCATGGTTTGGCGCTTGGTGAAGTCAGCAGCAACGAACTGCTCGATAGCATCTCCTTTACTTACCGCAAGATTAGCAGGCGTAGTCAGAGACTGCTTGTTTTGAGCAAGTAAGGTGTCGTCTTGAGCAAGTAAGGTCTCTTCCCTTACAGCATTGGATGTCGCTGCCACAGTATTAGTCGATACTGCCTCATTGTGATCGTGGCTGTGTACTGCTGGCGTCTCGTGAGCATGAGCAGCTGATGTGATAGCAATGAGGAGGAGTAAAGATAGTAAGGCGATGACAAAAGTCTTATTAGAATCATTGGCTGGCGCGTCACTTTTGTAATAGGAAGGGTAATGTGACATGATGGTTCCTTTTTGCAGTCAACACTCCTCTAACCTCTACTGAAAAACTGTTTTATCAGTAGAGGAGCTAAAGGGTTGCTGGTATTGATACCATTAAGGGGCTAAGGGCTAAGGATTGCGGTTTAGGTGACAACACCTTATTTAGGAATGTACTGACTCCATGGCTCAGCACGAATGACTTTTGGCGTTTTGCTGATCACATCGAACTGACCATCGGCACGGATTTGACCGATCATGACAGGCTTCCATAAGTGATGGTTTTCCTCATCCATTTTTAATGTATACCCTGATGGCGCGTCAAAAGTCTGACCTCCCATACTAATACGCACTTTGTCGACATTAGTGGTACCTGCTTTTTCGACTGCTTGTTTCCACATATTGATACCCACGTAGGTGGCTTCCATAGGATCATTGGTCACGACCTTTTCAGCATTCGGTAGCTTATGATCTAGCGCATATTTCTTATACTTTTTGGTGAAGCCGCTATTGACAGGATTTTTAACCGACATAAAGTAGTTCCATGACGCCAAATGCCCTTGCAATAAGCTGGTATCGATACCGCGAAGCTCTTCTTCTCCTACTGAGAATGCCATGACTGGGATATCAGATGCTTTAATACCCTGATTGGCAAGTTCACGATAAAAAGGTACGTTTGAATCCCCATTAATGGTAGAAATAACCGCCGTCTTTTTACCGGTAGAGAAGCTTTTAATATTGCCAACGATGGTCTGATAGTTGCTAAAACCGAAAGGGGTGTACTCTTCCATGATGTCTGTTTCAGCGACGCCTTTAGATTTTAAGAAAGCCCGCAGTATCTGGTTAGTAGTCCGAGGATAAACATAATCTGTCCCAAGTAAGACAAAGCGTTCTGCACTACCACCTTCCGGACTCATTAAATATTCAACGGCAGGAATGGCTTGTTGGTTCGGTGCAGCACCAGTGTAGAAGATGTTTTCTGATTGTTCTTGACCTTCGTACTGCACAGGGTAGAACATCAAACCATTTAACTCTTCAACGACAGGCAGCACGGACTTACGTGACACCGATGTCCAACCTCCAAATATCACATCCACTTTATCTTGGGTTAACAGCTGACGAGCTTTTTCAGCGAATAACGGCCAATCAGAAGCGGGATCTACGACGATTGGCTCTAGCTGCTTACCCAACACACCGCCATTGGCATTAATTTCATCAATGGTCATGAGCGCAGTATCTTTTAATGATGTTTCAGAGATGGCCATCGTTCCAGATAAAGAATGCAAGATACCCACTTTGATGGTGTCACCATCTGCTGCAGTCGTCGCAGAGGTGTCCGTTTTTGTGGCGGTAGAATTGGTTTCTGCACTGGTTTCTGCAGGTTTTTGACAACCCATAAGACTTAAGCTACCTACAACGGCTACTGCTAGCAGAGACAAACGTGATGTTAATTTTGAGTCGATACGATAATTTGTACTTATAGGAGTAGCAGTGATAAGCGTTGGCAATAAAGACATATATTTCTCCAAAAAGATAAAGTAGCAGCTTGGTAGGCCGAGTGAACGAGCCATTCCTAACTATGATTAATACTTCAATATCTATGCCAATATAAAATACAAGACAAATGCACCAATATCGGTCTTTTTAGGAGATATTGCACTTTTTTCGCACCATGATGGTTTTTATGATTTTCTATGCACCATTTATGTCTGGTTAAGAAATGCTAAAGTGGTATAAAAAATGACGACATCAGAAGCAATGTTTTTTTGAGTTCAGAAAGTGTGAACAGAAGGAAATTAAGAAGCAAACGTACTAAATGATGTCAACTTAACTAAAGGTAGGTTTTTTTTAGCTAAAGCACGTTAGCCATTAGGCTTGGTAGCTAGCTTGGGATGAAGTCTGACATTTAGTTTTTATAATAGGATGCTGATCTATGTTTAAGAAACCGTAAATTTACCCTGAGTAAGTAAAATATTTATTCGCTTATTTGTATCAGTACCAGTAAAATGCGAGACTGTTTTTTACACGAGTTTATGAGTAACCAATGATACGTTTAACTGAAATTAAATTGCCATTAAATCATGCGCCTGAAGATCTAACGACTGCGATAACGACAAAACTTAAAATCTCTGCTGAGCAAATGGCGTCATTTGTGATGTTTAAACGTGGTTATGATGCTCGTAATAAAAGAAATATCCAATTAATTTATACGCTAGACATCACCCTGACCGACTCAAATTTGACCAATGATTTACTGGTTCAGTTTGAGTCAGATAATCATGTTAAAGCAACACCAGATACCAGCTACAAATATGTAGGCGCAGCGCCAGAAAATTTAACTGAGCGTCCTGTTGTTATTGGTTTTGGACCTTGTGGTTTGTTAGCAGCACTTACCCTTGCTCAAATGGGTTTCAAACCTATTATCATTGAACGCGGTAATGAAGTCAGACAACGTACCAAAGACACCTTTGGCTTTTGGCGTCAGCGTAAATTAAACACAGAATCTAACGTACAATTCGGTGAAGGCGGAGCAGGTACTTTCTCTGACGGCAAACTGTATAGCCAAGTGAAAGATCCCAATCATTATGGCCGTAAAGTCATGACTGAATTTGTAAAAGCTGGCGCACCAGAAGAGATTTTATTTGTAAGTAAACCGCACATAGGTACTTATAAATTAGTCACCATGGTAGAAAAAATGCGTGCCGAGATCATAGCACTCGGTGGGGAAGTTCGTTTTGCGACTCGTTTAGACGACTTGCATATCACTGACTCAAAAGTAACTGGCGTGACACTTAATACTGGCGAAACCTTAAAAACGAACCATGTTGTTCTTGCTGTTGGTCATAGCGCCCGAGACACTTTTAAAATGATCCATGATAAAGGCGTGTATGTTGAAGCAAAACCTTTTTCAATTGGCTTTAGGATTGAACATAAACAGTCAACCATAGACCAAGCACGCTTTGGTGACAATGCTGGCAACGAAATACTTGGCGCTGCGGATTACAAACTGGTTCATCATTGTAAAAATGGTCGTTCTGTTTATAGCTTCTGCATGTGTCCAGGTGGAACGGTGGTTGCCGCAGCATCAGAAGAAGACCGTGTGGTCACTAACGGCATGAGCCAATATTCAAGGAACGAGCGTAACGCCAACAGTGCTATTGTTGTCGGCATCGACCCAGAGCGAGATTATCCAAACCATCCTCTTGCTGGTATCGAATTACAAAGACAGCTAGAAACCTTAGCGTTTGAATTGGGCGGCAAAGACTACAGTGCACCAGCGCAAACCATTGGCGATTTCTTAAAAGGCAAACCAGACTCAGAATTGGGCGATGTAAAACCGTCTTACACACCGGGCATTACCTTGACTGACTTAAGCAAAGCACTGCCAGACTTTGCCGTGCATGCCATACGTGAAGCCATTCCAGCGTTTAATAAAAAAATCAAAGGGTTTTCATCTGACGACGGTTTACTAACTGGCGTAGAAACCAGAACATCGTCACCAATCAGCATTAAACGCAATAAAGAATTCCAAAGCATTAATACCAAAGGCTTATTCCCTGCAGGCGAAGGCGCTGGCTACGCAGGCGGCATATTATCAGCAGGAATTGATGGCATTAAAGTGGCCGAAGCTGTGGCAAAATCGATGTTGAACATAGATTAAGAGCGGATTTGGGCAAACCACAATTTTAAAACCCTTACCTAGATAAAAACATGTGAGCGAAAAAGCCTTTCAAGCTATGAAATATCAAGCTTGGAAGGCTTTTTTGTGTTTTGACGGTATGCTGTATGAAAATATATTGTAAGTTATGCAATGTTATGATGCGATAAGATACTAAAAGACCCCACAACTGATAGGCTGTGAGGTCTTTTAATGTCTTTTGACAATGTTTGATGGTGCGCCTACAGGGACTCGAACCCCGATCGATCGCTTAGGAGGCAACTGCTCTATCCTGTTGAGCTATAGGCGCATTTTGGAATAACATTGTAGGAAAAATCGCTAATAAAAGCAATCAACAAAATATAAAGATTTTATCATTACTTGCTATTACTCAAGGCGTCAGCGACATTCACAGTGTTGGCATTTGCTGCTTCTTGTGCACGTGATGTTGGATTAAACAAGTCGTTTACACTGTTTTTATAACCTTCGATATTATAATAATCGTACTTTTCTAATATATCTTGTCCGGTACTCGAAAGTAAAAAATTACGGAAGTTAATAGCAGCAGTATTCTCTGTTAAAATAACCCCTTCAAGCGCTTGCTTTTCTTTCAATGCATAGCTGAAAGAATTTAGGGTACGTGCCTCTGCATTATCAGTTTCAATGGCACCAGTCTCAGCAGTATCTACTTTTTTATCATCAGTATTGCTGATATTTGCTTTGTCTTGGTTTATTTTATCGTGAGCCGCTTTTAGCTCTGCTTGTAACGGTGTCAGACGGTCTGCAGATAGGCTGTCGTTAGCGATGATAATGTCTATATCAGCGCCTAATTCTGAGCGTTTATCATGGCTAGGATTGGCGTTTGATAATGTTAAGAGGTCGCTGGCAGGTACATAACTTGGCACAACCTGCACATGAGGATAACGAGATTCGAAGCTAACGATGATATCGTCCAAGGGTGCTTGTAAATCCTCTTCAGCCTTTATATACAGCGTACTGTCGGTGAGAGTATTTACCTCGTCTTGAGTGGCGGCTGACGGCTCATTTGCATTTGCCATGATCGGTAGGGGATCTATATTTTTACGGTTACTGCTCCATAACCACGTAAAGATTATCAGCAGCAGCAAAATTAGCCCAGCCAGTAGCAGCTTGTATTCTCTCATATGTTACTGCTCTTCTCTTAATGGGTTTGTGTCAAGTTTACATAAAATGCGGTGTGTGACGTATTATTTTTAAAGCTGTTGGTGCAACACTTCATCTGCTAAGTCCGCAAGCATATCTGCAAAAACATCGGTTTCTGAATCAGATAAAAGTTTTTTCTCGCTATTATTCTTATGACCAATTGTACTATTTTGATTGGATAGCACAGGTTGATCGTTTGAAGGCGAGGTAACATCATTGTCAAGGGCTTTTATTTGGTGTGCAGCCAATGGCGATTCGCCCATCGTAAGCTTGTCTTTAAGCCATTCAAAACCATGGGCCTCCCACCATGCTTCAAAGCGTGGCAGCGTGCTCCCACGCACCGCGACAGGCAGATTCAATGTTCGCAGTTTTTGTGCAAGTATGGGGTCATTAATGGCTTGATGGATGCTCAAATAAAGCGAGCGACTGTCATCAGTATAGGGCTGTCTGTTTTGCCACGATCTGTCGTCAATTTTCATACGTGGCAATTGCCATAATTCACCGCGATAGTATACAACATATAAACGTCGTTTAGGATGAACGAAAATGGCATCAATGGGACGCAAGGGCATAGTATTAAATTATTCCGTTAAAAAAGGGTTATGGACATAAAAATTACAGCAATTAATCTGACAGCAGCACTGACTTCTCTATTCATAAATATGAGACTTATCAATGCGACACTATCTGTCGTAAGATATTATAATAGAGGCACATATACTAGTAAACGATAGCTATCGATGGCACACTAATCAGCAGCCTATTTTATGATTGTTATAAATAATCACTGATGATGCAATGATAGTTAATCGTTGTTGTCATTTGAATCGTGTTTATGACAGCCATGCTAGCAGAAATACATTGTAGTAACGACCGCGAAACATAGATTGGTGAGTATCCTTCGTGGTATTCCTTAGCAGCCATCAATATGCATTAGAGAGTTAACGCAAATGTTATTCCATTTCAGGCATTCACGACCGTCTACATCACACTATCACTCATATTATAACTTCAATCAGACTATCCTCTATGTTTACCATTATTCAATCGCACCGCACCGAAAACCTTGTTGATCAACTGCTTGTGCAATATCAGTCTAAGGATCAGCCTGTTTTTGAGCCTTTTATTGTCATTGTTCCCTCAATGGTATTGGGCGATTGGTTGGACAAAACCATTGCCAGTCGTGCTGGGATTAGTACCTTGGTGCGTACTAAGTTTTGGGGTCAGTATCAATGGACGCTCATGCAGGATGTGTTAACCCGCCATAACGCGTATTTGTTAGAGAATGACGCTGAAGCTGCAACCTTAAATGTGCCAGAAGTGGCGGTGTTGTCACCAACGGTCATGCAGTGGCGATTGTTTGGTTATTTGACTTATTACCAAGAGGCGATTGTTGCAGATGAAAAACATCCGGTTAATCCATTACTAGCACATTGTCTTGATGAGCCGCAGGCAGATACTCATCAAGACAATGTGCGACAGGACATTATAAAGGACAAGTCACAACAAGATGCCCGTATTTGGCAGCTGGCAAGCGATTTGGCAAGAGTGTTTAACCGCTACTTGACCCATCGTGAGGATTGGCTAACGTTATGGTCGTATAACAAACCGCTAAATGTAGATGAATTGATCGCAGAGAAAGATGCATTGTCACTGCGTTTTGATAAGTATGCACGCGGCACGCCTGAATGGTTGGTAGAGCATTATGTTGAGTTGGAAGCTGCACAGCGCTTCTTATGGTCGCACTTATTTGCTGACGTTCATCTACACCGTGTGGCACTTGAAGATGTATTCTGGTCGGCTTTAAAAGATAACAAGGCGAATGAGCGTGCTCAGTTACCCAAAGTACTGCGCATTTTTACCATTCAGCAACTGCCACAGACTGAGCTCGACTTTTTGCAGCGCTTATCGAAGTACATGGATATCACGCTATTGCATTACAACCCATCAAAGCTGTTTTGGGCCGATATCGTCGATAAATCTTGGTTACAGCGTCAACAAATTATCAATCCAGAAAGTGTGTTTTTACGTGATTATGGTCATAGTTTGCTGTCACGTTTGGGCAAGCAGTCGCGCGATACCTTTGCCATGCTTGCTAATTTATCGGGCAATGAACAATACCAAGAAGAAATAGTAGAGTGGCAAGATAATTTTGATCATGGTTTGAGTGATGGTTTTGGCGTTAATGTAGATGAAAGGGACTCTGACATTGATAATATTAACAGCACGCAAGATGCGCAACATGGTCTAAGCTTATTAAGGCGTTTGCAAAATGACGTTTTGATGCTTGATGAGCAATCTACCCAACAAGCAACGGCTGCTAAAGTCTCGCAAGCGGTAAGTAAGCAGATAGAGCCAAGCTTCAATGAAGAGAAGCAAGGAGCGGCCTGGTATGAAGATGAAGCGTTAGAGAATAAACGCTTTGAGAAAGACCGTTTTTGGGCAATCTCTTCTCAAGATAATAGCCTAAGCATTCATTCGTGTCATAGTTTGCAGCGCCAGCTTGAAGTGTTGCGTATTATGATTGGTCGCTGGTTAAATGAACCTATCAAACTTGGTGAAAAGAAACGTCATATATCTGACATTGTTGTGCTGCTACCCGATGTCGAGCGTCATCATGCGCTGATTGGTTCTATCTTTGTTAATGGTAAAGGTCAAGATGGTTTGACCTTGCCCGCTAAAGTGACAGGTGTTGTTGATGCGGACATTCGCCAGTTATGGGAAGCTATTATTGGTTTTTATAAGCTATTGGGTAGCCATAGCGCCCGTTTTGAAGCGGCTGAAGTCTTAGACTGGTTGATGTTGCCGCCCTTGTTTGAAAGCTTTGGACTGACTCATGAGCAAATGAGCCGTGGCTGTGATTTATTGGTAGAGGCAGGCTTTATTCGCGGTTTTGATGAGCTGCATCTTAAGCAAACTTTGGATAGTAATGACTATGACTATCGCTTTAGTTTTGCGCAAGCGTTAGACAGATTGACCCTAGGTCTGGTCATGCCAGAAGCTGAGTTGAGTGATTGCTTATATGCTCTAAATGAAGATGTATGGCCAAGCACTGCCTTACCAGAAATGACTTTACCGCTACCACAAGTCAGCTTAAATGATGCGTTGATTGTTGAAGCGCTTTGCCGCATTTATACCGGTTTGGTCGCACGACGGGATGACCATATACAAAAAATGAAAGCGGAAGATTGGCTCGATCAGATTGAGAGACAAGTGATTCATCGTTACTTTGGTGATGTGGATCAAACACGTACCATGCGAGCCATCTACAATGCGATGAATGGCTTTAAATCAAGTCTACGAGCCAATCGTCACTATAGACAGTACGCTAGTGGTGATATCGACAACAGAGAAGTAGAGCAAAGGCTGGCAGGTGTGGAGCAATTGCCGCTCAAGCTAAGCTTTATGCTAGACAGTATCGAAAACGAGCTTGAAAGTCAGCAAGTCAGTGCGGAACCGACAGGTGTGATTACCTTTGGTCGATTCGGTGCACTAAGAAACGTGCCTTTTGAGTTGGTGGTCATGCTAAATATGGATCTCTCAGAGTTCCCTGGGCGTGACCGTGATAACCGCTATGATTTGATGAAAGCGACTAATTCACGTCGCGGCGACAGAGTCAGTGAAGATGATGATAATGGCGCATTTTTAGATGCCATGCTGTGCGCACGTAGTGCTTGTTGGATGTTCTACAATGGTCAAAGCCTGACGGACACTCATGAGCACCTGCCAGCCAACCCAGTAAGCGAATTGCTACAGTTCTTGCAAGGTGAAGTGCAATGGCAGGTGAACTCGCTGGCGACATTACCTGAGAATATTGATCCCACCACCGAAAGTCTCAAGCGCTACTTACCAAAATTGATTAAGCAGTGGTTGGTGACTGAGCATCCTGCGTTGCCTTTTCATGAGAGTCTGTTTGAAACAGAAATTGAAGGTACGAATGTTTCTGAGCAAGCGTCTTCTGATATTGATGACAATGCTAATGCCAACATTAATATCAATGCTCAGGATTCCAGCCCTGTCAATACGATTGATGAGCTGGATGCTTTATTGAATACAGCCATGCGTAAAACTAAACTGGCTCAGAAAAAACAGTTTCCGCCTGCGCCGCTTTGGCAAGCTGTATTTAATACACTAAAGGGCAGAGTATCTAGTGAGCAGGTACAGCTGGTTGGCTTGCCCACAAAGACACAGTACGAAGCAATGGCTCAAATACTTGGTCAAGGGTTGGGTCAGTTAGGTCAAGTAGACAATCAAACCTTGTCTGCATTGGTTGAACTGTTGGCATTAGAGGTCGTTGTTGATACTAGCAATATCAGTGATATGACTCAGGTGCTCAGCCAAGCTTTATCTGATAGCGTATTTAACATCGGAGAGATTGATATTGAAGGAGTGTTGGCTTACCAAGTGCGCCATCCTGCCAAAGCGTTCTTACGGTCTCAAAAAGTACATGTGGTGCAAGGTGAAGAAGCGCTGTCGCAGCAAGAGCCGCTGTTTTTAGACAGTTTGACTACCTATAAAATTAAAGAGCATTTGATTAAACAGTTGGTCACTGATGAGACTAAGGCGAATGGCATTAATACAGCGACCCAAAGCACTACTCCGATTCTGATGTATCAAAAAATTATGCCCGCTGGTGTCGCTCGCCAAACCACGCTACCCAATCAACAACAAAAACTGCAACAGCAATGTTTGGAATTTAAAGAGCAATTAATTGCTAATGGTTTTGATGAAAGCAGTATTCTCAATGAGAGTGGAGCAGAGGGTGCTACAGGTTTGCAGCTACTAACGCCAACCGCCGAGCATCCTATCCAGATAGAACTGGCAGTTTTGCTTAAGCGTGTTAATAACGATTCAAGCAATGAGACGGACATGACGGGCATGGGCGCACTGCTTAAGTTATTGCCTAAAGCCATTAAAATAAAAGGTTTAGTACCCATATTAGCACCAGTATCATTACCAACAGCAGTGCCGATAGATGCGCATGATAGCCACTCTCATATTCAGGCGGGCATGCCTTATGCTCAGCAATCACCCAAGCAGTGGTTAAATATATTGCCCAATTCTGCAAGTCCTAGGCATTTACTCAAGTTTTGGTTGTCACATTTATATTGGCAAGTGGCCAGACGTACCACCGCTCAGCAAGTGGCATTAAATGATGGCGTGAGTATTTGGCGTTTTAATAAGCCTAGCTCACAAGTCAAAAAGTATGACAAAGTAATCGCATTTAAACTAAGCCCCATTGTCTATGAAGACGCTGTGATTGAGCTGATAAAATGGGCTGTTTTTGGCAAGTTAACGGGTCAAGTGCCTATTACATTACTCCCAGAATATGCACTCAATTACCTTGATCAGTGTTCAAAATCTGAAGATGGTGAAGGCGGCAGTTATTGGCCAAAACGAGCAGACTTTTCAGATTGGCTACGGTCTAGCTATCATACAGACACAGTATATGATACTTGCTCTCAGCATGCCATTTGGCAATATGTACTACGTGATCAAGATGGATTTAAGGCTTTGTCAGACGCGTTGACCACCTTGGCGCGACCATTGTACGAGCCGATGTTTACTGCGTTAATTGACTTAGATGGCTAGCCCATTATCTAGAACAGCCTCTAATTAATTTTTGCTCTCTTGATCTAATAAATAATAATTAAAAGTATGCGCCCATATGACAGACTTGACTGATCCAACCAATACTATTGAACTTTCTACACAGCCACATTTATTCGATGAGTGCTCAGATGAGCCTTACTCAGATCCTATGAGTGAGCGTCAGGCTGATGTAATACCAGCAGTTGATGTTGACCTAGCGGGCAAGCACCTGATTGAAGCCTCAGCTGGTACTGGTAAAACTTGGACGCTAACAGGCATTGTATTGCGCCTGCTAATTGAAGCACGACGTGCGCCAGAGCAAATTATTGCTACTACCTTTACGCGAGCCGCTGCTGCTGAGATGCGTCAGCGTATTCATGATCGTTTGGTGGATTTTTATCAATTATTGCAGTGGGTCAATGGTTTAAGTGCTGACACCAGTAATAAGGAGGCTTTGTATCCTAATGTATTGCAGGTGATGCCTGAAAGCGATAAGGATAAACAAGAGGGCAAAAAATCAAGTACGGATTTAAATACTGAGATAGGCGCTGATGAGTTAAACCAAGACCTTGCTACTGATAAGCAAGCTGCTGCCACAAAGCGTGCGCAAGCAAAAAAAGACCGTGAAGATTGGTTGGTAGCACAGGCTAAATATGTGCGCTTGGGTGGCATCATGCAAGATCCCATTAACCTGCATCTCGTCGGTTATTTGCTGGATCACGTGTACAGCTATCCAATGACGGAAGCTATCAGGCGTACCGCACTGGTTTTAACCACGTTGGATAAACTGTTTGTGGGTACGCTCGATAGCTTGGCGCAAAAATGGCTGAAGGAGTACAGTAGCGAGACGGGTCATCAGCAAGGTATGTCTATTATCGAAGACAGCAGTATCGAGCAGGTGACTGATAGTATTATTCATGATGAGCTGCGTCAGTTTCAAAGCCGCTTGCATCATGAGCAGCCTAAACTGTATGCGCTTATGGATCAGCAAGGCAAGCTGACTGCCGTGAGTGATCATAAAAAATATGTGACTCGCTCGCTTAACTTTATTTCAGCACCGATTGATGAGATAAAGCTAGAGCAAGGTTTTGACTTTACTGCGTATGAGAAATTAATTTATGAGTTTGCCCAATTAGATTTAGCAGACATTCAGCCTTATTTAAACCCTGATTATAGAAAGTCTCAAGGATTTCGTGGAAATTCTAATTTAACCAATCATTTTGATGCTCTTGTAGATGTCCATCAAAAGGTAGCGCAATATCAGCTAGCATTTAACAGCCATTTGAACGAGCGTGAAAATAAGATTCTGACATCTTTGCAGGATGCGAGATATCCAAATGAAGATGGCAAAATTAAAAACTTCAACAAAGATAGAGAAAAAGAGCATCAGACACTTTTTGAGCTAGAAACCATTAGTAAATTAATGGTGCTCTTAGATATGGTCGAAGGGTTAAATCAGCATATTTTATTGGTCTTAGCCAATCTTAACCGTCATATCGTGCTTGCGGTACGTGATAGGCTACCCATTATTTTGGAAGAGCGTGGTGAGACGACCTTTAGCCTGCAAATGGTACGTCTAAACCAAGCATTAACTGGTCGGCAAGGAGAGAAACTGGCACGTTATATTCGTCACCATTATCCAGTCGCCCTCATTGATGAATCACAAGATATCAATGGCGCGCAAGCCATTATGATTGAAAGTATCTATTTGCCAAAGAAAAAGGGCAAGGTTGCTGATAATGATAAACAGTCAGCTACTAAAAAAGCCAGCCATGAGTTTTTGCTATTGGTTGGTGACCCTAAGCAGGCCATTTATGGGTTTCGTGGTGGTGATGTGGCCAACTATAACTACATGAAAGCCCAATTTGATAAAAGCACGCTTTGGACGCTCGATATTAACCGCCGCTCAAATGCTGGTGTGATTAATGCCCTAAACTGTTGGTTCGGCATGGCTGATGTAACCACTGGCGAGAACAAATTAGCTCAATTAGGCGCAGGTATTTATTATCAGCATATCAAAGCGGCAAAACCAGAAAATCAGCTGTCTTGGTTTAATGAACCAGACGCTCACAGCATTACCTTAGTGACTGAGGTGCTCTCTGCCCAGCCAGTGAGCGTATTACACTTACCTTATGATAAAGACAAAGAGCTTGAGTACGATGAGCATGAAATCACGGCGCGTCATATTGTGACTTTGCTTAGTAGTGGTCAGACCTTAAAAGGCAAGCCGATTCAGCCCAGTGATATTGGTGTGCTGGCACGTACTAAAAAAGACTTAAAGCGTGTTGAAGATGAGTTGGTTAAGCTTAATGTACCGACTTTAACCACCAGTGATGTCAGTATCTTTGAAACGATTATGGCAGAAGATGTGGCGGCGCTGCTGAGTGCCATGCTATATCCGTATCGTCATGACATGATTAATCGGGTGTTGACCAGTCATCTATATGGACTGAGTATTAAAAATATCAAAGCCATGATGACGGATCATGAGTCAGGCATTACTGAGGGCAGTAGTACAACGAGCTCCCATTTAAATAATTCTAATTCGAAGGATACCTCAGTTAATGAGGCTACTGATAATAAAAAAAGTTATCAAGATTTCATTACTTATTTAAAAGAAGGCGCACAACGATGGCAGCATTTTGGCATCTTGTCGGCATTGCATTACTTGCTAGATAAAAATCCCATACAGCCGCAAGGCGTTTGGCAAGCGCTAGCGGCTCATCCAGAAGGCGATCGTCATATCATGGATTTGCGCCATGTGATGGATATCTTGGCGCAGTATGGCCTAGGTATGGGTGAACATGAGCTACTGGCTTGGTTTAGACAAAACATAGATGCCGCGCCCAATAGTGATTGGGCTAAGCAATATCCGCTACCGACAGAGTCTGGCGTACAGCTGATGACCATTCATAAGTCCAAAGGGCTTGAGTTTCCCATTGTCTATGTACTGGGAATGGGTGATGCCAGTAGAAAGTCAGGCAATAAAGAAGACTACGGGTTGTACTTGTACAATGCCCAACAAGCGCCTTCAGCGCTAGTGCGGCAGTCGATAGATAGTGAATCAACGGGAAACCAGCGCCGCTTCTCATCTTTGAAAGGCTCAGCGACTACAGAGGACTATTACACCAATATCGAAACTCAAGAAGACTTTGATGAGCTGCGACGACTTGGTTATGTGGCATTTACCCGTGCCAGTGAGCAGCTTTATGTTGTTCTGATAGACCCTAATGGCACAAGAGATATGAAGCGAAAACCAGTGTTTTATTGGTTTGAATCACCAGAAGCGAAATTTGAGCTGCCTGATAGACTCAAAGGTACCATAGGCATGCTCAGAGGGCATAAGGTCAATGAGTTCTACGACAAGAATTACGCAAGCAACGATGCTAAATCAGCAGGCGTAAATGACAATGTTCAGCTAGCCGCAACCAAGTCAAGTGCTCATAAGCCTGCCACAGAGACTATCGAGTACGCGCCCTTTGCAGAGGTCATGAAAACCAATTATTTTTATGGCTGGGCTAAGACTAGCTTTACCGCTTTGGCTCGTCAGCTCGATGAATCTACACAAGCAATGGCGATAGTGGATGAGCGTATTGATGATGCTATAGACATTGATATGGCAGACACTTCAGTGTCGGTTGAGCATTTGCTTAATAGTGATGCGTCTCTTGAAAAAGTCGATGGGTTAAATCTCAAATCAGAAGATGATATCCGCTTTACCTTTGTGAAAGGTGCTAATGCGGGTACGTTCTTGCATGAGATATTTGAAAAAATTGATTTCAGCAATAAAGCGCAGTGGTCTCAGGTTATCGATAGAGCGATCAGCAGCTATCAACTGCCTCTAGTTTATAGTAGCGCTGAGCAGCAAGGCCGTCGATCACAAGCGAAGAAGCAAGAGCAAGGCGATGACGGTTCATTTAATACTAGTTCACTTGATCTTGCTTCAATAGATGCTACCAAGCATGAGGCATTAATCAATTGGATTGAAGAGGTGCTACATGCGCCGCTATTGGCCTCCAATCAACCCTTATTTTCTCTTAATGCAGGTCAGCGATTTTCTGAGTTAGAGTTCAATATGGGGTTGTCAGAGAACTTTAAAGCACAGGATATCAGTAAACTCTTCCAACAGTATCTCCCTAATGAGGTGGACAAACACGTCACTCTTATTCCGCAAAATAAAGCACATTTGTATCGTTATTTACGCGGCGAAATTGACTTAGTGTACGAACATGCTGGCAAGTATTACGTTGTCGATTATAAAAGCAACTTTCTAGGAAATAGCCTAAGCGATTATAATGAAAATACACTTAAGCAAGCAATGTCCAAGGCAGGGTACTGGCTACAAGCAGCGATTTATCAAGTAGCGTTACATCGATTCCTTTCAATGAGAATCCATGATTATACAGGCAATGAAGATAAGTACTTAGGCGCTGTGGAGTATGTCTTTTTACGAGGTGTGTATAGTCCCAATTCTCAAATAGCTGATGATATATCACAAGATGTTAAAGAAGCTGATAATAGCCACTCAATGCACAACGACCGCTATGGATTAGTCACGTGGGATATTCCAATCGATTTTATTAAAGGTTTGGATGCGTTGTTTGGCATGCCCAACTAGTAGGCTATAAGTAATGATTAAATGCTAAAAAACATGATATCGATTAACTATTTCAACATAGAGACAAGCATACCATGAGTAATAATAAAAAAGAGAGCAAGGCAGCAATTGGCCTACAACAAAGCTGGGCTAGTAACATCAGTGATTATATATTGCTACGCCGCGAGCAAACGTATTTAGCCTATAACGCAACAGAGGCAAAAGCTAATACTGATAGCAAGCAAGTCGCTAAAACAGAAGAAAGTAATTTATTCACCGCTTTATTCGTTATGTTAGCGACTCATTTGGAAGAGGGGCATACCGTATTAACCATTGAGGACGCTGAGCATGAAGAAGCATTGCAAGGTCAAATCAATAATGAGGTAGTTACGCTATATGCTTGGCAGCAACAGCTATTAGAGATGCTAGCAATGCCAATCTTTGCGCTAATAGATAGCAAACTAAATACGCAATCAGAAGATGACTCTATAACTGAAAGGTCGCTATTCGTATTGCTAGACACGCTATTTGATAAGAAAGAGCAGCTGTGGATGCAATTGGCGCTTAGCAACCACGAAAAAGAGGTGCTAACCAAGCGTTTTGACATGATTGCTATGCTATACCAATTATTGAAAAATACAGACTTAAGTTTTTTTATACGCCTAGTTAACGAACATGATTTATTCGCTGAGGTTAATGCTGACATTAATAGCAATATTATAAATAGCCTAAGCAAAAATAAACCTATCATATATAAAATTCAAGAAAGTCAGACTAATAATGAAACAGAGCTAGCACTAACTTTTTGGCTACATCGTGCATGGCAAGCCGAGTTTAATTTAGCAAAAAATATCAACAATATTTTAAATCAGCAAGTAAGTCCTTTACAGATAGCAATGCCTGAAAATCTTCATGAGCACCAAGTAAAGGCGATTAATGTTGCTAATAACAACGCGTTTAGTATTATTACTGGTGGTCCAGGTACAGGTAAAACCTATACCGTTGCTCAGTTAGTCATTGCGCTCCAGCAAGCGACAGAGAGTGGGGAAGGTGCGTCTAAAAGTATTAGGTTCAGCACTGACAGTGCTAGCTTGGCATTAGCAGCACCAACGGGTAAAGCTGCACAGCGCATGCAAGAGTCTCTGCAGGCAGCGCTAGACGCAGCGAATGTTGAGCTACAGTTGCAAGAAGCTAAAACCATCCATCGCTTGTTAGGTATTGGTCGGACGGGCAGACCGCGCTACGATACTAACAATCCACTTGGCGAAGATATTATCATCGTTGATGAGGCGTCGATGCTCGGGGTCGAGTTGGCTAATTATCTCGTAAGTGCAGTAAAACCAGGTGCAAGGCTGATACTATTGGGCGATGCAAACCAGCTAGCAGCGGTAGATGCAGGAGCAGTGTTGGCTGACTTGTGCCGTATTCCACTGTTACAACCCATTCATGCAGAGTTAACCGAAAGCCGCAGATTCAGCGCAGAATCAGGTATTGGCAAACTTGCCTACCAAATTAATCAGGCAGAGATAGATACGCAAGCCATCTGGCAGCTGTTAAGGCAGGATGAAGTCTTGAGTTTTCAGTATGTAAATACGCTGCAAACAAATGAGCTTAAAGATAATAAGACAAGGAATAGCCTAAGCAATAAAAGAATTATTCCAAAAATGTCGTTAAAATATATTAAATATATAAATAAAATAGAAGAACTCCTGAGAAATCCGATAGAAAAATCCATGCCAGAATCAGTAAAGAATACGATTACATCATTAATGGAGACATTTAATGAGTTTAGAATCCTCAGTGCTGGTCATAATGGTGAATGGGGCGATCACTACATTAATAACTATCTCACTCAATGGCACCTAACTGAACTAAAGCTACCACTGGGCCAAAACACATGGTTTCATGGTCGTCCTGTGATGGTTTTACAAAATAACTATGAACTAGGATTATTTAATGGTGACATTGGTTTTTGCTTACAAACATCGGATGAAAGAAGTCGATTAGAAGTTTTTTTCGAGAATAAAATACAGGGGATTCCCGTCAATCTGCTAAACGAAGAGGTAATTGCCACCGCATATGCGATGACCATTCATAAATCGCAAGGATCTGAGTTTGAGCACGTTGCCATTACTTTTGATAATAGTCATGCTAGATTGCTAAGCAAAGAGCTTATTTATACGGCTGTGACCCGTGCTAAGAAACAGGTAACCATATATAGTACAAAATCTGCTTTTGAAAAGGCTGTTCAAACACCTACTGAGCGCCATACAGGTTTGGCATTACAGTTTTCTCAGCGTTAATAGACAAATGCTCAGAAATATAAAAAGAGGACTAGAGTTGTATACCTTTGATACGGTGCTAGAGCATATTAATGAAATTATTTATAAACCCAACCAATTGATTGTTGCTTCAACTCAAGAAGAACAACAAAATCTAGAATACGCTGCTGGTACATTTGAATTAATGAACAGACTGACTGTCAAAACAGTCAGATTCAGAGTAGCTAAACAAACACCTACCAAAGTAGGGCAGTTCGTTACCTTTTGGGAAAAAGATTCCAAAGGTATTAATCAACCTTTTCAATATGATTCGTCACCAGACTTGTTGGTAATCACCACATTTAAAGACAACCATACATTTGGGCAGTTTGTTTTTCCAAAAAATGTCTTGCTTAGACATAATATTCTTCAGTCTCATTTTACAAAAGGTAAGATGGGCATCAGGGTGTATCCTAGCTGGGATAAGCCAATCAGTAATACCGCTAAGAAGACACAGAATTGGCAACTCGATTATTTCTTCATGGTGACTGGTACAAATATACTGCCTACAGAAAACATACGGGCATTGTATGAGTAGCAAAATTAACAGTACATGCAAAATATAAGCAATAAAAAAGCATCCAAATTGGATGCTTTTTTTGAACTCAAATGTAGAAATTAAACTTTGTCTTCTTTGATGGCATAGATGCCAGGCAGATGACGCAAGTAACCATGGAAATCCATACCACAGCCATAGACATAACGATCTGCAACATTGATACCGACAAAATCAACATCAAAATCTTCAACTTTACGATCATGCTCTTTATTAAGCAACACACAACATTCAAGTGATAAAGGTTTTTCTTTGCTTAATTCTTCGACAACTGTTTTTAGCGTGATACCTTCATCAAAAATATCATCAATCAGCAATACATGCTCACCTTCGATACTAACATCAGGTTTGAATTTCCAATCTAGCTCATTGGTGCCTGCATTATCACGATAGCGTGATGCATGAATATAATGCATGCGATGGTAGAACGTCAAATGAGTCAAAAGTTGACCAGCTGGAATAAGTCCACCATTCATAACAACCATAACGATTGGGTTTAAACCAGCATAATGTAGGTTAAGTTGGGCGGCAAGGCGCTCATAAGCAGCGGCTACTTCGATGCTACTGATAAGGCACTCTGAGTTGCGTAATGTTTTTTCAATTTCTTGGTTGCTGATTTGGGTCATCGGGTGCGCCTTCGGTAAAAAGTGCCGCTTATTTTAGCAAATTTTAGTGAATTTGCCCAATACCATCTGTCTTTTGAGGCAAAATTAATCAAATACTGGCATTTATTCCGGCTTTTCTACGATGAAAGGGCGGTAATAGTTTGCTAAACGATTTAAAGAGCGATCCGGTAGGTCGGGTAGCAACTTATTTAAGGCCATACTCATGCCTTTATCAATGGCGGCTTTGGCAACTGGGACAGCTTTGCGTTTAATCATGCCAAGTTTCAGCGTTTCAGCATAGCGGCTGATAAAGTGAGTCAATGTCTCTTCATTCATGGTTTCAAGCGCTGTTTTAAATGCTTTCATATCTACTTGCTCAGGTGTGATAGCAGCAAAGCCTTTTTCGATGGTTTGTGCATCTGCATCAGATAATTTGAAACCCACTCGTTTTACACCTTCGTTATCAATAAACGTCGCCCGATCTCTCAAGAAATGAAAGCTTGGCATCACTTCTTCGTTATTCTCTTTACCGAGTAAGATGTTAAGCAGCGTATCTGTCGCTTTTTCAACTGTACCAACAATTTTTCGCATCGAAGCTTGACGTTCAGGGTTTGGAATAATGTCTACCAATCCAATCAACAAATTGTCGATTAGATCACGTGCTGTTTGATGCGTCAGGGCATCACGATATGGGTAGTATTCGACCTCCTCATTTGAGGCAATCACTTGCTCAGCGTCAATGATTAATGCTTTCAATTTATCTGAAGGTAAAAACCCAAAATAATGCGCCATGGTGCTTCCTTTATTTGTTGTTTTTCATGTTTAACCAGCGTTACATTTGTCATTAAATCAGTTAGTATCTAAATGGGTTGCAGTCAAAGACTCACCATATGCTGACTAGTGACATGTGCTAACGATAGAATGTAAAGCCTTATTAATGGATGATGATACCACAGTACTTCTATAAACAGCCTTTGGACAGGTGCGCTAAGTCACTAGTCGCCGACTAATTTAACATATTTTTTATATTCTAAATTAAAAAGCTTGAACTTATAAGGCTACCTATTACTTGTCTAAGGAGAGATAAGATGAATAGTGCAATCGTGCTCGTGTTCGCTGTTGCCGCGATGCTTTGCGGTTATCTGTTTTACTCAAAATTTATCGCTACTAAAATCTTGGCATTGGATAACAGTATCCCCACGCCAGCGCACACTATGAAAGATGGGGTGGATTATATCCCCACCAATAAATACGTGCTATGGGGACATCATTTTACTTCAGTCGCAGGAGCGGCGCCGATTATTGGTCCTGCCATTGCCGTTATTTGGGGCTGGGTACCTGCTATCATTTGGGTAGTATTGGGCACGATTTTTATGGCAGGTGTCCACGATATGTCAGCCATTTGGGCTAGTATGCGCAATCGAGGTCAGTCGATTGGTTCGATTGCCGGTACCGTCATGGGTACACGTGTACGTAGCTTGATGATGATCGTTATCTTTCTATTATTACTCATGGTAAATGCGGTATTTGGTGTCGCTATTGCTAATATGATGATAAAAACCCCGTCCGCTGTGCTACCTGTTTGGGGGGCTTTGATAGTCGCCTTTATTATCGGTCAGTGTATTTATCGCTACAAGATGAATCTGGTTTGGGTATCAATCATTGGGGTCACGGCTTTATATGGGCTTATCTATCTTGGTCCTATGTCCCCTGTCGTATTGCCTGAGACATTCTTAGGCTTACCTGACAATGCTGTTTGGATTATTATCTTGTTTGCTTATGCGGCAATCGCTTCTTTATTACCGGTTTGGATGCTCTTGCAGCCGCGCGATTACATCAATGGCTTACAGTTATTTGTCGGTCTAATTTTACTATATGCCGCCATCTTTATTGCGACGCCGAATATTGTCGCGCCAGCGATAAACACGGCATTGCCAATCGGTACACCATCTATGGTGCCTTTATTGTTTGTGACCATTGCTTGTGGTGCAATCTCAGGCTTTCATGGTTTGGTGGCAACGGGAACGACGTCTAAGCAGATTGATAAAGAAGAAGATGTACGATTCGTTGGTTACTTCGGTGCCATGGGTGAGGGTATGCTGGCACTGGGTGCGATACTTGCGGCAACGGCAGGCTTTGCAACCCTTGGCGACTGGCAAGCCGTTTATCAAAAATTTGGCGATGGCTCTATTGGTGCCTTTATTGATGGCGGTGCAACTATATTGAATGCTGGTGTCGGCATTGATATGGTTTTATCACAGACGATGCTGACGGTAATGGCAGCATTGTTCGCGGGTACTACGATGGATACTGGGGTACGTTTGCAACGCTATATCTTCCAAGAGTTTGGTGAAATTTATAAACTGCCTGTTCTAAATAAAAGTGTGGTGGCAACATTGCTTGCCGTTGGTAGCTGTTTGTTATTAGCCTTTGGTGCTGGTGGCATCGATGGTGCTGGCGGTATGATTATTTGGCCGTTATTTGGTACGACGAATCAGCTCATGGCTGCATTAACCTTGATGATTGTTACCGTTATCTTGTTACGTAAAGGCAGACCAGTATGGTATACCTTGGGACCATTGTCATTCTTACTAGTCATGACGGTTTTTGCGTTATTGATTCAGCTAAAAACTTTTTTCAATGATGGTAATTGGCTGCTTATTATTATGGATGTCATTATCTTAATAGCCACGATTTTAGTGACGTTTGAGAGTCTATCGGTACTCCGCAAAGAGTGGTCGATACACAGAGGTAAAAGCAACCTCTAAGCCATGTTGAATAACTAGTTAGATACTTACTGAAATACGATAAAAACGCTAGCAGCAATTGCTGGCGTTTTTTGTCTCATATAGGCATGATAGATAATAAGTATACGCAAAATAAGGGTCATTATGGAAAAGGCAGATATGACAAAATCTATAAAAAATATTGCGCCATGGTGGCAAAGATTTGCGGCAGGGTTAAATGAGTTTTATCATGCGCCTTATCGTCAAACGATGGCACGCGCCGCGCGTGATGAGGAAGATTTTTTCATGCTACTCATGTTTGCGGAAAGCTTGGGTATCGACAATCCGGCAAGCTTTTATACATTAGAGTTGCAGCCATTGTTTTTAGAAAACTTCCATGAGTGGCATACACGTATGGGCATGGATAGATGCCCTTTTGACCACGTAGGTTGCTGCTAGTTTACGTTGAATTCATCAAAATGAGATATAAGTATGGCATTACACCCTTTACCCGCATTGGTAGAGCAACTGGCAAAGCAGCCAATTATATTTATCGGTGGCAAGGGCGGTGTCGGTAAAACCACCACTGCCGCTGCACTTGCCAGCTATTATGCCAACCAAGGCAAAAAGACACTGATTGTCTCGACCGATCCAGCACACAGCTTGGGCGATGTGTTAAACGTCCCGCTCAAAAACCAAAAAACAGTAGTAACTCCTTGTCTAGATGCTATTGAACTAAACCCTGATATCATCGTTGATGAGCATTTTGCCCAAGTTGAACGTACCATTACTTCTTATGCCAATCCAGACATGATGCCAAAAATTCGCGAGCATCTACGGCTATCAAAATCAGCGCCTGGTGCACAAGAAGCCGCCATGCTCGAATCTATGTGCCAGCACTTGGTTGCAGCAGCAGATGCCGGCTATGAGCATATTGTTTTTGATACCGCACCGACGGGACATACACTGCGTTTATTAGTGCTGCCTGAAATGATGGGTGCGTGGACAGATGGGCTACTGGCACAGCAGCGAAGGCAAGCAAAACTTCGCTCAGTGGCAAATCATTTGGGCAGTCATGAACAACACAATAACAAAAATGATTTAGCCAATCCGTTTGCCGAAAAAAAGAATGATCGCTGGGAGCAAGCAGTATCTGTACTAGAAAAACGCAAGCAGCTGTTTCGTCAGGCAGGATTGCTACTGCATGACCGTACACAAACCGCCATTGTATTAGTGATGACGGCTGATGTATTGCCACTGGCTGAAACAAAGCGAGCGATAGAGCAGTTAGAAGACAGTAAGCTCATGCCAGCCGCAATAGTTATTAATCAGTTGATAGCACCAACTCAGTCTGATGATTTTTGGCAGCGTCGTGCTGAGCGCCAACAGCAATTAATGCAAGATATTGAGCAAAGCTTTCCCAAGTATCTGCTGTATCCCATTTATTTACAGCAAACCGATGTGCGTGGAACTAAGGCACTGAGTGCTTTATTACACCCATCTCCTTAAGCAACCATATCTACCACTTTAGTCAAGCTTGGCTATCATTACTCAGATTTATATAACTGTAGCTTACTTGCCAGCGACCATGCCATATCTGCTCGTAATAGCTGTGCTTGTTCAGATTTACCACTACTGAGCGATGACCATTGCGGTTTGCCACGAGCTTTTTTTAGCTCACTGGGCAATTTATGTGTCGGCCATGGTGTGACAGTGGCGCTTTCGTCATCTAACGACTGTTCAATACTGGATTTCTCACCTTTATACAGCAATTGCGTGGCATCAGTTGCAGCATGACCACGATGGCGCAATGCTGTCAATAAATCTATGGCTCGAGTGGCCAGCAAGGTTAGGGTAGCAGGGTCGATATACAAACGTTTTACCCCAGTGATTCTATCGGCAATACTACTGGTATTAGATAACAGCCCACCTGCGATACCACCAATGGCAGCACCCAACCCCAAGGTTGTACCAAGAGCGGCCGCATCAATCCCTAAGCCTAATAGTGCACCAGCTGCTGCTCCAGAAGTGGTGCGTATGCCATAGCTTTTTAGCAGTTCAGGGTCAAACGGATCTTGTTGATAGGCTTTTAGCTCAAGCGGCGTTGCAGCTACGTCATTGTCATAAAATTTATATAAATTGAGCAAGTTGTTCTGCATCGCCCGTTCGCTCTGCCTGACCGCTTCTTGCATTTGCTGTAATACTGGCATTGGGTCATCATCTTCACTAATCTCACGAACAAAAGCAGCAACATTGATTAAAAAATCAGCAATGATAATGTTGGCCTCGTCATTTAGCTGCGCCCAATTTTCTATCCTGCGCTGCATCAACTGCTCAAGCATCTCAGAGTGGGTAAGCATGGTGGCTAAATTCTGCCATAAGCGCATTTCATCTGCAAACTCAAAAGCCACGGAGTCAAAGCGTGTAGAAATATGCAAATTACGTCTTGCCAGCATGGTCTGCCACTCATCTATATTGGCATCCTGAGCGTCAGTGAAATTAAATACTGGCATCACAGGAATCGCTGCCCAAGATAAAATAGCTAACTCGTCTTTATATTTACCGAGTACCGGCTCACGTGCATCAACGACATAAATGGCCATATCACTTGCCAGCAGCTGCCGAATCACTTTGGCCTCTTGGCTATAGTCCTCATTGCTATTTATATTTAGCGCATCACCACCTTGGGCAATGTCTGCTGCCAAAAACTGTTGCAAACGCTCAATGCCATCACGCCGACTGGCGGTATTGTCCTCTAACCAATCCATCAATCCTGACGCATCTTCTAAACCCGGTGTGTCATACAATACCACCAACACTTCGCCCGTTTGGCTGTCTGTTAATTTGGCTTGCTCTACATGACGGGTAGTTGCGGCTTCGTTTTTGACTTCACCAAAATAGACGTCACGCAATAGTGTACGTAGTATGGATGTCTTGCCCGTATTGGTATGACCAACGACGGCCAATTTTAGCGGTTCACCACTGGCGATGGTTTTCCTTGTCATACTTGTCGTTGTTGTTAATGGTTCAGTTGATAAAGGTTGATTGTCTTGAGTTTCCACTGACTGAGTTACGGCTGATTTTAAAGTGCTGTTTGCGGTATTAGGGGTTGCCTCATAAGCCTTATCTGCAAAGAGACCAGCAGGCTTATTGTGTTCATAGTTCTCTTTTTTATTATCATTATTCATAATATCGTCTTATATTTATTAATGACCAAAACATACAGTGGCTTTTATTGTAGAACAAATTATGTGCTATTTCGGTATTAATACTAACCATTTGTCTTAAGTAACTGATAATCCCATTTTGGCTAGTCAATCAATTATTCACTATACCAATTTTCCGAGCGGCAAGGGCGGTTTGCCACTGCTGATAACGAACATCTTGATGGTCTGCAACCTGCTTGGTTAAGTCTAAAGCGCTTGCATCAATCAGCAGCTGCACAATGAGCCCATCTTTTGCATGGCGGGCGATTTGATCAAGTTTGCGTAGCGTACCACGGTCAGGTAAGGCTTTATGATGAATGCCAAGTAAGACCTGCACTGGGTGACTGTCTAAATACGTCTTCAAACGTGCCATATCTTCACGATCATCAACGATACCGAAATTCTCTATCTCGCTATTATTAATATTGGCATCCAGACCTGCAAGCCACCAGTTATCCTGCTCTGCTGGATACTCAAGCAAAGCAACCAGCTTCTTGCCAGCGCTGACGGCTGCTTTTGGCGCAATAGGAACGGACACTTCATTAAAGTCATCAGCATCTACCACCTGACGTTGCCAAAAGTTTAAAATCTTTTGATAATAGGGCTGCTTGATGTCCAAACGCATCTTTTTACGACGGAACATCAATGCACAAAACGCCCAAGCAATCGCTCTTGGTACAATACCGTACATCAGCAAACTACCAACTAATAAGCCTGCCCATTGCCGCGCAACAGTCAATGGCATCGCATCAGTCACCAAGCGACTCTGGACGATAGCGGTGCTATCTGGCACATCGAATCCCACCATACTTGGTAACCAGCCAAGTACCTGTGTCAAAGTAATTAGCGCTTGATCGGATAGTAAAGTCGACTCCCAGCTAAAGCTATACTGACGCACAATCAACAGGAAAATAATCGCCAGCAGCATGCCCGTCAACGTTGCCAGCCATAACTGATGACTAAATCGTCCCAAATACCAGCGCATCCCGCTATGCTGTAATTGGCGCTCGTACAAATCGACTGCCGCCTTGGTAACATCGTCTTTACCACGTATCAGATAACTGGGACTGACAAAATTGGCAAACCAATTCGAAGACTGCTTGCCTTGATTAATCAGGGTCATCACCAGCCAGCCTAACAGCATAATAGTATGAAAACCCAGCAAGCAAACCAAGACATAAAAGAAATTCACCACATTGGTCTGTAATAAGGTGAATAATCCCAAAAATCCCGAGATACACCACACCACGCTCATGACCACCATGATGCCTTTGATACGCCCGTCAATTTTGCCCAATACTCGTGCCAGCACACCATTACTATCGATACGTGAGGCTCGGCGGTGCAATTTTTGAATGGGTTTGCCATCCTCACCTTGTAGTTTTTCCGTAATAAGTAGCGGGTCAGTGGCAAAGACATGTTGCTGCGTCTCAAGCGTGCGTACCAACTCAGTCAATTGATCTTGGGGTGATAGCATAATGCGATAACATCCATATAAAGGCGTTTATGTAGGAGATAATTCTTGATTATTGTAGCGTATATATGAGGACACGCCTTCGCCAAATGTTAATAAATGAACACTTATTAAGCATTTTTATCATGGTAAAGACAATAAAAATCAGCCAAAATGAATAATGAACAAAATGATAATGACAAGGGTGAAAAAAGGCTGTTAAAGAGAATCCAAAAAAGGAATCATCATGAATAACAAAACATATCTAATCGTTGGTGGTACAGGCGGCATTGGTAGAGCGATGATTGAGCAATTAGTAGATGGCACTGCCAGTGACAATAAGTATGAGAATGCGAATACCGATAATGGTGGAAAACAGGGTATTCATGTTTTTGCGACTTATCATCGCAATGTACCTGATTTTGAGGCTGACAATCTGCATTGGATATCCATGAACCTCTGCGACGAACAGAGTATCCAACAAGCAGCCGAGGTTATTCAGCAGCAAACCACTCATATTGATTGGATTATCAATTGTGCAGGGTTATTACATACGGCGACGCAGCAGCCAGAAAAAGCGCTGCGTCAGGTTGAGACTGATTTCTTTTTACAAAACATGCAAGTGAATGCCTTAGCCAGCTTACTCATTGCCAAGCATTTTAGACTACTATTAGCCAAATCTGCGCGTAGTAATGACAAGCCCGCAATCTTTGCAACGATATCCGCGCGCGTTGGCAGTATCAGTGACAATCAGCTGGGCGGCTGGTATAGCTATCGTATGAGTAAAGCGGCACTCAATATGGGCATGAAAAACCTGAGTATTGAATGGAGTCGCTCGCTTAAAGACGTGTGCGTGGTTGTCCTGCAGCCAGGAACGGTAAATACGCAACTATCAGCCCCTTTTCAAGGCAATGTGGCTGAAGGTCAGTTGTTCTCGCCAGCCTACAGTGCGGAATGCTTATTAGAAGTGCTTAACCGTATGAAGGCGATGCAATCAGGCAGTTTTGTTGACTGGGCAGGGGAATCCATACCTTGGTAGCTATAAATGATTGAAACGTTCACAAAGCCAATTCAAGAGATAAAAATAGGGCGTGTCCTTAATATGAGAACACGCCCTATTTTATTGATAAGATAAGATTTATTTTTAGATAGGCACATGCTTAATTCGCCATAAACAAGTCCATAAACTCATGTACAGGTGTGTGCTCTAAGCGTGTTTGATCGCTACAAAGCGCAAAAATATCCTGACAGCGACTGTCGATAAATCGCGTTGCTAAACTGGCACGAAACTTGGCTTCTAATATCGGCAAGCCCTCAGTACGGCGGCGCTTATGTCCGATAGGGTATTCGACAACAACCTTGTCGGTACTGCTACCGTCTTTAAAAAATATCTGAATGGCATTGGCAATCGAGCGCTTGCTTGGGTCATGGTAATCTTTTGAATAACCCGCATCTTCTTCTACGATCATTTTGCGGCGTAGACCATCAATTAAAAGATGGTGCTGTGCATGATAATCGTCTTCATAATTTTCTGCCATTAAATCGCCAGTTAGCAGAGGCACCGCGACCATATATTGCAAACAATGATCGCGATCCGCAGGGTTGGCCAATGTGCCTTCTTTAGAGATGATTCTAATCGCGGATTCATGAGTGGTCAGGACAATTTTTTCAATATCGTCGATTCTATCGTCAATGCGTGGATGTAAAATCACCGCAGCCTCACAAGCAGTCTGCGCATGAAACTCGGCAGGAAAGCTTAACTTAAATAAGATATTTTCCATCACGTAACTGCCAAACTCACGCTGGAAAGTAAAACGGCGCTCGTTTGCAGGTTTAAGGGCTAAGTCTTTATTGGTATGGCTAAACAATACATCATAAAAACCCCACTGCGGTGCGGATAGTGCCCCAGGGATACCCATTTCACCGCGACGGGTAATATCAACCAAGCGTACCGCACGACTGGTAGCGTCGCCTGCCGCCCAAGATTTACGGCTACCGGCATTGGGTGCATGACGATAGGTACGCAACGCCTGACCATCGACGATCGCCTGCGAGATGGCAGCCATGATACGCTCACGTGGCAATTTATAGAGCTTGGCGACCACAGCAGTAGAGGCCAATTTAACTAAAAACACATGATCAAGACCCACACGGTTGAATGAGTTTTCGAGTGCAATTACCCCCTGAATCTCATGTGCCATAATCATAGCCTCGAGCACCTCACGCATGGTTAATGGCTGGTGATTGCGACTGACACTTTGTTGGCTAATATAATCGGCGACCGCTAGGATACCGCCTAAATTGTCCGAAGGGTGTCCCCATTCAGCAGCCAGCCACGTGTCATTATAATCGAGCCAGCGCACGATACAGCCGATATCAAAGGCAGCTTTGATAGGATCTAGTCTGTGGGCTGTACCCGGGACGCGCGCGCCATTAGGTGTAAGCTGATCGGCACAATCAGGACCCAGATGCTTAGTACATTCAGGGAAACGTAGCGCAAGCAGACCGCAGCCAAGCGTATCCATCAAGCAATGACGTGCGGTATTCCAAGCATCTGCGCTATTGGGGGAGTCGTTATCTATCGAATAATTAAGTACATAATCAGCAATTTTTTGAATCTCAATGTCATATTCTGGACGGACATTGCTTTCTACCGTTGCATCATTTTTATTTGAATGTGTTGTATCTGAATTATCATTTGACATGGTTGTCTCCTCTTCCTTGAGTGTGCTACTTCCTTGACCCATTATATCGGTCATCTTTTTAAATTAGCCATCATTTAAAAGTAGCATACTCAAGATGAAACAACCAAATTGAATTATGTTAAAAATTAAAACCTTGCGGCACGCTTAAATCATCAAATATAGCAGACCTAACACAAATAAAGCCGCCATGATAAACAGCAGAAAACTTAAGACTTTGTTCGTTGTGGAGGCAGACTCAGTACGCTCTTTTTGTACTTTGTTTTTCTTGGCAACGTATAGAACCATTTTCACATGCTCTATATTGTCTTCGAGATAATGATCGCCTTCAGGGACAAACCCCAAGGACTCATAAAAGCTAAGTAAGTAGGCTTGTGCAGAGAGTATAATCGGGCGCTTTTTACCATATTTTTTACGGCAGTGCGCTATGGCATGAATCATCAACTGCCGTGCGATACCGTCACCTCTGTGCTCTGATAATACCAGCACTCTACCGATGGCAGGCATAGCAGTATGATTGGTCTTAATCGTAGGGTCAGCGATCGATAGATTGGATTTTAACTTATTAAATTCAGGCGGAATGATACGGCAGTAGCCTACCAACGCCTCGTTTTGATGCGCGATAAGATGTAGGCAATCAAAGTCCATCTCATCCATATCTTGATAAGCGCAGTTTTGCTCAACCACAAACACTTGTGATCGGGCTTTTAAAATATGATAGAGATCAACTGAGGTCAGCTCATCAAAGGTTTTGATAGAAAATTCACAAGTCATAGTTCAGACACTTCTAGCGAGTTGGTTGATTCATTCAAAGGCATTGGCGGCTGCATTTTCTCAGTCACATATAACACCACATCTTTTATAACTAGCTTTTTGATGGCCGAAATTAAGATTTCTATCAATGCATAGTCTGGAATATTATCTTTAGAGGGCATTTGAATAAAAGTATTCCTCATTGCTGTGCGATTAAACTTACTACCATAATTATATTTTCCGGAGGTTGAAAGCCTACAGGTAGAAATAATCATAAAAGCAATATTACTTGTAAATGATTCGAATTTTGGTGTTAAGTTTTGAATGTGAGAATAACCAATAAAATCATTTTTTTGATAAAACATAGTTTCTGATCCTGAGGTGGTATCAGAGCAGGTTAATGTATTTCCTTTATTTAAAGCTTTTAAGTTAGAGAAGCCCATTATTCCATTATCTGTTGAAGAGTTTGAAATTAATGGTATGTCCCCAACTTTAGAAATTATTTCATCGTTTTTAAGTCGGTAATATTTTGTAGGCTCTATATTGAATAATCCACCTAATGTGAACTCGCTCCAATTTAATTTGCCCTGCTCAAAAGTATATAACGCCTGTTGTTCGTCATCCGTCAAGGTGTAATCCTTTAATCCTGTAGCTGAAAGATAAGCGTCTAGATTTGTCATACTTTCAGCTTCAAGCGTGGTTGTGAAACTGTCCATAAAATCAAAATCTGGTTTACCGTTTTTAATAGGAAGGGTTATTTTTTGGGATTCAATAACTTTTACACTAAAACTAGAAGCACCCCAAGAAAAAGAGCTAAAAGACTTTGTCATTGTTGTCAAAAAGAACTGTGCATTTTTTTTATTAAATCTTTTATCTTTTGATTTTACTATTTTTATCTTATCCCCAGTAAAATATGGGAATTCTTGATAATACATCGTTGCAGTATCTTGTCCAAAAGATATGGTATTACCATCATTCAAAAATGATTCATCTTCGTTAATAAATCCTTTTTGCCCATTGCTTGAACCCATTCTCACAATATATGGAAATTTCCCGTTATCTAAAATATTTACTTTATTAGAGTCAAATCTTTTTTTATATGACTCGATCTCAAACAAATCACCAATTCTAAACTCACCCCACTCAACATTGTCTATCTGCTCATTAAGTGAGGTCTCTACTTTCCCAGCCCGTCATCCTCTTTATTTTGATGCTTAAGGATATTGCTAACTTCCCACGCTAAATACTCACTGACCGTATGTTTGAAGTCTTGTAGAGTAGGCTTGGTATCAATAGGGGCGGATTGATTCCAATCTGCACCATTATTTGGGTCAATTGTGCCTTCATAATACTCTTGTTCAGTAAAGATATTGAGTTTACTTTTGCCGAAACGCACTAGGCTGACCAGCTCTTCATAACGCTCTTTGGCTTGATTGGTATCTTTTAGGTTATTGCTTGCCTTTTTACGATTGGTGCGCGTGTAACCATCGTTTGAGAAATCAATGAATTTTACCATTTCATCCTTATGATGTTTCTCATTAACTTTAAAGACATATACCTGAGTCTGTACACTTGCTTTGCCAATAAAGATATCTATAGGCATTTTGATGCTGGCGATTAGCGTATGTTTAGTCAGTATTTTTTTAGTGTAGTCTTTGGCTTTTCCTGATCCAGCAGAGTTCTGAATGATAATAGCGGCGTAGCCTTTATTCATCATGCTAAGGGCTCGCTCAACAAAATTCATGCCGTTACCATTCGCCGAATAGGGTGGGTTAAGTACGAATGCATCGGCAGGAAATTTGTCCTCAGTCTTACCAAAGCCATAATTACCATCAAAATCAGCTAATGAATCCATATTTAAGATATTGGAGCTACCGTCACCCATTAGAATCATATTAAGAATAGCGAGCATGTACACGCTTGATAGTAATTCTAACCCTAGCAGTTGTTCCGCTTTAATTAGAATTTCTTTTTGTGCCAGCTCATCAGGTGAATTAATAGTGCGTTTAGCGTCGTCTAGCATCTCGTTCATGGCAGCAACTAGTAGACCTGCTGAACCCGTAGCAAAATCCCACACATAAGAGTCTTTGTTGACGCGAGCCAGCTTGACCAATAGATTTGCTACATAAGATGGCGTAAGCACAACATCATTGAGCTTGTCTTGTGAAAAACCAAGCCAGCCGTACATCTCATTAAACAGCTTACCTGTAAAGTCAGTGGTTAAGCCAATTTTATAATATATGCCTAAGTCATCTACAATTTTAGTAAACACTCGCTTGAGCTGACTTTCACCACCAATAACTTTATTTATATTTTCTGTGGTTAAAGTGTTCTCTAATGTTCTAACAATCAGATCTTTCTTTTCCTTCGGTATCTTTTTCTCATTCAAAAAAGCCTTTATCTTTCTTAGGATGATATCGCCATCACGGTTACCTTCTTCGATAGAAGACTTTAAATCAGACTTTTCAAGTGGAGTGACTTTTCCTGGTATGCCGAGAGTTGCAATGATTGAGGCCGCAACCAAATAAACGCGGTCATTTTCTCCCAGTCCTTTTTCATTTTGGTAAATATCATTATTAAGTCGGACTAAACTCGTATCAATCTCTTTTTCTCTTTGCGCTTTTAACTTATCAATTTCTGCTTGTGAGAGGGTTAGTGTTTTTACTTTTTCTATGAATCTATCAAAGTTTTGAGGGGCTAAAAATGATAGATCTGAAAACTCGCCAACCTTTTGCCCTGCGCCGAGATTACTTTTTGAGACATAGTAGACCCCAATTTCATGCTGTATCTCTCCGCCTTCATCTTTATAGCCTGTCATACCAATAGCGATAATATCGGTGTAACTGGTATGATGTAATAAGGCGTTAGCATAATGTACTGCGCCATTCACTGCGAATGAGTTAATATTCTTAAAATTTGGCTGGTTTTTAGCAGTTTGATTTTCAACTTGACCGTCGATGTTGAGTTTTATTAACTTTCCCTTGTAACCTTTATACTCGATAAGTATTGGGAAATAATTTAAATTCTTATCTTGTAATAATAGCTTGGCATCAGGACGATTTGCGCCTGTTCCACCATTCTTGGTAAAGTAATCAGACAGCGCTTTTTCTATCTCGGTATTTAAAAACTCTTGTTCTAATTTATAGTCTAATTTATAGTTTTTGAGCCAACCATTCGCTAAATCCGCAATATTGGGTTCTATTGATTGTGCCATTCTTTTCTATTCCTTAATATGGATATAACATTCTGATACTCTAAAGACGGTATATAAAAGCGCTCTATGATACTACTATTTAACCACTTATCAACCCTTTAGAGTCTGGCTGATTTTATCCAAATTTAAGCTATCCGACATGGCATTGAATATCTCAAAATACTTGCCGTGTTTCTCATATAGCGCTTCATGCGTACCGGTTTCAACCACGCGACCATCTTCTATCACGACCAAATCATCCGCATCGATAATTTGGGCAATATTATGCGAGACCATAATCACGGTACGATCTTTTTTGATGAGATCTAGACTTTTCTTCACTTGTTGGCTGGCGATGGCATCGAGGCTAGCGGTTGGCTCATCCAAAAACACAATAGGTGGATCTTTTAAAAACATCCGTGCCAGCGCGATACGCTGCTGCTGACCACCAGACAATGACTTTGCTGTACTCTCATAGCCTTTTGCTAAATTAATAATTTGCTCATGAATGGAGGCTTTTTTTGCTGCAATAATAATATCTTCCTCAGTCGCATTCATATCACCATAGCGGATATTTTCGCTAATCGTCCCCGAAAAGATATGATTGCTTTGTAGTACCAAGCCAATATTTTGACGCAATTCATGAGTATCGCAGTCGGCTAAATTATGTCCGTCTAGCCATATAGTGCCGCTATCTGGCGCATAAAACTTTACCAATAAGCTGATAATCGTACTCTTGCCAGCACCGCTTAAACCCACCAGCGCAGTAATACGATTGGGCTTGATAGTAAAGCTGACATCTTTTAGCGCTTGCGTGCCATTCGGATACGTGAAATCGACGTTTTTCAGCTCAATATGACCTTTTAAGTTTTTACTACTTCTGCCCGTGATATCTTCAACTTGGCTTTCATCTTCTAATATATCAAAGAAACCTTCAGCGTAAGTCAGGGCATTATTAATCTGATCATAGATACGATGCAATTGGCGGATAGGGGCGGCGACGTTTTGAAATAGCATGACATGGAATAAAATCATACCGATGGTCATCTCGCCTTTTAAGACAAAGTAGGACGTTAGCAGAATAATTACTACCACGCCAATTTGCTCAATAAAAGTTTTTATCGCATCATAAATAAAACCAATACTGCGAATACGCAGCTGATTGTCAGTCATGTCTTTTTGAATGGTTAAGTGCTTCTCAGCTTCTATCGACTCACGAACAAAGGATTTCACCACGCTGATGGAGTTGATCAAGGAGATAACCAAGCCACTTTTGGCTTCTCTATAGCCACGCATCTGCCGACGGAATCCTTGTAGACGCCGCGCTTGTTTTTGACTGATGAAAAAGTAAATGGGAATGATAATAAGACCGACCAAGCCTATCCAAAAATTGGTCGAAAACATAATGATGAGTGAGACGATCGCACTGGCAAACAGCGGTAGCATATCGATAAAGAAGTTTTGCACTAAGCTTGTAAGACTACTAACGCCATAATCGATACGCGTTTGCAACTTGCCGCTGTCGTTTTCGCTACTGGTATAAAATGCCATGCGGTAGGTGAGGATGCGCTCAATGATTTTTTGTGATAAATCACGTGATAAATTGATACGAATCTTTTCGCCGAAGAAGCGTTGCCCAAACGAGATAAATATCGACAGTATCTCTTTGGTCAAGAGCACTGCACTGATGATACCTAGCATGCGAAGACCAGCCTGCCACGGCTCGGCAAGCGTGGCGATTTCGGTCAAAGTATCAACGGCATAGCGCAATACAAAGGCATTGACCTGAGCAGTAAATGAACCCAGTACGGTCAATATCAAAGTGGCAATAATTAATACTTTATATGGCGCGGCAAAGACGGCAAGCTTTTTGAGGATATCCCATAGTAGAGCCCGCCGTTCTTTTTTCTCGACAGGGGGCTTCTTCTCTAGCGGAGGTTTGTTGAGTGTAGGAATAGTTGGCATAATACCTTATTACAAAGTTACATTAATTACTAAGACGTCTGTTTTTTATTGGGCCTCTAGATTGATTTATATCTTGTGCCAATGTATTTAAATTATCAGTAGGAGGCGCATACACTTGCAAGAGAATGTACTCAACCAGTTCATAAGCATCCATAGTATCGTTCAAACTTAATTCATTATCTGAATGACTTCCAGCGTTGCCCAACCACTTTACAGCCTCAAGATGCTCTTTTATAGTTTGATATTTATCTGGTAGATGTTCCTCAATTCTACTATGTAAAGATATTTTTTTACTTATATCTTTTTTAGAATACAGATTTACACCTTGATCAGTAAGGATTTCTTCAATAGAAATTCTTACTAGATTGGCTGCTGCGGAAGGAGAAGTAAAAAACAATTCAAATGATTTGTTTAATAATTTTTTAATATCATCAGGAGTATCTTTTGGAATAGTGATTAACTTGAGATTTGGATAGAAGAATAAAGGTTTGTAATAAGTATAATATTCATTAGGCTGACTAAAATTATCGTAATTAACTGCACACTCAATATCTACACCTGCATACCCAATACAAGCAACAACCTCACCACATTTATCATTAATACATTTAAACATACAATTAAAAGTTATTTGCATGTCCTGAAATTCAGAATATTCATTACGTTGATATAGTTTTGAATCAACAGTTTCAACCGATTTTAACGTATCCTTATTTAATCGTAGCAACCCTTTATTACAGCGGGGACACAAATAATCGGGTGCCTCTTTTTCAGTGAAGGTATTTGTATACAAATATCTTTCCATTTATTAACCCTTAATTAAAATGCATATTCTGGCACAAAAACTTCACCCACCATAATACGTCGTGCTGAGCGGCTCATGGAGACTTTTTTGGCTTGCCAGCGACCATCGACTTGCTCGGTTTTTCCGCCTACTAATAACGTGCCAGAGGGATGACCAAAACGTACTTCACTAAGTTGCTTTTTCGATTGACCGCCACCTGCCGCTTCATTGACCAATGTACCTTGTGTAGTTGCCGCTGCGGCAATCGCAACCGCTGCCGTGCCCATCATGGCATGATGTAGTTGCCCCATGCTCATCGCCCGTACGACAAGATCAATCTCATTCGCCTCAACGGCTTTGCCACTTGATGCGCTGTAACTTTGTGCAGCGCCAACCCATGCAATCTTGGGTATATGCTGACTGGTTTGCGCTTCACTGACGTCTTTAAACAGCCCCATCGCAACGCCGCCTTTGGCACGGATGTTTTCAAGCTTGGCAAGTAGTTCATTATCGCTATTAATATCACCTTGCAACTCAGTGCCAGTAAAGCCTAAATCTTCTGCTTTCATAAAGATGGTTGGAATACCTGCACTGATAAAGGTTGCTTTGACACTATCAGCAGCCAAACCACAGCCAGATACATCAAAGTCATCGATTAGATTATTTGTCGGGAACATGTCACTTGATGAATCAACGGGATCGATAAATTCGATTTTGACTTCAGCCGCTGGGAAGGTTACACCGTCTAATTCAAAATCGCCGGTTTCTTGTACTTGCACTTTGCCTTGTGCGTCCATGTAAACAGGCACATGAGCAATGATGGTTTTACTGATATTCTGTTGCCAAATACGCACCTCACAAATACCGCTTTCAGCATCTTCTTCGATACTATTAGTAATTTTGTCGGCATCGACCAGACCCATATTAATGGCACAGGCACCGACTGCTGCGGTCAAATTGCCACAGTTACCCGCCCAATCAATCATTGGTTTGGCGATATTGACCTGTCCAAACAAGTAGTTCACATCGTGGTCTGATCTAGAAGACTCAGATAAGATGACTGTTTTTGAAGTGCTAGAGCTGCCATTGCCTAAGCCGTCGATTTGCTTACCATAAGGATCAGGGCTACCGATAACCCGCAATAGGAACTTATCACGCGACTCGCCAGCGACTTGGCAACGCTCTGGTAAGTCAGACAGTTTAAAAAACGTGCCTTTTGAGGTGCCGCCACGCATATAGGTGGCGGGGACAGATAGTTGTGGGGCAAAAGCAGGGTTTGGTAGGGTCATTTTTTTATTCCTATTATTTTAGTACGATATATTCATCACCGTTTTGAATGACCATTGTTAATGATTCAATAGATTGCGGCGACAACATATTTAAAGACTCACTGGTTTCTTCAGAGCTTTGTGCAGCTGCTTGTTGCAGCCAATAACGTGCTTTTTCTTCATTTTTTCGAACACCCCATCCGTTTAAATAGGCTGCTGCTAAAAAGTTCTGTGCCTGCAGATCGCCTTCTTTTGAGGCAATAGACAAAAGCTTAGCAGCTTTAGTCAAATCTTGCTTGGTACCCCATCCTTTTATATACATAAGGGCTAAAGTTGTCACGGCATGAATAAACCCACTTTCAGCGGACAAACTGTACCAGTAACACGCTGCTACTAAGTCTTGACCGACACCATCACCAGTATGAAATTTAAGCGCCAAGAGATACTGCGAAACTGGGTCGCCTTCATCAATGCCAGGTCTCAAATCGGACTTAGCCATTTCAAGTTGTTCCCGTCGAATTTGTATAATACTATCAACGGACTCTTGTATATCGCGACCGGTACGTACATTAGAAACCCAACAACCAATAATAATAGCAATAACGACAATGGAAATAGAGACGTCTACTATTGATAAATCAGTGAGACTACTACAACCGCTAAGATTCAATACAGAAATCAAAATAATAAAAGTTCTATTGATGTTTTTCATGCCACTTCTTATGATAAAAAATGACAATTATACTAAATAGAAAAACAAATGTTTATTTTTTTAAGAAAATTCATTTAAATAAAGTACTATAAGCAATGTATTTAATGGATAGAAGCCTAATAAGACTAAGGAGTATCAGAATCTATTGTGAGACTACTAAAAAAGCCAATGCCATATAAATATAACATTGGCTTTTGTCACGTGTACGGCAGCTATCGTTGTTGTTTATTCGTTTCTATTAAACGATATCTAACGTGCCATCGATAAACTCTTTAGCAAAGCGCTGCAGCATACCGCCTGCGTTGTACATTTTGACCTCATCAGCAGTATCTAAACGACATTTCACTGAGGCTTTATCGACAGTGCCATCTGTGCGGTTAATGACCAATGTCATCTCACCGCCAGCCGACACTTCGCCTTCGATATCGAATATTTCAGTACCATCGATATTTAGAGTATTACGATTGACACCTTCTTTAAACTGCAAGGGTAGCGCGCCCATACCGACTAAGTTTTGACGATGGATACGCTCAAAATCTTCAGCGACGACGACTTCAACCCCAGCTAAACGCACACCTTTAGCAGCCCAGTCACGGCTTGAGCCTTGACCATAGCCGTCACCGGCGATGATGATCAGCGGCTGCTCGCGGTTCATATAGGTTTCAATTGCTTCCCACATACGCATGACTTGACCTTCAGGCTCTACTCTAGCAAGCGAACCTTGTATTACTTCACCTTTCTCGTCACGTACCATCTCATTCAATAGCTTAGGATTGGCAAAGGTCGCACGCTGCGCCGTTAAGTGGTCGCCACGATGCGTGGCGTATGAGTTATAGTCTTCCGCCGGCAGACCCATGGTATCAAGGTACTCGCCAGCAGCTGAGTCACCCAAAATCGCATTAGATGGCGATAAATGGTCAGTAGTGATATTGTCACCTAACACCGCTAACGGGCGCATACCTTTTAGCTTATTCATCGCTGCCATTTTGCCTTCCCAATACGGCGGACGGCGGATATAAGTCGTCTGTTCACGCCAGTTATAGAGCGGACTTAATGCTTTACCCGTGTCTTTTTTGGCTTCGTCAAACATCGGAATATAAACAGCGTTAAATTGTTCAGGTTTTACCGCTTTAGCCACGATGGCATCAACTTCATCATCATCGAACCAGATGTCTTTTAGATAAACGTCATTGCCGTTTTGGTCTTTTCCTAATGAGTCTTTTTCGATATCAAAACGGATGTTACCGGCAATAGCATAGGCAATCACCAATGGTGGTGACGCTAAAAATGCTTGCTTGGCGTATGGATGGATACGACCATCGAAATTGCGGTTGCCTGATAATACTGCCGTACTAAACAAGTCACGATCGATGATTTCTTTTTCGATATCAGGATCAAGTGCGCCACTCATACCATTACACGTCGTACAAGCAAAGCCAACCACGTCAAAGCCGATTTCTTGTAGCTCAGACATCAAGCCTGCTTCTTCTAGGTACATTTTGACGGTTTTAGAGCCTGGTGCTAATGATGATTTTACCCAAGGCTTACGTAACAAGCCTTTAGCATTGGCGTTACGGGCAACGAGGCCTGCTGCTACCATATTGCGTGGGTTTGAGGTGTTGGTGCAGCTGGTGATAGCCGCGATAATAACTGCGCCATCTGGCATCATGCCGTCTTTGGGTTCTGGTAGTTTTTCATCAGCACCGTGAGCAATACCTTTGGCAACCAAATCCGTGGTTGAGACACGAGCATGCGGACGCGACGGCCCTGCCATATTACGTACAACTGCTGATAGATCAAACTCAAGCACGCGAGCATATTCAGCTTTTTCCATACCATCAGCCCATAGACCAGTCTGCTTAGCATACTGCTCAACCAATTTTATTTGAGCTTCACTACGACCAGTTAGGCGTAAATAGTCGATGGTTTGTTCATCGATATAGAACATCGCCGCGGTTGCGCCATATTCTGGCGTCATGTTTGAGATAGAAGCACGGTCGCCAACGCTTAGTTGGCGCGCACCTTCACCGAAGAACTCGATATAGGTAGAGACTACGCCAGCATCACGTAAGAACTCGGTCATAGCGAGTACTAAATCGGTGCCAGTAATGCCTTTTTGCAATTTGCCGGTTAATTTAACCCCAACGTAATCCGGTAGGCGCATATAAGACGGGTTGCCTAGCATGACGCTTTCGGCTTCAAGACCACCAACACCGATTGAGATAACCCCCAACGCATCAACCATGGGCGTATGGCTATCGGTGCCAACCAAGGTATCGGCACAGGCGACTTGTTCACCGGCTTTATTGTGGACGACTTGGACGACTGGCGACATTTTCTCTAAGTTGATTTGGTGCATGATGCCGTTACCGGGCGGTACGACGTTGACGTTATCAAAGGCATACTGGCACCAGTTGATAAAATGAAAGCGGTCATCGTTACGGCGCTCTTCGATAGCACGGTTTTTCTCAAAAGCGTTTTCTTCAAAGCCGGCATGTTCAACGGCAAGCGAATGGTCGACAATCAATTGCGTTGGCACGATAGGATTAACTTTTGACGGATCACCACCTTGTTCAGCAATGGCATCACGTAAACCTGCCAAGTCAACAAAAGCTGTCTGACCTAAGATATCATGGCAGACGACGCGGGCAGGGTACCAAGGAAAATCAAGGTCTTGCTTACCTTCGATATGCTGCTTAAGCGCCGCGGTTAGCTCTTCTGGTGGGCAACGGCGCACCAAGTTTTCACATAGTACTTTTGAGCAAAACGGTAGCTTGTCATACGCGCCAGCTTCGATGCTCTCGACAGCCTCACGGGTATCAAAATAATATAAATCGGTATCGGGTAGTGGCTTTTTAAAGAGTTCGTTCATTGGTTGTACTAGTGCGTTGTCCATAAGTCACCTTTGGCTGTTAGCTGGATTGAATGAATATTTTTATTGAAAAGATATTTTTTCAGCAAAAACTTCTTTAATAAAAAAGACTTTGCTAAAAAAACGATATTGAGTATTCAAACATAGGATCCTAAAGCCAGTATATGACCAACTCCTAATGTCGTGGTGAATACAAAAAACCAGTTGGTATGCGAAGATGGGGTGGTTGGGCGAAATAATTTGACCCAAGCCATTATCATGCACACTAGATTTATGACAAATAAAGAGCCCCATAAGTTGAGCAAAAAATCTAACCATTCTCGACTTAAATTATCCTGAGCAAAATCTATCGTAAATTTGATGCTGGTATAGCTAAAACTGAGTAGAGTAATTGCTGATATGATGAAAATAAATATATCTACTTTTGATATCTTTTGATTTTGGTACTTAGGATAGACGATAGGTTTTATTAGTAATACTACTAACCATAAAAAGCTCGCCACCCAGACGACATATGATGGCCATACCGTCATCATACTTCTCCAAACGTAAACATAGATATCAAAAACTTGAGTATTATTTATAGAGTGTGCTATGCGCGCCAGTTAAAGGGTATCTAACTATCAGCACGCAAAGCACCTCTTAAAAATAATAATTTTATTTTAACTAATTAACGCGCGCTCATCTCTGGTACTGGGCGTAGCTCTTCACCAGTATATTCCGCACTTGGGCGGATAATACGGTTATTGGCACGTTGCTCAAATACGTGAGCCGCCCAACCTGTTAGACGTGAGCAAACAAAGATTGGTGTGAACAGCTTGGTTGGGATACCCATAAAGTGATAGGCAGAGGCATGGAAAAAGTCAGCATTACAGAACAGTTTTTTCTCACGCCACATGACCTCTTCACAGCGTACTGATACTGGGTATAGCACTTCATCACCAACATCCGCTGCCAGTTTTTCAGCCCAGCCTTTAATCACCACGTTACGTGGATCTGATTCGCTATAGATGGCATGACCAAAGCCCATAATTTTGTCTTTACGCGCTAGCATACCCATCATTTCTTCTTCGGCTTCATCAGGTGAGCTAAAGCCTTCAATCATATCCATCGCCGCCTCATTAGCGCCACCATGCAGAGGACCGCGTAGTGAACCGATTGCGCCAGTGATACAAGAATGGATATCAGATAGCGTAGAGGCACACACACGAGCGGTAAAGGTCGAGGCGTTGAACTCATGCTCTGCATAGAGGATAAGCGAGACGTTCATCACTTTTGTGTGTAGCTCGTTTGGTTTTTCGCCTTTAAGCAAATGTAAGAAATGACCGCCAATCGTCGCATCATCCGTTTCAGTTTCGATACGCACGTTGTCATGGGTAAAACGATACCAATAGTTGATGATAGAAGGGAATACCGCAAGCATGCGATCTGCTTGGTCGTTTTCTTCATCAAAACTCATTTCGGTTTCTAAGTTACCCAGCATAGAGCAACCGGTACGTAATACATCCATTGGATGCGATTCGGCAGGGATACGCTCAAGCACGTCTTTTAATGACTGTGGTAGACCACGTAAGCTTTTGAGCTTGGCTTGATAGGCATCAAGCTCAGTTTGGTTTGGCAAGTTGCCATAAAGCAGCAAGTAAGCCACTTCTTCAAAGATGCATTTGTCTGCCAGTTCTGACACGTCATAACCGCGATACGTCAGACCTGATCCTGACTTGCCGACGGTAGATAGCGCGGTCTTGCCAGCGACTTGTCCGCGTAGACCTGCGCCTGACAATACTTTTGTTGATGGGTTCTGTGCTGCCATGATGAAATTCCTTTTGTGGGTAGCTTTTTGGGTGAAAAACGGCGTTTCTAAGCTTCTAATAATGAATTTGTCAGTTAATGACTGATGATAGCGTTACGCAGGCTGTTCAGGCTGTGGACCATCTAAATCGACATTACAGCGCTCAAACTCCGCTTCGATAGGGCCGTTTAAGACTTCCATTGCGCTGCCTTCGCCTTCTGCATTATTGATTTTCATGTACTTGACACCCAGTGGTGATTCCATGAATGTCTGAATCTCAGTCATCTCCTCTGGAGTAGGGTCAGCCATTGGTGTTGCAATTTCTTCACCATTCATGACGCGCAGTTGCTCATTACCAAACGTAATCAGCTTTTTCCCTACCTCTGACGTATAAAAGTTATCCAACTCTTGTAACTCTGCATCGGTAAACTGACTCTTATAGAAACGATCGACTTCGGCTTTACCCAAATCTTTGTCACGTGATTCAAGGCAGCTGACTTGCTCAGCACTGAGTGCGCCACTATTGATAACTGGTGCGAACAATAGACTGTCGACGGTATCTAGCGTAATCGTCGTCATGACCAAGTCATTTTGAGTGACAGGTGCAGGAGCCTCTTTGGTAGCATCAACTTCAGCAGTGCTTGCACCACTGGTCGTATCGTCGGCGGTTTCTGGTGTTTTATCACAGCCCGTCATGAATAATAGCGCCGCAAGCGTGCTGCTCAGTAGTGACGCTTTAAGGGCAGTATTAGCAGTAAAAAATGGCATAAATAACCTAAAAGTAAATGAAGACGGATTTCGAAAAGATAACACACTCAAAGGTGAGCTATCTTTTCAGTGTTGCCAATGACGAATGCTTAACTACTTACTATTGGCAAATAGCTTGTCTAGTGTCTGCTCAAACTCATGATAATTTAAGAAATCATACAGCTCCATGCGGGTTTGCATGGTATCAACAACTTTTTCTTGGGTGCCATCAGTCAATAGATGCTGATAAACGTTTAATGCCGCTTTGTTCATCGCACGGAATGCTGATAGTGGGTACAACACCATCTCGACACCCACGCCATATAGCTGGTCAGTGGTGTAAAGGTCGGTTTGACCAAACTCTGTCATGTTGGCGAGTACTGGAATATCTAGTACATCTGTGAACTTACGATACATTTCGATATCGGTTAAGGCTTCAGCAAAAATCATGTCTGCGCCTGCTTCTTGGAATGCAACAGCGCGCTCTACAGCAGCATCAAGACCTTCTACCGATAGCGCATCCGTACGTGCCATGACCACAAAATCAGGGTCAGTTTTGGCATCCAATGCCGCTTTTAAACGATCAACCATTTCTGAAATACTGACGATTTCTTTGTTAGGGCGATGACCACAGCGCTTTTGCGCCACTTGGTCTTCGATATGTACCGCTGCCACGCCCGCTTTTTCCATTTTTCTAATGGTTTGGGCAATGTTGAATGCACCGCCAAAACCAGTGTCGATATCTACTAATAACGGCGTGTCAACTGCGTCAGTGATACGTCGTGCATCTTCTAGTACATTATCAAGGCTAGTCATACCCAAATCAGGAAGACCAAATGAGGCATTTGCCACACCAGCACCGGAGAGATACAACGCTTGATGGCCGACTTGGGTCGCCATCATTGCAGTATAGGCATTGATAGCACCTGCAATTTGTAGTGGCTGGTTATTATCGTTTTTTTGGGTCAAAGCACTGCGAAAGCGTGCGCCTGCTGAAGGTGAAGTCATGTGAGTGTCCTTGCATAGAGAGATAGTATTATCGTTATTGTGTTCGATTATACTCAATAATCAGTGAGTGAAAAGCATTGTTTGAGTATTTTTATTTAAATAATTTAAATAAACAATTTATTAAAATTAACATTATTCACTATATGAATAGCATTATCTATAAGGTAATGGTTTGTTCAAGCTATTATTCATATTGCTGAATTTACAAAGACACGTATAGCCCATTATTTACATTTATTTACAATAGCGGTTGCGCTTATTTTTATCGATTCATGGTTTTAGCTTACCAAAAAGCCCTAATAGCTAAGCTAAAAGGGCTTTTATGATATAAATAGATATTTTTAAAACCGACACCTAGCCAAATAGTCCAGCAAGATTGGCTAAAAATAACAGCGCAAAACCCGTTAAGAAGATGAGTCCCGCGATAGAGAGTGCATTCATACCAAAAGACAGTTTTTTATGGTTTTTCACCAGTGAATAATTCAACCAGCCAAAGATAGGCGCTGAGACAAATGCTGATATCATGGCAAACTTAAGCATAGTACCTAATTGTCCAGTAAAGAAAGTGATAATCATCAACCCACCACCGATAGCATAGGTCGTCCAAAAAGCGATTTGCTTTTTGTTGATTTCGCTTTCACCTTTTATTAGACGCCAGCACTCAGCGTTGGCGCGGCCATAACCGTCTGCACAGGTGATCGTCGTGCCAAACATACACATAAAGGCGACGAAAGCGACCAATAGACGTGACCATTCACCGATAGTTGCGGTATACATGTTGATCAACTGATTGATATAAGCGCCACCAACCAGCTCAATTTCTTGTCCTGAGCCATACTGTACAAACACACCTAACGATAAGAAGAACAATGCCAAAATCGCTGAGACGGCATAACCCACGTTAAAATCAAGCAAACCTTGGCGATGGGTGGTGTGATCAGCTTTGACTTTGGCGGATGTCCACATCGAGGTAATGGCGGCAAACTCAAGCGGTGCTGGCATCCAGCCCATGAGTGCCACGATGAAACCTAAAGTTGCTAAATTCCAAGGAGAGGCCGCGACAAAGTCAGCAGCCATAACCGTTGGCTTGCCAGCAGCAATGATGACAGCAGCGACGGTCGCAGTCGTCAAGGCAATCATAATCCATTTGGTCACACCATCAAGCAGCTTATAGTGACCTGCAATTAAAAAGAACCAAGAAACCGCCACGATGATTAGAGACAGTGCCATCGTCGATAGCCCAAGAGAAGCGGGTAGCATAAAACCTAAGATAACCGCTGCTATTAATGAGACTGCGCCCGTACTAATGACGGCTGATAGGATAGAGAGTATAAAATATACCCACAGATATACTTTTGAGCGTTTGGCATAGCCTGCAATTAAACTCTCGCCAGTGTCATAGACGTAGTCGGTTGCAAAACGAAAAAATGGATACTTAAAAACGTTGGCTAAAATAATCATAATGGCCAGTTGCCAGCCATATATAGCGCCAGCCTGCGTCGATGAAATCAAATGTGAGCCACCGATAGCAGCGGTTGCCATCAAAATACCGGGACCAAAGATGCGCCAGCTAAAGCCTTCTTGCGGCGAGGTCGCAGTATCGTCAGTGGCATTTGGGTTGGTGCGTGGGTTATTGAGTGGTTGTGTGGTCATGAATACCTCTAAATGGTTAAAACGGCAAATTATCACTTACCTGTGTCAGCTTGCCAATGATCATGAGAGAAGCGCTTTATAAACTGCTTAAATATAAAACGATTCATCTTGTATCGACTTTAGCACACCGAAGCCAGTCAGGAGAATGATTATTCTAGTTGTTATTACTATTTGTTTGCATTGCCATTCTTTTTAGTTAGCATAATCAGTTGCTAATATCAAGCATTAAGGCTGATTATTTTTTAGCGGTTCTTTATAACACAATATCCATTCAATATCTGATAATTTAAGGCTGTGACACAAATTTTTGCTGCCGATAAGTGATGCCGCGCTGCTCATATACCTGATAGGTGGCGCGCAGTAAATCAGAAATGCTGGGATGAACGAAATCTTTGAGCGTATGCAGATAAATAGGGGAGGTGACGTTTTCGTGTACTAAACGTTGATAACTGATTTGGTCGGTACGCACGGTCTTTAGGCTAGCAGGCACAAGCGTAATACCTTCGCCAGCCGCCACCAAGCCTAGCGCTACTTGCAAGTCACTCACCGTCGTAGTCATAAAAGGCGAAATACCGTATTGTGCGAATAAGTGTAGTAAAGGCTCCGTAATAGGCGCGCTATGTGCGGATTGCTCAGCGCTTGTGCGTCTGGATTTTGTATTATTATCCAGCTTTGCGCTGGTTGACCTTACGCTCGTCGCTATCGGTAAATGGGTTTGATGGTAGAGAATCAGTCGATTGTTTGCTAAGTCTATCAATCGCTGCTCCTTTATATGCGCCAAAGGATGGGCTTTTGGTAAGGCGACGACATAACGCTCATGACGCATTAGTATTTGCTGAATCCATGGATCTTGATGGGGGAAACGCCCAAATCCGATGTCTATCTCACCAGATTTGAGCGCCTCTATTTGTTGATATGAGCTGATGTCTTTGAGATTGACGTCGATATCGGGGCTGGATTGCTTCAGCATGGCAATGATTTCAGGAAGCAATCCATAAAGCACGGATGGGACAAAGCCAATATTCAGCATACTGCTGGGCGTAGATAGTCGCTGCGTCATGCTGGTGACGGTATCAATCTCTGTCAATATGGCGCTGATTTTGTCGTAAAAGAATGTACCAGCTTCGGTCAGATGTAGCGGTCTATGGTAGCGATCGACCAATTCTACACCCATATCTGTTTCAAGCTGTTTAAGCAGGCGACTCAAGCTTGGTTGTGACAATCCAGTTTTAGTCGCTGCGGCACTAAAGCTCCGTGAATCTGCGATAGCAATAAAAGCGTTGAGCTGTTTTAAATCCATATCTTTATGCTCACTTGTTTATGATGTCACCGTTGCTTGTGGCTTATTTTTTTGGCTATTTTGATTATTTTATCCGAATAAGAGCAGTAAGCGACAAATTATGCTTGAAGCGAACGAGGCGAGCTACTATATTGTTTGTTAACGTTAGTGTTACACTTTAGCAAACAATAAAAACTTTATTCTTAATTCTAGCCGTCATCTACTTTTTCGCGGTAAAAACTGGTTTGGTATTACTTCATGAGCGACAAAAAAAATAGCCCTAATGCGCAGTTAGAGGCAAATTTAGCCAAAATTGCTAATACTAAGCCACGTAAGCGTATGCGTAAAGATAATATCTACGAGCGTTTCATCACGCGTGTCGAAAATGTTGATAGTAATGAGGATAACCCTGCTTTCAAAGAAAATGCATTAAAACCACTAAAAAATACCGATCATCTTTCATCATACGAGCCATTAAGCGCCACAGAGCTAGAATTATTTGCTAATTTAGAGCAAGAAAGCGTGAGCACAGGTATTCATGTAGATTTTTCTGATGACGATAAAGACGAGGGTTTTTCGACAAATCATGCACCGATAGCTAATACTGACAACTCTTTAGACTCTGATGCAAATAACGATAAATCTTCTTTATATATCGCTGACAGCGCGAATGCTGATGATTTAAAACGTCAAGATTCAGAAAGATTAGCAGCTGAAAAAGTTAGAAACGAACAACTATCTAATAATAACGACGCTGTAAATGACAATGCTATTGCTAAACAATTAGCAAAATCAAAGGAAAAGCAAGTAAGTAGCAAAAAACCGCTTATTATTGGCATGATCTTTGGCTCATTATTGATTGCTATTATTGTAGCAACACTAATTTTTACCGGCATTCTATCGACCTCAACGAAAACGATTGCACCTGATAGTACAGAGACGAAAACAACAACGACAGATGCAGCACCAGCTGTTAGCACTGGCAAAGCAGTAGCAACCGATGATAACCAACCTTCTGCTGATACAGGCGCGGTAGACAAATCGACAGTGATTTCGCAACCAGATGAATCCCCCACTGAGAATCCAGACACTAATCCTAATGGGGTAGAGACTACTGAAGCCCCATCGACCATGCCAGCAGCTGATGCAGCCATCACTTATGATGACTTTAGAGAAGAATCCCAAAGTACCTTGTATCGTGAGACCAATGATTAGGGTCTGTTGCACATTCATAATTTCAACTAGTCATTCAATCTAAGGCATGTTATCAATTCAAATGGACTGAATTTTGCCAAGCAGCGTTAAATATCTGCCTAATACCTCGAGATAACCTGTGCGATTTTGCTTATTAGACTGCAATTCATCTCATTTTTATTACCATTTTTCAAATTGCTCATCAGCAACTAGCCATACAATAATAGTGCTTTCAAGCCGCTTATCAGTCAATTCTATCGCTCATACCAAAAATCATTGCAACATACCCGAGAGCCCGTATCCTGAGATCAAGGATACGGTGATAGGCCGTTCATAACATGGATTGACTCGGTATTGGATTATGACTCTCTCAGACAATAAAAATGACATCAATAAAAGTGTTGGCTTATCCAGCAATTCTAATAACGAGCCACTATTAGCAACCGACACAGCAAAGCTAGAAAAAGGCAGTTTGCTGAGTCATGTAAAATGGTTTGCCATAGTGGGCGTCTTGTTGTTAACGACTATATTTGTGTCGGCTCGTTTTTTTTCAACAATCCCTCAAACATCCATGGTAAGTGTTCATGTACCTGTTACGGTAGCTACTCATCAAATCAACGAGACGGCAGCAGATAGTTCACAGCTAGCAAAAGTTAAAAATAATCACAATCAGGCTAATGTTGAAGCTAAGCATGCTCAAGCCAAGAATGCTATTAGTTATGGTGATTTTAGACAGGAAGCACAGAATATCTTATATCGTGAGGCAGAAGCGTCTGTCTCACGTGTGAACCTAAATACAGCTAGCATTGAGCCTGCCATTAGTCATGAAGATTTTAGAGTAGAAGCAAAAAATATCTTATACCGTGAGGAAAAATAATCAAGTTTATAGGCTAACAGTCACTTTGGTTAATGCTAATTGATAGTGGACTTAACCATATTTTTAATTTCAATGACACTTAATATCTGCTGACCATCTGCAACCAGCAGTAGCGTACTACCACGGCGAGCCACTTCTGGTAATTGTTGTTCTAAATCCATAGTACATCGACGTCGCCAGCAGCTTCCACCGCTCGTCCCAAGATCACAATCACCTTAGCTTGAACATCCAGCTCATGACTACTACGCTAATCGTTGTCAAAATTAAGCAAACTAACAAAGCCGCTGAAATAAAAATAGCAATGATTTTTCCTTTTGAGAGGACGGCAATATAGTCAGTGCAATTTAATTTGGCATCTTCTATCGTACCAAGGACATCATACGATCTAAGAAGCCTTGTTCAGGCGCTTGGGTGATATGAATAATATATCAGTGTTAAGCCATATAGAAAGCTATTAATTGAATTATGGATACCGCTTAGATATCAAATCTTAAGTGACGCTGGAGCAGTATTTTTTTGGAAGCAATAGGGTTTTTAATATTGTAAATAATTATAGAAACAAAAATGATTATCATTTACAATATTGTTCACAAAGTTAGTACACACAGCATTATTAGCTAAATATAACTTTTACCACTCTTTGATCCTCCAATTAAGTGAAGTGAATATGAAACGCCACCATCAAGTTGCTCTATCCTTTCTTACCCTTTGTATCAGCCAGCAACTATATGCACAAAACAATGTCAGTGCTATGGACATCGCTTCAAATACGAGGCTTTCAGAAGACTTAGCTGTCAACGCCGCCTCAAGTGAGTTACCAGACGTGACTTTAGATACCATTACGGTCACTGCTAAAGCAAGGACAGGAACGGCTTTGGCACAAAAAATTAGTGAGATGCCCGCCGTCACACAGGTAATTACCGAAAATGAGCTACAAATGCAGGCGACAGGCAATCGTACTACTGGAGATATATTGGCTCAGCTTATTCCAAGTTTGGGGGCAAGTAGTGGCTCAACTAGTAACTACGGCACGACCATGCATGGCCGTCCCGTGCAGTTTTTGCTGAATGGTGTGCCATTGAGTGGCTCACGCAGCCTTTCACGCGAGCTAAACAGTATCGACCCTGCGCAGCTTGAGCGGGTAGAGGTGCTCTCTGGTGCGACCAGTATTTATGGGGCTGGCGCGGCTGGTGGTCTGATTAATCTCGTCACAAAATCTATGGTGGGTTATGGCTCTATCAGGCAAACCAGAGTCGGCGTCAGTAGCAGTCGTAATTTTGACTCAGATTCATTGGGTTATCATGTGGGGCAGACATTGGGTTATGGCGGTGAGCGAGTCTATGGTCGCCTAGATGTGGATTATGATCGTAAGGGCGGCAAATTCGATAGCCACGATAATCGCATCAGTCCAGACGTCAATCAAACTGACCAACAAGATACCGAGTCGCTAAGTGTTAACGGTAGCTTGGGTATAGAGCTCACTGACAGCCAACGTCTTGATTTGGCAGTGACTTACTATAATGATGAGCAGAATACTGACTATGGTCCAGATTATGGTAAAAATTTACAAGTATTATTAAAACCGAAAAAACTACCACCATCTTTAAAAGCGATTGATGGTGCTGAAGTAGAAAACGAGCCTTATACCACCAAAACATCAGTGAACCTTAACTATAATAATGATGATATTGCAGGCTCAAATTTGAGCGTCACAGGGTACTATCGAGACGAAAAAGGCCGTTTTTATCCTTCTGGGAAAAGTGCAGCAGACCAAGCAGCTGAAGTTTGGGCTACCAATGGTCTTACTGATAAAGACACCCTAGGTAAGCTGTTGGGCGCGGCAACATTCGTCACTCAATCAGAAGCAGATATTGAAGTGATGGGTCTACGCGCAGCCATGCAAACGGATAGCGAAATCGCAGGTAAAAAGACGCTATTTAGCTATGGTGCTGACTTTGAACGCGAAAAAAGCGAGCAAACCTATGAAGGCCAAGACTTAAACATGTTTATTGCTAGTAATGGTTTAAGCGCTCAAACTAATGGTCTGACTTATAATGGCGGACCAGATACCACCATTGATAAATGGGGCGCTTTTGTCAATGCCGATATAGATATCACTGATAAATGGCATACCAGTGCTGGCGTGCGCTATCAAAAACTCAAAGCAGAAACGGCTACTTTCACGCCCATTTATGAGCAATTGCTCGAAGAGTATTTTAATGATCCTCTCATCAACGGTGTCAGTGATGCTTATGGCATTGACTATCAGGCTGGTCAAGTGGAAAAGGGCCATACAGACCACGATAAAACCCTATTTACTATCGGTACCAGCTATCAATTAACCCCAAATGACCAAGTATTTGCCAATTTTTCACAAGGCTTTACCACTGCTGATATTCAGCGTGCGCTACGTGATGTACGGGCAGGCTTTGTCGTCAACTCAGACAATGTACAACCTATCGCAATCGACAATTACGAGTTGGGCTGGCAAGGTAAGCATGGCAATACTGCTGCACGATTGAGCGGTTTTTATAATGAATCAGACAAAACGGTACGTTTTACCAATGACTATACGGTAGAAGTGGTCGATACTGATGAGCGAGTCTACGGAATAGAAGGTTCGCTCAGCCATGATATTGATGATCAATGGCAATTGGGTGGCAGTGTCGCCTATACTCGTGGCCAGTATGATAAAGATGGTGATTGGTTGGAGCTTGATGCCGTACGCTTGACACCACTTAAAGGCACCGCATTTGCGCAATACAACTTCGATGAAGGCAGTAATATACGTCTACAAGCATTGGCAATTGGCGGTGATGATAAAGCCTTTAAGGATCAACAAAAAGATCCTGATTCTAGCGCATTGCCAGTCACAGGTTATATGACACTTGATGTATTAGGACAAGTCAAAATGCCGGTAGGTCGAGTAGACTATGGGATTTATAACTTACTCAATAAAGATTATCTAACGGTCTACCATCAAACAACCTATGGCGACTTGAATCGTTTGCCTGCCTCAGGTACAACTTACGGCTTGAGCTACACTGTGGATTATTAAAAATAATATCAGAAAACCTTTCACGCTAATTATTGGATAGCGTGAAAGGTTTTTACATTTTTTTTTCAAAACCTAAAATACGATTAAAAATCTAATTTATCTATATCCTGATTCATAATAACTATCATTTATGTTAATCAACATTCTCCTAGCCGTTATTCGGTATCAACTTTGTCTTTAAGTCTTTAAAAGACCTTTCAGTTAGTACACTGTCTATGAGTAAGGGAGTAGCAAAATAAACTTTTTATTTACTTCGTGAAGTCATTGTATTCCTCACTTTTATTCTGTTAATGTCTGAAACTGTGCTGATATGATATAGTCAGCAAACCACTAAACTGTTAGGTATGATGCTCCCTTCATTGTACTACTTGCATGATCTGCGGTTGCCGGTTTTTAATATGACTATTAAAAAGATTTAATATATGGCTGCGAAAACCTTAAAAAACTATTTGGAAAAAATAGACGCTGGTGAAGCTATTAATCTTAGAGCTTTTCAGAAATTAATATCGTCTATTTCATCCTTTGATGGATTTGCCGAGTCTGACCTACAATCGGTTAAAAAGGGTGCACATACTTACATCCTAAGTTATATCGACCCTGAAAAATTGGCTTTTTTACACCATTATGCTGAGAGTCAAGGCGAAGATAGAGTCTCAGGAGCAATGCAAAATAATAGCCATGCATTTAAAGTGAATGGATCACTACTCCTTATCCAAAAATACCAAAACCATCCTGACGTTCTGATATTCAAAGACGACGGTAGGATTCCTAAATATAAAACCAATAAGTCTGCGTTAATATTAGAAAACAGAGAGCTGTTTATTCATAGCGATAAAACATTTAAGTTTTTGAGCGAGCACTACCAAATTACTGAGGATATGCGTAAAGACATTGATGTCATCTTTGGTGCAGGGACAGAGATTACTAATAGCTTACACCTTCCATTTTTAAGTCTGTATAACACCTTGTATTTATGTCTAGATCTTGACTTGGGCGGCATTAAAACGGCAACCTCATTGATTAATAACTTGCCATCAAGCATGACGATTCACTTTGTCATTCCAAATGATGTCGAGTCTCGCCTTAAGCAAGTTATTGATAAATGTTCGCCCGAATATATGCAAAAGGTATACAACCTTGATGAGAATATGCCTCAAGCACTGCTCCCCTGCATACGCATTATCAAAAAACACAATACTATCTTAGAACAAGAGGCATATTTGTATGGCTACTGATTTTAATACTCATCACCTGTCTGTTAATGAGCTTACGGCTCACAATATAAATGCCCCTACTATGGATCATAACGATAACAAATCGTTAGATAGTCCATTGATCGACAATGACTTAAATGACTTAGAAAGGGGTGTTGATGACTATTTGAATGATGACTTTAGACTCAACTATTGTCTTAATAAGATTGTTTTGGTTAACTCTGCGAGTCATGCTTACTCAGAGATACCCATCGATGAGCCTTTAGTACTGCTTGGTAAAAATAACCGCGGCAAAACCTCTAGTCTTGCCGCGACTAAGCTTATTTTATATCCTGAAGTTAATTTTAATAACTGTGAAAGCAAATTTAACTTTACGAACAAAGCAAATGATCCCTACAGCAAGGAAGAGTCTTACAAAAATTATTTTCCAATCAGTGAATCTTTTATCGCCGTAGAAGTAAAGAACCACGCTGGTTTATTTACGATGCTGCTATACCGTGTTGGAGATTATAAATACCATCGTTTGTTCTTCCCTGTGCCTTATGAAGAGATAAAGCCGTTCATATGGAATGAGCAGACCAATTACTTTGCTGATGAGTTAGGTATTAAAAGCCTGATAGAGGTACAGAAAAAACTGGGTGGATACACCTCACCACCAAGCAAGAATTACAAAATGTGATGTACGGTAATAGAGGGTCTAAAACCAGCCATTTTTGTGTGGTGCCGATTAAAGACCAAAAAGAGGCGTCTATTCGCTCTTTTGTCAAAATTTATGAATTAGCGTTTGATGCTGGTAAGGATGAGAAAAAGAAACTGCCCAATGCTATTGCGACTATTATCGAGATGCAGCGGGGACGAGACAAAGAGAAGCTGAACGAAAATGTACATGACCTTAAGATAGAGCGCGCGCAGCTATTTGAAGAAAGTTTAAAGATTAAAAGCTTAACGGAGAATAAAGACGACTATGAATTTATTCAAAAGCAGTTTGATGCTCTACATCTGGATGCAAAACATGCGGTCTTAGAGTACACGGCATTTTTACGAGAATTTAAATTAAAGCAACAGCAGTATGCTAAAGATAAAATCGCTATTGGTGCTAGAAAGGAAGACATTGAAAGAGAACGCAATCATGCCATAGAAGAAGTAAAGCAAGTTGCAAATGAGATTACTAGATTGGGCATACTGCACAAAGCATTAAAAGAGGAAGTAGCACAGCTGCAGCAACAGAAAATCAAAGCTGAGAAAATATTAGGTCAATTTTCTCACGAAAGCCCACAAGATATTATTGCTGAAATGACTATCCAACGTCATAGGTATGACGAAACTTTTAAAGCCATGCAAGCTAAAGAAAATACGGTTATTTTAATTCAGCAAAAAAATAAGCAGAAACAGGACTTAGAGGCAAAAATAAAAGCCGCTCAAAACGGACTTGATAATCATGACTTGTTACTTGCCAATCAGTTACCCTCCCATAGCGCGCATATATTAGGCAGTATTAATGAGGATTTTTTAAATATTACCGCTAATAGCCCATTGACGGAGGAAGCTCTACGTCAAATTAGTGATTTTACGGCGCTGTTTACGGTTGATGATGCTAATAATTTGTCCTTTTTATCGTTCACTTTACCTAATACATTTTATCACCCTTATGATGCTGATAAACAGCGCTCCCAGTTTGAAAAAACTATTACACAAGATAAGAAAGAAGCGTCTACATTGAGCCAAGAGATTGGAGAGTTAAACAGCGCACTGTCTCAGTTTGATACAGATATAGGTAAAAAGATTGCTGAGGGGAAAAAACAAGCCCTTAAGGAGCAGATAGGAGAGCTTGATGCCAATATTACGCTACTTGAAGGGTTATCCTTGATCAAAAGTCAGATAGAGAATAAAACACAGCAAATAAGCCAAAAAGACAAGGCGCTGGCAGAGGCTCAAGAACTGCGAGCCATTAAAGATCAATCTAAAGCATCAACAGACAGTAAGTACAATCAAATCATAGAGCAGTTCGATGACATTATTAGCTTTGGTAAAGAGGCTGAAAGCATTACAAGTCTGCTGGCAGGTGTGAGAAAATCGCAGGGATTGCCTTATTTAGCAGAAGACGATCCTGAGATAGCATCATATTTAGAAAATAATGATATTGAGATTAATTTAAGTGCGGCATCTACAATCGCCAATAGCATAGGCGGGCTAAGTGAGCGTATTAATAGGCTTGTCAGTAAAGTGTCAGATTTTACAGAAGTGGTTTTGGTAGAGGGTATTAATCCGCACCAGCGTATTGAAGGTATCAATAGTCTGGGAGAGGTGATTCAGCAATACAAAAACTCCTTTGATACGCTTGAATTTCAAAAAAGCAATTATCATGACAAAATAAAAACCCATAATAGTGTGATTGATAACTTATTAAAAGAAATTACAGATTCGGCTGGATTACTACGTACGACGATTAGCTCCCTCAATAAAAAATTGAATGAGCATAAGATATCTAACTTACATCAAGTCTCTCTTAAGCTTAACTTAGCGCCTGATTTTGCCAATTTGGAACGTACCTATGCTAAGCACAATGCCAATCAAACCAGTCTTTTAGATGAGCGCTTTTATGAATCACTTATTAACTATGTTGAAAAGACTAGCCATTCAAACAGTCAACGTTTAAAAATGCGTAATTTGATTGATAGTATTGACTACGAGTATACGCAGGCGACGGGTGAAATCGAACAAAAGTCACAATCAGGCGGTACGACCAGTACCATTACCGCCTTAATTGCTACATTGCTATTTAGTGAAGCTTTCCAAAAAGGCAGTAGCTTACGTATGCCTATTATTGTGGATGAAGTGGGCACCATTGACAAAGATAATATTAAGACCATTGTTGAGCATGTGAGCAATGCTGGTTTTACTATTATATGCGCCAATCCGGGCTTGCATCCAGACACCCTACGCTATATCCCTAATTACATTCGAGTTGATAAAAGCTTGCTCGATGGCAAGCCCAAATCTCGTGATTGTATCTTCCATATTATGCCAAGCCAAATCAACCGTCAGGGGAGGGTTGTGCATGGTCATTAATCGAGAAGCGATACTAGAGGGCATTTTAAATGCATAAATCTCATTTTTTTAGATTCGTTGATGTGATTAATGCCAACGAGACAGCGTTACAGTTTCCTATGACAGCGTATCTGAAGTTTTACGAACAAGTTATTTATCAAGATGATGACTATGCCTTAAAAGATATCTTAAGTGTCGAGGCATTATTGCAGGCGAATGTATTCGTTAATATTGATGGTTTAACCAATATGGTAACGCTATCCAAAGACATTTATAACATTTTAGTATGGCTGGATATTTCTCGCAAAAAACAATTAGATTCTCAACCTTTTGAATCGCATCGACAAGACGTTGTTCGACTGGCAAATGAGTTGACGACTTTGCCCATTGAGGGTATTAACTTTAAAGAGACTTATGCTTTTTTCTATGAAAAACTTAGCGACATTCAAGTAGATATCTCTGAAAATATGCGAGTTCTAGATTACCGTGTCGATGAAGTTGCAGATATGTATAAAAGCCGTGAAATGGGCTCATTAGAGACGGGTTTAGATGAGTTATTTCATAGAGCGCAGCATGTATATCATCGTAACATCACGCCTTGCCTTGAGTTTATTAACCCAAGCCTTGAATTAAAAGGGACTAAAAATCTATCAGAAACCCTAAAAGATCTTGAGCATTATTTTGAAGAAATAGGGGAAGTAGACAAGGCGAGAACATTACAGTTTCGCGTTGGCGCTATCTTCTGTTATTACAAAGACATCAGAGCCATTGCCAGTCGTTTAAACGCTTATTTGGTGAATTTAGCACAAGAAAGAGAGTTTTTTTTGAGTATGGAGCGAGCTTTTGGGGTGTTGGTTGAATCGCTAGTGCCTTTAAGGCATGGACGCCATCAGAATAAATACTTAAATGCGGACAGCGAGGTATTCAAGCTTGCCACAACCTTTGATGGTTTAGAAGATCATAAAAAAAAGTACGAGAAACGCTTTAACTATTCACCAAGTAGGGGACTGGATCATTTTAATAATTATTATGAGATGATGCTCAGACGTCCGTTAAAGCAAAAGCTGGATAATCCCTTACGTGCGTTACCATCAGAGATTGACATTGAAGAGGAACGCTGCGAACAAATATTGAGTATAACGTTATATGAGATAGCAGTGGATAATATGATTGAGAATGTACAACGCTATGTGTGGCAGAAGCTACAGGAGTTATTGCCTAATGCGGGCATAATAGATTTTTTGTATGCGCTCGAATACTTTTTAAGTGCACTGGATGACGCATGTGTGTCTCAGCGCCGCAACGATCGTGATAGGATTGATGATGGTGTTTATTATCTTGATTATATCATTTGGGATTATGCAGAAGCCTCACTTTAAACATCCTAACGTTACTTCAAATAGACAGGTAGCACGCTATTATGGCAAATTACACATTAAGCAAAGAGATATATAGCCATTTAATGAATGGAAAGATGCTCAATAAACATCTCCTTGATAATGCAGGTGATGACACCGTTAATCCATTATTTATTGAGATAATAGACAATAAAGATGAATACGTTAAACAGTATAAAATGAGCGGTTATCATCTGGTTATTGCACCAATAAATGATCCTGAGTATATTTGCATCGTTGCTACAGGCACGCTAGATGGCACAAAAACTGAACTAGCAATGAAAGCGATGACTATGTTGCTTGTTATTGGTCAATATATTAATCACCATAAATTTAAACTCAGTAAATTAACCAATGCAAAAAGTGGTGGCTTGACTGAAGATGATTTTTTGAAAATGGCAGACATGCCTCATGTTAAAGAGATATTGGAGAAGTCCAAACTCATCACAAAAGGTGAGCGGACGTTACAAGACGTGGTTATGAAACTATTGGTTCATCGAGATATTATGATTGAAGTACCTAGCAAAAAAGCTTATATATTAACCAACGCAGGCCATTCTTTTTATCAGGAGATTCAGCGTAAGTTTGACACTGAGTCTGAGCTAGCAAATGAAGAAGATAATACGACAATAGATACGCAAGCAAGTTAATATTCAGAACAGCAATGTGTTATGACTTGATTACCTAACTTGCCAATGTAGCTAATATGATAATTATATTTGGCTCATCAATCAGTTTTTATTGCCCATAAAAAACTCTTCACTATCTCTTTAATTTTAAGACCGCTTTATTAGTTTTTTTATATACATCAAAAACAGGCTTATTACTTAGTAGTAGTAAGCCTGTTTTTGATGTAATGAGTCTCGTAAATGTGCAACGAGCAGTTTTAACTTTTGATCCGGTTGTCTGGCCTTAGGATAAACCGCATATAGCCCCAGCTTCTTGCTGGTAAAACATTGTAAAATCTGCGTGAGTGTATTTTTCTGTATCTCCTCATAGATCAACACTTGTGGTAAAAAAGCGATACCTAAATCGCTAAGCGCGGCTTGTTTAATTGCACTCAGATGATTGCTATGAAACCGACCAGGGACAGATATTAATTGCTCTTTGCCGTCTATATATAGCGGCCATGTACTGTTAGCCGTATTATCAAACTTATAAACCAAGCACTCATGATTTTGTAACTGTTCAGGAGTTTGAGGCGCACCATGTTGCTCTAAATAGGCTGGAGTCGCGCATATAATCCACTGGCTATCTATAAGGCGCCTTGCAATGAGTGAAGAATCTTCAAGCACAGCGGTCCTTAGTGCCAAATCAAATCCTTCCTCTATCAAGTCAACCAATCGATTGGTAATTTGTAACTCTACTGATACTTCAGGGTGTTGTTTACAGAATTCGGCAATAGATTCGCTAAATATGAAATTCGCAGAGACCACAGGCATGGTTATACGTATATGACCTTTCATATCTTCGCCGTAACCCGTGACAGCATTTTCAGCTTCTTGAAAGGCGGATTTAGCAATTTTAGCTTTGTTATAAAGCGCCCTGCCTGCATCGGTTAAGCTCAACTTTCTAGTGGTTCTATAAAGCAGTTGTATATTTAAGTTCTCTTCTAATCTCGCAATGCGCTTGCTCACTACCGAGTTCGTCAATGATAATTTTTCAGCGACTCTAGAGAATGACCCTTCTTCGACAACTTGAACGAATAAAATCATGTCGTCAGCTTTGGTCACACTTGTTCTCCAATTTTAGTAATGTGTTTCTAATTATAGCAAAAAAGGAAAATAACATTGTCCATTGATGCAATATATCAATGAATTAACAAGGCGTAGACTATTTCAGGGCATTTTTAACATTGGGACATAAACTGTCGCAAGTCGTGCTCGGCTTTGTCTACAAGACAGCTTTAGTAAATAAGCAGTCCCTATTTGTGAATATTTAATACAACTTAGTCATCATAGATTCGTCAAAATAAAGGCTTCGATGACTTAGTTCAAGGAAGATCACACAATCAAAAGGATGTAATTTTGAATCAAACAATATATGGGCTTTTGGCATTACTGCCAATCGTTCTCTGTGGTATTTTTCTGATAGGTTTGCAATGGTCAGCTAAAAAAACAATGCCTATCATTTTAGTGGTTACCGCTGCGCTTGCCATTTTTATATGGGATATGACGCTTAACCGAGTGTCATCATCTATTATTCAGGGTTTGGTCATTACGGTTTCGGTATTGTGGATAGTCTTTGGTGCTATTTTTTTGTTGAATACATTAAAACATACTGGTGCAATCGCCGTTATCCGTGCTGGGTTTACTAATGTATCGCCAGATAGGCGTGTGCAAGCCATTATTATTGCATGGTGCTTTGGTTGCTTTCTTGAGGGCGCCTCTGGTTTTGGTACAGCTGCCGCTATTGCAGCGCCTTTGCTGGTGGCAGTAGGATTTCCGGCGCTGGGTGCGGTGTTGATGGGAATGATGATACAAAGTACACCTGTATCATTTGGTGCGGTCGGTACGCCTATTGTGATAGGGGTAAATGATGGGTTAGATAAAGCTGCCATTAGTGCTCAACTGGCACAACAAGGAGTACAGTGGGGCGAATTTTTACAACTGATTACCAGTCAAGTCGCCATTATTCACGGTGTCATTGGTACGTTTATGCCACTTTTTATGGTGATGATGCTCACTCGCTTCTTTGGTAAAAACAAAAGCTGGCGGGAAGGCTTTGCGATTTGGCCGTTTGCAATTTTTGCAGGCTTGGCATTTACAATCCCTTATATGATAACCGGTGTTTTTTTAGGGCCAGAGTTTCCGTCACTGGTCGGTGGCTTGGTCAGTATTACTGTCGTTGTTAATGCTGCTAAAAGAGGGTTTTTGGTACCAAAAACCACATGGGATTTTGAACCGCAAAAAAACTGGCCGAGTGAATGGCTTGGTAAGTTAGTGGTCAGTAAAGAAGATATTACGCTAACCTTGAGTGATAAGAAGATGTCCACCCTTATGGCGTGGTTCCCTTATTTATTGGTTGCCCTTTTACTGGTGTTTTCAAGAGTATTTACAGGCTTTCAGTCTTTACTTAACAGTGTAGCAGTAGACCTAACCTCGATTTTAGGTGAGACAGATATCAGTGCCAGTTTTAGTCCTTTATACTTACCGGGCGGCTTGTTACTAATTAGTGCTTTGGTTGCCGCCGCTTTTCAAACTAGAAAGCCCGTCAGCGCACTAAACAGTGCCTTTAAAGAATCAGGTAAGACTGTGTTAGGGGCAGGTTTTGTACTTATCTTTACGATTCCAATGGTTAGAATTTTTATTAATTCAGGCATAAACTTATCAGATGTGGCGAGTATGCCAGTCGCCAGTGCAGAGTTGTTTTCAGGTACTTTTGGCAATGTTTTTCCATTGATTAGTGCAACCATTGGTGCTTTAGGTGCATTTATCGCAGGCTCTAATACCGTATCTAATATGATGTTCAGTCAATTCCAATATGAAGCCGCCATGAGCTTACATATTTCACCTTCTCTAATCATCGCAGCGCAAGCGGTTGGTGCCGCAGCCGGTAATATGGTTGCCATACATAACGTGGTGGCTGCATCAGCAACGGTGGGTTTACTTGGTATGGAGGGCGCCACACTTAGGCGTACTATTTTACCCACCATATACTATGTGTTGTTCTGTGGCATCATCGTCATGGCCGCCATTTATATTTTTGGTTTTCAAGGTCCCTTGGCATCATGAGTGACACACCATTACAAGATAAGGAGCGTCATATATCTTCGTCAAATCAAGCTTCTCAAGGCATGCTTAGTCCTGATCAGGTGTTAGATAAACTAACCAACTTGCTAGGCGCGAGTAATGTACAAGCTGATCCAGAGAAAAATGAGCACTATAGAATGGGGTGGCGCTCTGGTGGCGGCAGTGCCTTAGCGGTTTTGTTTCCGCAAACATTGCTGGACATTTGGCGTAGCCTAGAAGTGTGCGTTGAAGGCGACTGTATTATCATTATGCAAGCGGCAAAAACAGGCCTGACTGAAGGCTCAACACCAAGCGGTAATGACTACGATAGACCCGTTGTGGTGATTAATACGCTTGCCATAAACCAGTTGTATTTGGTGAATGATGGCGAGCAAGTGATTAGCTTGTCTGGGGCGACATTGCATCAGTTGCAAAGTCAGCTTAATGCTGTCAATAGAGCGCCTCACTCTGTCATCGGTTCCTCGACGTTAGGTGCGTCTATTATTGGTGGTATATCTAATAACTCTGGTGGAGCTCTGGTTAAAAGAGGGCCTGCTTACACCGAGCTTGCATTGTTTGCCCAAATAAATGAACACGGTCAACTGGTGCTAGTCAATCATCTAGACGTCAAGTTGGGTGATACTCCTGAAGAAATATTAACGAATTTGCAAAACGGTCATTTTGATAGAAGAGAATTACCTGACACTGGTAAGCTCGCATCTGACAGAGAGTACATCGCCCGAGTAAAAGATGTTGATGCAAGCACGCCCAGTCGCTTTAATGCGGACAAGCGCAGACTGTATGAAGCAAGCGGCTGTGCTGGCAAGCTTGCCGTATTTGCAGTACGTCTTGACACTTATCCAATAGCGGCAAAAGAGCAAACTTTCTACATAGGCACCAACAGTGTGAGTGAGCTTGCACAGCTCAGAAGACAGATACTATCCCGCTTCGACAATATCCCTGAAGTGGGCGAGTATATGCATCGTGATATATTTGATGTCTCCGCTAAATACGGTAAAGACACGTTCTTGAGTATCAAGCATCTCGGTACAAATGCTTTACCTAGACTGTTCTCTATCAAAGGCGCTATGGATGCAAAATTTCATAAGTGGTCATGGATGCCAAAGCATTTCACTGACAAAGTCATGCAGTTTATCGCTACTCTATTTCCAAAGCATTTGCCCAAGCGCATGATGGAGTACCGTAATCAATACGAGCATCACCTCATCATAAAAATGAGTGATGAAGGTATAGCAGAGGCTCAAGATTTTCTGAAGACGTTTTTTGATGCGTCGGACACGGGTAACTATTTTGAATGTAGTCAGGAAGAATCAGAAAGCGCGCTTTTAAATCGTTTTGCCGCAGCCGGTGCCGCATTACGCTATGAAGTTATACATGAAAAAGAGGTCGGTGAGATATTAGCGCTGGATATTGCCATACCACGTAACGAGCTAGAGTGGCTTGAAAGCTTGCCTGAAGACATTGAAAAACACTTAGAAAAGAAGCTGTATTACGGACATTTCTTTTGTTATGTGTTTCATCAAGACTATATATTAAAGAAGGGCAGTGATGCCAAGCTTGTTAAAAAGATGATGTTAGAGCTATTGAGCGCACGCGGAGCCAAATATCCTGCTGAGCATAATGTCGGTCATCTATACGAAGCAGAGCCTGATTTGCAGAATTTCTATAAAAGTCTAGACCCAACCAATAGCTTTAATCCCGGCATCGGTAAAATGTCAAAAACCAAACGTAACTGCTCGTGCTGTTTGTAATAGGCAGTTTGGGCTAAGCTTGCTGCTTCAAAAACAAGCCAATTGCATCCATCGTTTAGCACTAATCAATAAATAATTAGAGATTCAAAAATATTACATAGATATCTAACAGAATAAGGGCAAGCGTATGATTATTTCATCTCCAAACGACTACAGGGCTGCTGCCAAGCGCCGACTGCCACCATTTCTATTTCATTATATAGATGGCGGTGCTTATGAGGAATATACCTTAAAACATAATGTTGAAGATTTATCAAAAATTGCCCTTAGACAACGTGTACTGAATGATATGTCACAGCTTAGTCTCGAGACGCAGTTATTTAATGAAACTCTGTCTATGCCTGTCGCGTTGTCACCCGTAGGTCTGACAGGTATGTATGCCCGCCGCGGAGAAGTGCAGGCCGCTATGGCAGCCGATCAAAAAGGCATTCCGTTTACCATGTCGACAGTTTCGGTTTGTCCGATTGAAGAAGTGGTGCCTAAAATCAACCGTCCGATGTGGTTTCAGCTTTATGTATTAAAGGACCGAGGATTTATGAAAAATGCCTTGGAGCGTGCCAAAGCGGCGGGGTGTTCGACCTTGGTTTTCACGGTGGATATGCCGGTACCAGGGGCACGCTACCGAGATATGCACTCTGGTATGAGCGGTAAAAATGCCACTATGCGCCGTTACTTCCAGTCTATGACGCATCCGCAATGGGCATGGGATGTAGGACTAAATGGCCGTCCGCACGATCTGGGCAATATCTCTGCTTATTTAGGTAAGCCAACAGGATTGGAAGACTATATAGGCTGGCTAGGTAATAACTTTGATCCCTCTATTTCTTGGAAAGATTTAGATTGGATTCGCGAGTACTGGGATGGGCCTATGGTCATCAAAGGTATTTTGGACCCAGAAGATGCCAAAGATGCGGTACGTTTTGGGGCCGACGGCATAGTCGTATCCAATCATGGTGGACGACAACTGGACGGTGTTTTATCCAGTGCACGTGCTCTGCCTCCTATTGCCGATGCGGTTAAAGGAGAGATTAAAATCTTAGCCGACTCTGGAATACGCAATGGCTTAGATATTGTGCGTATGTTGGCTTTGGGCGCTGATATTTGCATGCTAGGGCGCGCCTTTATTTATGCTTTAGCAGCGGATGGCAGTGCAGGGGTAAGCAATTTGTTAGAACTGCTAGATAAAGAAATACGCGTCGCAATGACCTTGACTGGTGCTAAAACGATTGCTGATATTAATTCTGACTGTTTGGTAAAACTGGATAATTAAACCGAGGCTATAGAGTTTGTCAGCATACGAAATGAGCTATTGCAAATAAGATACCGGAGCTTAGAAGCCGTCAGCTTGGTCGTTGATCACAAGCGCGAGGTTGCAGAAATTCCAATATCTAAGCTACCAACAATCGAATGTTAGGGTGTTTTGGTTGTTATGTGATGACTGGGAATAAGACGCTATGCAAAGGGCTATTGTGAATGCTAATAGGTATATTATTGTTGAGCGATAACCACAACTTAAAGCAATCATTACGTTGAACCCCTGAGCTTATCTATATAATCAGCCCAATCTTGCATCATCAGTATTCGAGTATCAATTTCATCTAATCGGTTATAAGCGCCGCCATGCGTATCCTTTATTCGATGTCCTAATTGCAGCTCGGTCACGATATCTGAATAACGCAGTTCAGGTTGCTCCATAAGTAAGGTTTTAGCTGATGCTCGAAATCCATGAGCGCATTGCACATCTTTATAGCCAAGCCTATGAAATATCTGTACTAAAGTCGCTTTGCTAATATAAGGATTGCTCGAGGCGCGTATCGATGCAAATACATGTTCTTTATGACCTGTGACTGATTGTATTTTTCTTAAGCGCTCAATTACTTGAGTGGCTAGTGGTACAACTAAGTGCGACACCATGTCATCACGACCTTCGCCTTTAGTAGGAGAAAACTCCCATAGCTTATTATCCCAATCTATATCTTGCCAACGCATAGACCGCAAATCGATACTACGCACAAAGACATACGGTAGTAAGTTCATTGCCTCCAATGTGATTTTACTTGCACCTTTGAAATTGGACATATCGTTTAGGAGAGTGGCAAACTGATCAGGCTTGGTGATGGCTGGTAAGTGGTTGCCTGAACTGGCAGGTGCTAGCTCACCACGTGTATCAATAGCTACATTTCTATCGCATAATCCTCTTGCAACAGCAAATGAGAAGACTTTTTCGGTATAAAGCCTAGTGCTTGCACCAACGAAGGTTGCTTGATTTTCATTGTTTTGAATCGCCTCACATACACTCAATATCATCTCGCTTGTGATATCGTTCATTCTTAAGTCGCCAATCTCACGACACATATATCCTAGACATAAATCCCAAAATTTAAGGGTTGAGTCACTAAACGCGCGCTTTCTAGATTTACTATGGTGACGACTTGACGTTTTGTGATCTCGCCACGCTTGTGTGATTTCAGAAAATGTGGCGTTCTTTAGATGAGCATACTTATTGACTTGTTCTTTTTTATGAATGGCTTTAGGGTCGGAGCCTTGTGCGACCGTGCTAAGTATAGTTTCTGCTTTATACTTAGCTTCATATAGACTGACATCTTCGACCTTACCTAACATCATTCTAGGGCGCTTACCATCGATATGCGGATGAGCGTACCGTAAGTAGTATTCCTTTTTACCATTTGGATAAGTACGAATACTTAAACCCGCGATACCTGAGACACTGACCGAGTAATCTTTATCTCGGCATTCAAGTTTATTGATATCATTTAAATTATCGACAGTCATGATGTACATCCGTCAGTTTTATAAGCTAGGTAAATTGTGAATGTTAATCTATTAACTCTATACTTAGATTTAGAGCAATCTTTGCGCACGTTTTATAAATCTTGAAAAGCGTCTTCTGAGAAATACAGATAGCTATTGGACACTAACATGGACACTATTATTCATTAGTTATTTTGCAAAACCCTTTAAATGAAAGGTTTTAAAGTATAATCATCCCCAACCTTCACTTGGGGATGATTATAGCATAACGACTGAAGGAAGGGTAGGCTATGCGTTTATTGAGCTGTAGCTTATTATTACTGGTTATTTTGGTCAAATAATTGGGGTTAATATAAGATGGATGCCTTGCCTAGCATTTGATTGCACATATTTTCGACAAAAACCATGCTCCTGTACGTGCACAGAATACAAAAATTAGGGGCATAGTACTGTTCTGTGCAAATTTGGCGGTTGTCAAATTAGTGCTTTAGATGAAATTATATTACGAATAATGAGGGGTTTTTGATAACTTAAAACAAAAAGTATTACAGCTTAGTTGGTCATGATATTCGCCACTATAAGGTAGTTCCAAACCAGACTTGCAGACAGGCTAAGTAAGAGTATTGTAAGATCATACATGCGCTATTAGAACTGATATGAAGTAACAGAAAATCAAAAGAGTTATGATTTTTGAGCTAAGCTAATAATCTATAGGTAGTGATATCTTTATATGCCTAACGTATTGCAAGAGCATTCGTACCAAGAAGCCAGATGATTAAGATGCTAACAATTGAATGATAGCGAAATTGGCTGTTGGTGATGATTAAGAATAAGAAACTACGCAGAAGGTTAGCTATGCATGGTGAAGGTAATACACATATTAACCATAGTCAGAATATGTTCATCGAACAGATTAACTTTGAATGAATGGTAGAATTACTGTATCTACAACACATAGGTAAAAGGTTTATGATTATAATTCCATGAATTTACTATCAGATACTGCTTATTTAACATAATATACATTATGCGAAAACAAACCAATGGCTTTAGAAGTTAGGCTCATAGTTTTATACAGTGCCATTTATAAGCTTTCATGATTGGCACTGTGATTTTTATTTAGGGTTTATAGCTTTTTATATTTATATTTAGATGTTAATAAAAATAATACTCAACATTTACTAGCGACAGGTTTCTAGTAGATGCTTGCGTAAAGACTTACCATCTTCATCTAAAATCACATCTGCTACTCGGCAATTAGCATCGTCATCGGTACCATTACATGACAACTCATAATAAACATTGCTGCCATGTGCCAAACTCACTTGCACCAATCCTTGGTCAGTCATCGAAAACTGTTTGTCTTGGGTATAATCAGGATCTTGCGAATCCCACAATACATCATAATCAACATGACAAGATATTTGCTCTCTATCAAAATAGTCTTGCTCAATCTGCATCGCGGCTTGTAGATCTGGGTCGGCATACTGTTGCAATACGACCGGATTATCCATGCCTTGATTGTTGACATCTTGCTGATACATGTTGCTAATGGTCGCTATTTTTATGGCTGCATAAGTCTGAGTTGACTCTGCTATATCAGCTATAGCAGAATTGGTTGCTATTAGTCCCATAGCTAGCAGCGTCAGTGAATAATGTGTTGGCATAGCGTTCTCTACGAGCTTCAATGATATAAGTGTTATAAACCATTACATCATAACCATATTATGACTCTGCTGTATTATCGTATCATTCCGGTTTATCTACTAAAAACGATCTATTACTTAATAACTTTTTGCTTAGTAATCTTGTGAAATTTGCCCAATTATATTCACAGTAACGTATATTTCGATAACCACTGCGATAAGGATGCTTTATGACCCTACTATCTACTTTCAAAGACCGTTCATCTAAATTAACCGTTGGCGGCGCATTGGCTTTGGCGCTAGCAGCAACTGGCTGTCAATCTTCTGCTGAATCCAATATAGCCACTCCAAATCAATCTAACGGCCATTCATCAACGCCTGTTGTCTCCGATATCAGTCAGCAAACCCTTAAGCAGCAAGCCTTACGTATTCAGCGCGCGCTTGCGAATAAAGACTTCGCTCGCATCACCAATGATATTCATCCAACCCGTGGCGTCCGTTTTTCGATGTATGCTTATGTGCGTCCTGAGACAGATAAAGTCTTTAACCGTGAACAATTCGCCCAATATTTGCAACAGTCCAAAATTCGTTTTACTTGGGGTGAAAAAGACGGTACGGGCGATCTACTCGTCACGCCACTACCTACATATTTAGACACGTGGATTGATGCTAGCAAATTTAACAATGCCAGTATCAGTATTAATGAGTTCCAACACAGTGGGAATATGATTAATAACCTAAAGAAAATTTATCCCAATTCAGAGGTTGTCGAGTTTTATCATAAAGGCTCGGAGGAATACGCTGGTATGGATTGGCGCATCATGCGTTTAGTGTTTGAAGAGTATGAAGGTAAACGCTATTTGGTCGCTATTGTGAATGAGTAATGGACAACTTAAATAGTTTTTATCTAAAAAAAACATAGACTTAAAGGAAAAATAAGCCAAAAAAAAGGCGGTGTCATAAAACCTATGCACTGCCCTTTTTTATTGCTTTTTCATGCCTATATATTCATTATCGAACATTAATAGTGACTATTAATGATTTTGATTAAAGTGGTGTTTGGCGAAAAAACTTCATCATTATGTCGTAAATATCAGGGTAAGCATCGATCAGCTTTTGCGGCGTCTCAAAAAACACCTCACTGAGTACCGCAAAAAACTCCGCAGGATTAGTCGCGCCATAACGATCAAGACCTGATTTATGATGGCTTTGAAAATCCTCAAAATCTCGTGTCATAATTTCAGTCCAGCGCGCAGGATTCATATCCACTTGTAGCGGTGGAAAGCCGTTGGCACGACCATTTAACATATCAAGTTTATGCACAAACTCATGAATGACGACATTATGACCGTCGCGCTCCCCTGAGTGTTTGGCATCCTTCCACGACAGAATAACGGGGCCGCGCAGCCATGCTTCGCCGCTACGGTGCTGACTGCCCTCATGGACAATGCCCAGCTCATCGACAGTGGTGGTTTCGCTCTTGTAGGAACTAGGATAAATAATAATGGCTGACCAGCCAGCATACCACTCAAGGCTAAGGTTTAAGATAGGCAAGCAAGCTTGCAAGGCGATGGATTGCCGCACCGCATTGGTAATCTCGAAACCCTGCGCCCCAGTAATCGACTTATCCGCCAAAAACAACGTCGCCAGCTCAAACAAGCGTGTTAGCTCATCTTCGTTCAACCTATCAAGTATGACAATACGCTGAGCAGCTTGCATCCAGTCAGCATGAGTAAACTCGCTATTGTCCAAGATACGCTGCTCGCGCCAGACTTTTATCATGCTAAACATATTGAATTTCCTTTAATTTTATCGTTGGACTGTGCTTTTTATTATTAGCGTTATGCGTTTTATGATGTTAAATAATGCTGACAATAAGCCTGTTTATCAACCCTCTAATGCCAGCATATTCATAATCAACTTAATCAAGGTTTCTTTTTGGTTGGGGTCAGATTCAGCGACCAACAAGGTTAATGCGGCAAGCCCGGTATTGTTGATGACCATCTCACCTTTATCATTGAGCAGTCGATTATTACGATGCAAAAAATCTACAAACAAAAAAGCGCCGCTGCGTTTATTACCATCGGTAAAAGGATGATTTTTGACCATAAAGTACAGCAGATGCGCCGCTTTACTCTCGATGGTCGGGTATGCAGGCTCACCAAAGACGGTTTGCTGTAAATTACCCAATACGCTGTCCAAACCATCACCGCGAGGCTTAGCAAATAGCTCGGTCGCTTCACCTCTATTTATAAGCTGCGCTTTTAAATCCGTCAGCGCTGCCATCGCCTCAGTCGGACTGGGTAAGATACCGCCATCCTCCCCTGAAGGATTATCAAGCAAGCCTTCATCATAACGCTGTAACCATAAGAATGTCTGTGTATAACGGCTGATAATTTCAACCAAGCCGCGACCTTCATCGGTATTCAGCTCAGGGCTTTGCGCGGTTTTTCGAATTAAATTTAATGCTTGTTGTAGTTCGCTCGAGTTTTTATCAAAGCGCTCTTGATTGAGCGTATAGCCTTGAACCAAGTATTCACGTAAGCGCTGCGTTGCCCAGCGTCTAAACTGCACACCTTGGGGAGATTTGATGCGATAACCTACTGAGATAACCACATCTAAGTCATAAAAAGTCACAGGGCGGTCAGAATTTGCAATATGCATTTTTTGCATATTGCTTTTCTCAGCGATCTCTTCATCGTTTATGGCATTGGCAATATGACGCGAAATCACTGATTGGTCACGACCAAACAACTCAGTCATTTGTGATTGTGACAGCCAGACCGTATCCTGTACAAAACGTACGTCTACCTGCGCTTTTCCATCAGCGCTTTCATATATCTCTACTTTTGCTGTTTTATGATTTGTAGTATCAGTCATCTTGGTTTTTCCTTAACTTAATATACGCACTTATGCTCAATTCATAAATTATACGGCGACTGCATGACAGAGTACATAACAATGACTATACTGTGCCTGGTGTATCTCGCGGCGAATAACCAAAATGCTGCTTATAAATGCGTGAAAAATAACCTTGATCGGCATAGCCTACCCTATGAGCGACCTCATCTATAGTCACGTAGCTTTTGCTCTTCAAAATATGATTGGCTTTCTTTAAACGCAATTCCTTGACCCATTCTGAAAAAGTATAAGGTAGCTCAGAAAATAACTTATGTAGGTATCTAGCAGAGATATGACAAGCAGCAGCGACCATCGCTGGAGTTAAACCGGAGTTTTCTAGATGCAAATAAACGTAATTCTCGATGCGCTTTAGGTGCACCGACTGTATGGACGAGCTGCAACTCATCATCACCTCTTTCGGGGCACTCAATGTCAATACAATAAGATTCAGCAGCTGCTGCTCTAATATTTTTATCTCTAAATCACCCAGCTGATTGTTATGAATAAGCGCCAGTATTTGACCAATTTGAAATACCAGTAACCTGCCTGCCCCTTCATCAATAGACAGACTGCGGGCAAACTGCCGCTCTATAGTACCCATTTGCGGGGTTAGTAGCGCTAAAGGCACTTTAATCACATACAGTGATGCTTCGTGCAAATGATAAAACTCATAAGGTAAGCTGGACAGTTCAATAAAGAATTGACCGGGTTTAGAGGTCAGCTGCCGTCCTTTTTGGGTAAAACGGACGTCGCCTGTCATAGGAAAAGTAATTAAAATACTGTCATCAATATAGCCAGAGCTCTGTCTGCCGCGATTATAGTGCACAGTATTAGCATGATAGTGCGAAACACCTATCTCTAGAAGCTTAGCATGTTGCAAAAAACCAGAAAACTTATTCGGTTGCCGAAAACTAACATCAAGATCAAAATAAGTCTCATTGATGGTATGTTTCCAATCGAAGGCACCTAAGGTTTGCATGCGATCCGTTGCTGGCATCTCTAACCCTGAGAGGCTTAGAAAATTTTTATTCATTGATAAATCATGTGCAGTGACGTCTTTTGTCTTATCTGCTAGCAAGGTTTGATGAGAGGTATTTTGATAACGGTTTGGCTTTTGATTTGCATTCATCCTTGAACACTCAATATATGGTATACAACTGTACTGATATCCTATCAGTTATTGATCAATAATCCTCTTTTATATCATAAAATAAAAAAGGCTTCAGGCATTAAAAAGTATTTAATGCCTGAAGCCTTTAGTTGGTGAAACCTCTAGTAGGTTTTGCTTAACAACTTATCTCTATGCTGCTCGAGTCAGCTTATAAGTGCCAGTCTCATGCAGCTCTGCTTGCCAGCCATTTTTAATGACCACGGTAGTGGTTGGCTCTTGAATGAGCGCAGGACCTGTGACCAAAGCACCAGCACCGAACTTCTCACCGTCATAGATAGGCGTATCAATCCAGTCATAGGATTGATCGAACAGCATCTCGCGACTACCCGTTTTAGCATTACTAATATCCCCTTGCTGCGGCACAAGGCTCGGTAGTTTTGGCTTACTGATTTTACCAATTACCGATACCTCAATGTTGACCAGCTCGACATGACTATCACGCTCATCATAGGTATAAAGCTCACGATGGCGATGATGGAACAACTCTAAGATGGTGTTGACACTATCAGCATCGAGCTTACCATTCGGTATCAGCACGTTACATTCATGCACCTGACCAACATAGCGCATCTCCATGGTACGTTCGATGGTGATATCTTCATCTGTAAAGCCATCTTCTAGCAGTTTTTGTACACCCTGTTCTTCAAGCTCTTGTAGCTTAGCATTGAGTGATTGCAGTTCTACCTCTGGCGCAAGGATCATCATTTGTGTCGCTAAGTAGTTATACTTGATATCAGAGATAATCTGACCAAAGGCACAGAGACAGGATGCGATTTTTGGTATTAAAATAGTTCCAATGCCCATCTCCTCGGCCAGAGCAATAATATGCATGCCAGCTGCTCCGCCTGCGCAGACTAGCGCAAAGTCTCTAGGGTCATAGCCTTTTTCGATAGTAATACGGCGAATGGCATTAGACATGTTTTGGTTAACGATAGCACTGATACCAAATGCGGCATGATCTAACTCGATGTTTAGCGGATCAGCGATGTGTGTTTGCACCGCTTGTACCGCTTTGTCTTTGTCTTTGTCTAAAGTCACACTACCACCTAACACCGCATTCGGCTGTAGATAGCCCAATACTAAGTTTGCATCTGTGACGGTTGGCAAGTCACCACCTTTACCATAACATGCCGGTCCAGGAGTCGCGCCAGCACTCTGAGGGCCAACCTCTAGCATACCAAAGGTATTAACATGCCCAATAGAGCCACCGCCCGCCCCTAATGTCTCTACATGAATCATAGGCACGCCAATACGATTACGTAAGAAATCAATATCGCGGTTGAGGCTGGTTCTGCCTGCCTTCGCCATGGTGATGTCAAAAGAAGTACCGCCCATGTCTACCGTAATAATATCATCAATCCCAAAAGGGCTAGCAATATACAGACCCGCTTGTGGTGCAGATGCTGGCCCCGAGTTAATGGCATTTACCGCACGCTCTCGCATGATACTACCGACAGCAAGCCCACCATTAGACTGGAAATAACGTACAGGCTGTTCAGCGCCTAGCGCCTTAAAGTAGTCGTCAATCTTATGGACATAAGATGCCATAACTGGGCTTAAATAAGCATTTACTAGGGTCGTTGAGGTACGGGTGTATTCCTTAATCTGTGGATAGACATCACTACCGCAGCAGACGAATACCCCTGGCATATGCTGCTCAACAAGCTCTTTAGCACGCTGCTCATGCTGAGTATTACGAATAGACCAGACGAAAGAGATAGCAACAGCCTGAACGTCTTGCTGCTTTAACACTTTAATCGCATCGAGGATATCTTGCTCATTTAGCGGCTCGTGTTCAGTGCCATCAGCTAAGATACGACCACGGATAGGAAAGCGACGATCACGGGTGGCGATTTGCGGTGCTGGCGGATAGCTAGCATCATAGCGATGCCCTTCTTCTTTATGACCTAAACGTATCTCGATACTGTCCTCATGGCCTGCCGTGCATAACAGACCAACCTTTACCCCTTTCATCTGAATCAAGGCGTTTAGCGCGACGGTCGTACCGTTGATGCATAGGTCGCAGGCTTGGATAATATCTTCAATAGGACGGTCAAACTGGGTAGCGATTTGCTGTAACCCGTTGGCAATGGCCAAGGTACCATCCTCAGGGGTAGAAGGTGCTTTGAACAGATGTACATGGCCACTTCTTTCAGCCAAAACAAAGTCAGTAAATGTCCCACCAGCATCGACGCCAATACGGAAATCATTTTTCATAAGTCATCCTTAACTCAAATTATTTAATATCATCAGTTAGTTTTGGGTTCTATGCCGTCAGCTTACGACGTAAAGCATTCGTCTCTGCTTCATTGACCGCCAGCGTTTGTGGGTCAATAACCACACCGTACTCAGTCTTAGCCGCTGCTACTGATATGATTCTTTCTTCTACATCTTTTAATACTGCGGGTACCGACCGTGCAAACGAGCTGCCATAGCCGCCACCGCCAGGATTGGTATTACGCGCACGGTCACCCGGTTGTATTTCAGTCATTATATTTTGCTTATATAGGTCAGTTACACCGTCTTTATGGACAATCTCTAAGCGACCTAACTTTAGCTCAGGTGATATTTGCTCTGCTCCTGCAGCCCCCATTGTTGGATGCTCACGTCCTTCACCAAATGCTACGACAGTCATCTCATGACCTAATGGCTCAACTTCCCATACGGTGCCGCAACCACCACGATACTCACCAGCACCGCCACTGTCTTCTGCCAAGCCATACTTATGAATCAAAATAGGATACTGATACTCTAACAATTCAATATCACCGGAGCTTAGCGCGCCGAAGCAGCATAATGGGCCACAAGCATGCCAGCCGTCCATCTGCTGAGTTGCGCCAGCACCAGAGATAATAGAAGCCAAAATCATAGTGACGTATTGTTCCCCTGTTTTTGGGTCAATACCTGAGATGTTGATACCAGACGCATGACCCCAAGAAGCAATCACACGATCTGGCGCGGCATCTTCAAATGCCATACGCACGGCATCGGTCAAGGTTTCCATCGGCGTGGTGGTACAGTTGACATGAGGGGCAGGCTCTTTGGCATTACATAGCGTGCCATGTTCGCCCAAGTCTACGCTGACACAGCGGTATAGCCCTTCGTTGTACGGTGGGTCTACTTGCGCAAACATCATCAAGCCAAGCAGGACGCCAGACATCGAGTTACCCGCATAGGAGTTAATAAAGTAAGGCACTTGCGGCGGACTGGTAATCTTAATATGCACGTCGCTGTCTTTAATCTTAATATCAGCGCTGATGGTCAAATCACCTAAACCGTGACCCGAGTCTTCTAATACTGCTTCGCCATGATACTGACCCTCTGGGATAGATGAGATCAATGAGCGCATATGGGTATCAGCCATATTCTTTAGCTCTTCGATCGCCGCACGGACGGTCTCTACCCCATACTTATCTAGCAGCGCAATCATATTACGCTCACCAACCGCACAAGCCCCATATTGAGCGTTAAGATCGCCTTCTTGGTTACGACGAGAGCGCATATTACTATGAATTAAATTAATGACATCACGACGTCTAACGCCTTTTTCCCATATTTTGATAGGCGGAATGCGCAACCCTTCGGCGTATATCTCTTTAGCGTCTGGATTATATCCTGCCGGCACGGGACCACCGATATCAGTGACGTGACCTTTGCATACTGTCCAAAACACCAACTCACCTTTATAAAACACTGGCTTATACATACAGCAATCTAGGATATGACTACCCATCATCACAGGATCGTTATGATAAATAACGTCGCCCTCATGAATATCATCACCATAATATTCGGCAACGGCTTTCATGGCTGGCATGAGCGAGCCTAGATGAATAGGAATATCCTGCCCCTGTAAAATCATCTCAGGCAAATGATCAAACAAAGCATTGCTATAATCGTGAGCTAAGTTGAAGACGCTAGAGCGTGCGGTTTTTTCTAAGGTTGTCGTCATCTCGCGCTGCGCCGTTTCTAAGGCACCACGTACGACGGACAAAGTAATAGGATCAATTGAAGTGTGAGCTTTGCTCATGTGAGACTCCCTGTCTATAAATTTATATCAGAAGATATGAGTGGCTCTGTAAAGTATAGCGCCCAATGTGGCCGTCAATACTTAACAATTACACTCATTCTTTGTCTGGTCGTCATCTATCCTAATGACGAAGCTTTTTTACTATAGCGAGGTTGTTAGCAAATAGATTGACTGACAGTGCAGAGTTTTTGACTGTGAGTGCACACCTGTATGAATAAGTCTTGTGATTTCAGCTTTTGGAGAGAATGTTAACAATACAGAGCGTTTGCAATAAAAAAGACAATGCATCGGTTATGATGCACTGCCCTATGAATTTACGTCTTTGACTATGTATTAGTTTAGTTTTGAGTTTACAGCCACACTTAAGCGTATTAAATGTCTGACATCAAGAAAAATGCCGTCGTCAATAATACAGTCTTAAGCATAATCGTGTGTACCACGAATAGGATAGTTGTTTTCTGGATTTCTGATAAAGGCCAGACCATTTGCTAAAGCTTCCAGCTCAGGTCTAGTAAAAGGAGCATTGGAGATATCTACAATCTGAATATCCCCTTCTGTATTGATAACAAACAAGCCGGGCTCTGCAAATGGATGATCGGTTTCTTTCTCTGAACGTGGGTTGGAGATATAAAGACCCAGCATTTTCATTTGTTCAACGGTCAGATCATAGGCAATAGGAAAACTTACATTTATTTTTTCCAAATGGCTTTTTACCTGCTCTTTGCTGTCACCTGAAACAGCGATGACGTCGACACCCGTTTCATTAAATGCCGATTTTAATGTTTCTAACTGATTGAGGTATTTGGTACAAATTGGACAATGTTGACCTCGGTAAACAACCACCATTTTCCAGTCGTGACCATTTTCTGGCTTGCCCAATAGCGCCACGCCACCATTATAAGTGGGTACTTCGATATTGGGGAATGTTGCACCAGCAATTATTTTTGGGTTGTAGTTTGCTTGCATTGTTTTATCCTTATAGTTTTGGGTTAAAAATATTTCATATCAAATTTGAGTGTTCGCTCAATTTCGTATGTATTGATACTACAAGTAAAAAGCCGACAGTGAAGTCGACTTTTTGTTATTAACTTGGTATAAATTGAAAATTTTTTCTCTCTGTAGAGATATGATGGGTCAACATAGTTGTTTATCAACCAATACTAACCAGTCCGACTCATATGAATATGATAGCGATTAACAGCGCAGACTAGTTAGCGTTACTACAGAAGCGTCTAGCGTTACCAATGCTGAGCATTATATTAGCGCTCACCCTACTACCAAGCGCATCAATTGGGTACTAATATAGCCACCGAAAGTACCTACCGCATAACCGAGAATACCCAAAAACACCCCAACTGGCGCGAGTGATGGGTGAAATGCCGTTGCGACAATGGGTGCTGATGAGGCACCGCCAGTATTGGCATTGGAGCCGACTGCCAAAAAGAAAAACGGCGCACGAATTATCCTAGCCACAGCAAAGATAATGACAACGTGAATGCTCATCCATAATAAACCAATAAGTAACAATCGCCATTGCGAAACGATACCCGCAAGATTGATTTGCATACCAATAGCAGCAATCAAGATAAAGATAAATACCGTACCAATTTTGGAAGCGCCCACATGGTCGAGCCTACGAATCTTGGTAAAGGAAAAAATTACCCCTATCAAGGTTATAATCACAACCATCCAAAAGAATGAGCTGGCAAAGCTATATTGTACAGCCCAGCTATAGGGCGCAAAAAACCCTGCAATCTGACCACCAATAAAGTGTGCGACACCCACCATAGCAAAGCATAAGCCAAACATCACCATCAAGTCATTTAAAGTGGCTGGACGAGCATTATCACGCTCATAATTCTCAACCGCCTTAATCACTTTATCAATACTACTGGTGTCTGCCCTCAATAGCCGATCTATCTTATCGCTATGCTTCGCCAATACCAAGATAGCCAATAACCATAATGAAGCATTGGTGGTATCGACCAAAATCATCATCCCAAATAAATCATCACTGACGCCAAACAACTCTTTCATCGCTGCTTGATTTGCCGCGCCGCCTATCCAACTACCCGCCACCGCCGAAAACCCACGCCATAGCGTGTCATCGGTAAACATCTCAGGCGATATCCATTTAGCGACACCCAAGCTTATTGGACCACTAATAATAATCGCGATACTGGCGGCGAAAAACATGGCGATGACTTTCCAGCCTAGCCCCAATATCTTTGGTACATCCATCGACAAGGTCATTAACAGCAAACTTGCTGGCAACAGATACGTGGCGGTAAAGCCATAAATCTGTGAGCCGATACCGTCAGCGAAGACGCCTAAACTGTTTAGCGTTGCAGGTATAAAGCAGCACAGCACAATACCCGGCAATATCGCATAAAAGCGCTGCCAGAATTTACCGGGTAATCCTTGGGTATAAAAAACCAAACCGATAATAGCCATAATAATACCAAAGGCTAATGGCAGACTATCAATGGTTAAATGAGAAGTATCGGGCATCAAATAGCTCCGCAGCACACGATGAATAAAAGCTTGTTAGTATAGACAAGGCGAAAAAAACGCGCAAGCAGCGATCGAATAAACACAAAAAAGCCAGATAACAAGTATCTGGCTTTTTTAGTGCTATCTTTAAGCGATCAAGTAATTAATAACTTTAATCACCAAATATAACAGTATTACGAGTTGTTACCACGGTTGCTGCCGTTTGGACGACCTTGACCACGGCTGTCAGAACGACCTGCTGGGCGACCTTGGCTGCCACTTGGACGACCACGACCTGTTGCAGCACGCTCACCACGTGGAACGCCAGTGCTATCGCCGCGGCTAGGAGCACCAGTGCGCTTGCCTTGATACGGCTTGCCACCTGAACGCTCATTTGGCTTGCCTGACGTGTCACGTGGCTTACCTTGATAACCGCTGTCATTGCTAGCGCGTTGACCAGTTGATGAGCTGTCGCTTGAGCGACCACGAGCATTAGCAGGATTACCTTGATAACCACCACCCGCGCGACCACGACCTTGACCATTACCACCGCCGCCGTTTGAACGACCACGACCGCGACCACGACCATTACCTTTATTTTCGCTAGGTACATAAGTCTTCTTAGGCTCCATGCCTTCGATGATACATACTTCCATTTTGCGATCTAAGTAACGATTGATAGCGTTTAGCTGTGGACGATCATCCATGCTACATAAGCTGATAGCGATACCAGTACGACCAGCACGCCCACAACGACCGATACGATGGACGTAATCTTCAGTCTGACGTGGAAGATCATAGTTAATAACGTGCGAGATAGCTGGGATATCTAGACCACGAGCAGCAACGTCAGTCGCTACTAGGATTTTGACTTTACCATTACGCAAGTCTTGAACGATACGGTTACGCTTGCTTTGTGGCAAATCACCATGTAGGAAGCTGGCTTTATGACCCGCTTCTTGTAGCTGTTTGGCCAGTTTTTCAGTGCTACGTTTGGTAGCAGCAAAGATAATGATCTGTTCCATATCTTGCTGGCAAACGATTTTGTCAAGTAAACGGTTTTTATGATCAAAATCATCACAGTAGTACACTTTTTCTTCGATGTGTGCAGATTCTACTTTGATTGATACACGCTCAGGGTTCTTAGTGAAGCTGGCAGCGATTTTACCTACTGGGCCATCCCAAGTTGCAGAACACATGATCGTTTGACGATCAATTGGTGCGGCACGAAGGATATCACTGATGTCATCAGCAAAGCCCATGTCTAGCATACGGTCAGCTTCATCAAGTACCAAAATTTCTAGGCTTGATAAGTCAACACGACCAGCATTGATATGGTCAAGTAGACGACCTGGGGTCGCAACGATAACTTGAACGCCTTTTTTCAACGCAGTGATCTGACCATTGTATGGTGCGCCGCCAACTAAAGGTACGCAGAATAGACCACGCATATCTTTAGAATAAGTACGTACGCTATCATGTACTTGCTGAGCAAGTTCACGCGTTGGCGTTAAGATAAGGGCTTTAGTTAGTTTATCAAAGCTAGTGGCACGGCTTAAACGGTCAAGTACAGGGATAACGAATGCCGCTGTTTTACCACTACCAGTTTGCGCAGACAATAGTAAGTCGCGACCTGCTAGAGCAAAAGGAATCGCTTGTGCTTGAATAGGTGTTGGATTGGTATAACCACTGCGATCAAGCGCGGTCAAAATCGGCTTGGCAATGTCTAGTTCAGCAAAGGTAATTTGATCTTCATCAGTCGCGTCAGTAGTAGCCGCTTGATTATTAGTATCAGTATTTGGAGTGTCAGTGTTTTCGATGATGCCGTTTTCAGCGGCGATTGCAGATAAAATATCAGTCATGAGAATCCTTGGTAAGTATAAGTTGCTGTAAATTCAGCAAGCTTGATGCATACCACTGATAACCGTTCACCACGCTGCCTTTATTAAAGAATTACCGGACCACATGTAAGTGTCGATAATCAGAAGCCAAGCCAATAAAGCTTAGAGCCTCTACAATAAATGCGTTCGTGCTGTCTGACGTATTTTGGTGGTAGTGCCGAGTGTCTCATCCTTGTTTGATATAAGCGTATTATTAATGCTTTGTCCAAAGCAAATAATCGCGAATAACAACCAATTTAAACCATATTTATGGTTCGGTAGATAAGATATGAGTCAAAAATAACTGCTATTTTCATGACAGGTTATTCAAGTACACAAAATCATCGGCAACAATTACTTATGGTCATCCTAGACCCAAAATCGCAGGCGATGTTATCAATCTCATAATTCACGAAAGCCTAAGCTAACGTGGCGACGCAGTATAGCACAATAAAATATTATATGTAGCTATTTATTAAATTTCTCGGTAAATAAAGCAAATTTGCTTATAGATGTACGCGTTCAATATGCTGAGTAATAAGACAATCAGCAGTATTATTGGCGGCTATCGCACCATTTTAACTTCGGTGACATACGTCGGCAGCTGCCACGCACCGCCCGCTTCAATCATACGGCAAAGCCCTGTGGTACTTTCATGACTTTTTTCAAATGCCTTACCTGTCCATACCCAATCAGTCTTCGTTAAACAATCACCGATGCCGCGACCTTTTTGTACGGAAGTGATTTTACCCTTATCATAGCCAGTGGCGTTGGTAGTTACCAATGTCGGTTTATAAGGTTTACTGTCATTGATGACCCAGATGCCTGCACCAGTATTATAAGCGCCCGTCCAGCAATCGTGTTGTGCCAACAGCTGTGAGCCATTCAGTCGGCTCACACGCCATGGTGATTTATCTGATAGATTGGGACAGTCACTATCTGCATCTTTCATTGTACTTTTCATCAGCGCCGCTAGCTGCGACGATTTCATCACAAACTTTTTATTGTCACTAGCGACGGCTTTCGGATTGGGCGCCACAAAGCGCAGTTTTGGTGCAGGTTTAGCTGGCAATACAGTGCTATTTGATTTGGCGGCACCATCAGTATTGATAAAGGCAGATGATGTCCCTACTCGACCTTGGGCTTCATCTGCTTTGAGCATGACGGCGCTAGCCCCTTTATCAGACAGTTGCCAGCGTGAGTTACGTAGCACTAGCTCAATTTTGCTTGACTTAGTCAGTGCCTCTAGTAGCGCTGTGACTTGTGTTGGGGTCAGATCAGCATTACCTGCTGCAGTTGAAAACGGCTTGGTTTCGCCATAGTCTCTACCATTGATGAACAATGATATACGATGACGATTGCCAAGTTGCATCAAGGCTTTAGCTGAGCTTTCTTTAGCACCGCCCAGCTTTACTTTGCCATCCACACCAGCATTTGCGCCAGCACGGCGTATGAGCAATACCGATATAGGAAATTCGCTATTGTTTTCTGCTTGATAGCCTGCCAGCCGGCATGTACGAGTATTGTCGCAGACTACCTGCCAGTCTTGATTGGTAAATTCAACGCCATTGCTGGCCATCGTTGCTGTACTAAATGTTGCTGTACTAAATAAAGCTGCGCTGATAGCAGCAAACATAGGTAATCGTATTTTATTTTTTATCATCAATAAGAGTATCTTTTTTATTTTTTTAGGATGGGTGGTTAAGTTGGCTTTGTATTGCAATATTGAGTATCGATTAGCATCTATCTGTTGATCGTTATGAATGGCGCTGAGTTTAGTATTAATAACTTTTAATTCGCTAGCCATCGCCTGTCGTGAGAAGTTGATCCGTTTACGGTTATCATCCTTCATAATCATTATCCATCAATATAGTCAATCTTATTTCAATCAAATATTCTGTGTGACTTACTCAGTCTATTATAAGTCGCTCTATTCGCCTTACTGGTATCCCAATGGTATTGAGCCAATTAAATGAGCAGTACAAATACCCGCTTATTAAGGTGCTATCTGCTTGAGGCACTCAAGCTATCTTAACGTACTAAGGTTTCTATCTGTTGTACTAATGTATCATTGTGTAAACAGGTAAGTATATCTCTATTTTAATATAACCATATATGAATATAGAATAGCAAGATGTCGGATAAAATCAAGGCTGATAGGCTATTTGCTTATCAGCCTTGATTTTATTAATGCGTATGTTATCGATAGGTTTAGTCAATAGGCTTTAATGACAAGTCTACGGCACGCTTAACGGCTGGACGTTCAGCAATTGCCTGTGCCCAGCGCTTCACATGCTTGTAGTCATTAACTTGCAGGAACTCGGCGGCATCATAGAGCTTTCCAAGCACCAATTGTCCATACCATGCCCAAATAATCATATCCGCAATATTATAATCGGCTTCATTGTTACCACACATATATGTGCTGTCTTTTAGATGGGTATCTAGCACATCGAGCTGGCGTTTGGTTTCCATGGTATAGCGGTTGATCGGGTACTCTAGCGGTTCAGGCGCATAAGCATAAAAATGTCCGAAGCCGCCACCTAAGAACGGCGCACTGCCCATCTGCCACATGACCCAAGACAAACACTCTGCCCGTGCTTTGCCAAGTGATAAAGGCATAAATTGGTCAAATTTTTCTGCCAGATACATCAAGATAGCACCAGACTCGAAGAGCGCTATCGGCTCGCCAGCTATATCGGAAGAATGATCAACCAAGGCTGGAATTTTTGAGTTAGGGTTTATGGCTACAAAGCCAGAACCAAACTGCTCTCCTTGAGAGATATCAATTTTATAGGCATCATATTCAGCACCTTTAACACCAATCTCAGCAAGCTCTTCTAACAGGATGTTAACCTTGACGCCGTTTGGCGTATTCAACGAGTACAGCTGTAATGGAGCATCGCCTACTGGCAGCGCTTTCTCATAGCGCGCACCCGCTGTTGGGCGATTGATACTGGCAAACTTACCACCGTTTTCTTTGTCTTGCGTCCAAACCTTTGGCGGTACATATTTATCGTTTTGCCCATTGGTATGATTGCAAGCTTTGTTATTTTCCTGACTCATAATATATCCTCAGTTTATCTTTATCGTATTGTTGATGCTTCTACTTATTATATCGTCGGTAGTCAATCCAATCTCATATGATTGAGATGAGATTGGCTGTATTGCTTATCTATTGGCTTAAGTCGTTAGCGAGGGTTTACTATAACGATAACCAACCCTGATATTAAAGTCCTCTCTTGTAAGCAGTGTTAATATTATTATCTCTAAACACAGAATTCTATAACCTCAACCGCCAGCCGTTACTTTGATTCCCTTTTATTATGATTGAGTCTTTCTTATACTACTCGGTTGGTATAGCGAATTAGTCATCAATAGACTATTTTGTTCATTTTATGATGGGATATCTAATGAGATTTACATGGTAACGCTAACCCCGACACAAGATAAATACTTGCCCTATGTGCTAGCGGTGGCGCTATTCATGCAAATTTTGGATGCCACTATTTTGAACACCTCATTGCCACAAATGGCGCAAGCACTGGGTGAGTCTCCATTAAAAATGCAGTGGGCGGTGATCAGTTATGCGCTAACTTTGGCCATATTTATTCCCATCAGTGGTTTTTTGGCGGATAAATACGGCACGCGCCGAGTATTTTTGGCAGCGATTATTATCTTTTGTATTGGCTCACTGCTATGTGCTGCGTCACCAACGTTGGATTTTTTGATTGGTTCACGGGTTATACAAGGTATTGGCGGGGCGATGATGACGCCTGTGGCTCGCTTAATATTGGTCAAATCCTACCCACGCAATAAGCTGCTGACTGTCATGAACTTTGCGGTAATTCCTGCTTTGGTAGCACCGCTAGTAGGACCGGTCTTAGGTGGCTATATCGTACAATATACCAGTTGGCATTGGATATTTTTGATCAATATACCGATGGGTATTTTTGGCTTTATCATGGGCAAAAAACTGGTTCCGGCACTATTTGAGGATACCAAGCGGCTTGATTGGACAGGATTTTTATTGTTTGCTGCCGCTGCTTGTGGGTTTACGCTTGCTGTAGAGTTCGGCTCACAGACTGGTCGAGGGTTTTATGGGTTGTTGCTTAGTTTGGTGGCCAGTTTATTGATAGGCGCTTATATTTGGCACGCCAAGCGTTGTCAAGCACCGTTGTTCCCCTTGAGTTTGTTTGACATTCGAACCTTTCGTATTGGCATCACTGGTAACCTATTCACGCGCTTAGGTATTAGCGCCGTACCATTTTTGCTGCCGCTGTTGCTGCAAGTGGTGTTTGAATACTCACCGTCGCAGGCAGGTTGGCTACTCGCGCCCATCGCGGTCGGTGCTATCGGGATTAAACCCTGGGTCAGTAAAATTATTCAGCGTCATACTTATCGCAAAGTGCTGGTCTTCAACACGTTTTTGATGGGCACGCTCATCATTGTGTTGGCACAGTTTACCGATGCCTCACAGTGGCTGTGGTTTATCCCTATTTTGACCATAATGGGCGCTTGTAATTCTATGCAATTCAGCGCGATGAATACGATTACTATCGGTGATTTAGAAGGCGCTCAAACCAGTAGCGGCAATAGCTTGATGGCGGTCAATCAGCAGTTAGCGATTAGTTTCGGTATTGCTTTTGGGGCAGCGGTACTGACGCTGTTACGTGAACGCCTACAAATGGATACGCTGACAGCGTTTCAAACCACCTATTGGATACTTGGGGTCTTAACCATTCTCTCGGGGCTGTACTTCTTACGACTTAAGCCCGAAGATGGGCGCGGCTTATACTGAGCCGCTGATATTTGGATTTTGGATAAAGAGTTTGAAAAAATATTGATTAAGCGTTGGTTTTGTCAGCAGTGCAGATAGTACGTATTGTCAAATATGAGACACAAAAATGCCAGCATATGAGTGATTATAAACCACACGACACGCTGGCATTTTTAGAGCATAGTACGATTCATTGTATCAACAATGAACCATTAAGGCGCGTCATCATCCATTTGTGATTGGATATAGCGCTCAACCCCAATGCTTTCGATCAAGTCTTCTTGAGTCTCTAACCAGTCTTGATACTCTTCATTACCATCTTTTAGCGTCACCAATAGCTGGCGCGACACATAGTCAGACTTTGTTTCACATAGAGTAATAGCATCGGTAATGATATCGAATTTTTGTTTTTCTAGGCGCAAATTGCATTCGATAATCTCTGGCACATCTTCACCGATGAACATCTTGCCGTAATCTTGCAAGTTTGGTAAACCGCCTAGCAATAAAATCCGGGCAATCAGCTCATCAGACCATTTCATCTCAGCGATGGATTGTTTATAGAAACTTTCATTGAGGGCTTCTAATCCCCAATGGCGCGCAATGCGCGCATGTAAAAAATACTGGTTGATGGCAATCAATGACTGTCCGAGCACTTTATTTAAAGCGCGAATAACCTCTTTATCCCCTTTCATTATCTCTCTCCCTTTCATGTCGTTATTTATGCTAAATACTATGGTTATTGTTCATATCTTCGTGACATTAAACAAGATTGGGAGTGACTTCAGCCATTTGGCTTTGTAGATAATTGGGCAGACTGATCATCTCAATTAAGCGCAACTGTTGCTCAAGCCAATGCGCATGATCTTCTTCAGTGTCTTTTAGTTGTTCTACCAACATCTCACGCGTGACATAATCGCGCTCTGCTTCACAGAGAGCAATACCGTCTTTTAAGTGCTGCTGCACTTGATACTCTAGCTCAAGGTCAAGTTGAAGCATTTCAGGAACTGTTGCGCCGATATTGATGGCATTGACCGTCATTTTTGGCGTGCCGCTCAGCATTAGGATACGGCGAATAATAGATTGGGCATGTAGCGTCTCATCTGCCATCTCATGATGGATACGGTCGTACAATTTGCTATAATGCCACTCAGCATACATTTCTGAGTGAATAAAATACTGGTCACGGGCAGCAAGCTCACCGCCTAACAAAAAATTCAAATAATCAATGACTTTTGGGCTACCTATCATAACCTATACTCCCCTATTTATATTTTACAGATCACCGTACATTCATAATTACCCATATAAGGATAGTACTATTGGTAAACTGATCAGTAAAGATCAAAATCAACAAAACGTCTTACAACGTGAGACAGATATAGTAGCATATAGGCGCTATACAGCTTGTAATGTTATGAACTAAGAATAAGATGCTAATTGAGAATCATAATTAACTAGCTTTAGTAGTCACTGGTTTATCACAATAATGGCTGCTAATGATGCTCAATATCATTGTAGTAGGTGTATAGGTAAAGTTATATGGACGCTCGCAACTTACCCTTTATGTATAATGACCAAAGGATAAGTGCGGAATATTGAATGTATGTGATATCGAGGCGTACTAGTGATATTGGTGTAATGAGGTGATGAACAGCTGGGTAGTAAATCTCTGGTTTGATAACGCTTAAACAGCGTAAGCCAAGACATCGAGTCTTGCATGATACTCATCTAGGTAATCGTTAACCATCGGTTCGCAGCAGCCACAGCAAGTCGCAACATCGAGGGTATCTTTTAGACCGTCAAGGGTATCGATACCTGAAGCAATGGCTGCTTTGATTTGCTTTTCTTTTACGTCATTACAGATGCATACGTACATGGTCTGGCTCCTCTGAATACCGCTATTCGGTAACTGCTTTTATTGCTCATAAATTTAGTGCATTGATGATAAAAATGGTGAGTAGAGTGTTTGTCTTGATATTCACGGTCATTTTTATGGCTTGATGTATAATAACGATAACTATTATCATTTGCAATAGCATTTGATATATTATTGGTATAAAAGTACAGTCATCAAAGTAGAGTTATATTGCACACAGTTAATTGATGTAAGTGAATATAAGCGTGCGTGTAACCGAATATGATGAAAGGTAGTAAATTAACGACGAACTGTAATTTAGCCCATTTTTTAATCGATTTTGTAGATAACTGCTGTTATATTGAACCCCTATTAACAAAGCCCAATTGGAATTGTTCTATGTCTGATAATAATTTTACGATACGACCTATCGAGTTATTTAAAGTCTTATCTGACCCGACGCGCTTAAAAATATTTCAAATTCTATTTAACAAAGAATCGCGCTGTGTTGGTGAGTTGGTAGAAATACTAGATCAACCACAGCCAACGATATCGCGTCATTTGAACCATTTAAAGAAACTCGGTATTTTAAGCTGTGTTCGCGATGGCACGTGGATGTGGTATGAAGTCGCTGACGACTTGCCAGAATGGTGCCAAGAGATTTTGGATATTACTTATAAGCAAATATCTAGCAAAGACATCGACATGTCCAAGCCTGCTGAGATATGATGACTATCTAGCATTATTGCTATCAACATTTGATCTCAATAACGCTAGATACCAAATTAAATTGAGACCTGCTTTAACCCATAAAAAAAGACCTACAATAAATAGGTCTTTTTTTATGGGTGATAATAGAAGAACTGCACCAAATTTCACTATGCTAAGTCTAAAAAATCACTGATAAACGCATTGGCTGGCTGGTGTATCAGCTCCTCCGATGTGCCTACCTGCTCTACCCGCCCTTGATTCATGACCACGATCTCATCTGAGACGGCGCGGGCTTCTTCTTGATCGTGAGTGACCATGATACTGGTAATACCAAGCTCATGGTGGATGTTCTTTAACCACGTGCGCAGCTCTTTACGTACCTTAGCATCGAGGGCGCCAAAAGGCTCATCGAGCAACAATAATTTTGGCTTCACTGCTAAGGCGCGTGCCAGCGCAATCCGTTGACGCTGACCGCCTGATAATTGATGCGGATAAGCATTGGCCACTTGTGGCAGCTGCACCAAGTCTAATAGCTCCGCAACGCGTTTATTGATATCTGCCTTACTCGGTCGCTCATTCTTTGGTAACAAGGTCAGTCCAAAGGCGACATTATCGGCAATGTTTTTATGACGAAACAATGCGTAATGCTGAAACATAAAACCAATATGGCGCTTTTGTACTGGCGTATTGGTCACATCCATCTCATCAAACAATATTTGCCCTGAGTCAGCATATTCTAAGCCGGCGATAATGCGTAGCAACGTCGTTTTGCCACAGCCTGATGGTCCTAGCAAAGTGGTCAGCTTGCCAGTCGGCACCGTGATATTTATATTATCTAAGGCGGTAAACTGACCGAATTTTTTATTAACGTTGCGAATCTCGATGCTCATAATGGGTTCTCTTATTATATCTTTGGTATCGTGGCAGATTTTTTGGTTACCGCATTTACATTATTAAATTAAATCTAATGCCAGCCCTTTCAGACCAAGTGTAGATAATTTTGCTTATCATTTATCCGAACTTTCAGCGGTTGTTGCATCAGTAGTATTGGTAGCCTTAGTAGCGTTGGCATTTACCAGTAACTCGGGCACACTTGCCAGCCGTTCGGACTTGGCAAATTTTCGCTCTTGTAGCTTAGTCATGACTTGTTGAATAAGCAACGTCACGAGCGCCAGCGCGGCAAGTAGGCTTGATAAGGCAAAAGCGGCGGTAAAGTTATAATCATTGTAAGCAATCTCAACCAGTAGTGGCATGGTGTTGGTCTCGCCGCGAATATGACCAGATACCACACTCACCGCCCCAAACTCACCCATTGCCCGCGCATTGGTCAAAATCAAACCATAGAGTAGTGCCCATTTGATATTGGGTAGCGTCACATGCCAAAACGTCTGCCAGCCAGTCGCGCCTAAGGTCAATGCAGCTTGCTCTTCAGAGTCGCCTTGCGTCTGCATCAGCGGTATCAGCTCACGTGCTACAAAGGGAAAGGTGACAAATAAAGTAGCGAGCACGATCCCTGGAACCGCATAAATAACTTGAAACCCCATGCTCTCAAGCCAGCCGCCAATGGTGGAATTGAGTCCGAATAGTAAAACAAACATCAAACCTGCAACGACGGGTGATACTGAAAATGGCAGATCAAGCAAGGTAGTAACGAGCTGCTTACCTTTAAACTGATAGCGCGTGACTAGCCATGCGATTGCGATACCCATCACCATGTTGATGGGCAAGACGATAGCCGCGGTAATTAACGTCAGTTTAATGGCTTGCAGGGCTTCTGGATCAACCAGCGAGGCAATATACAACTGCCAGCCACCTTTAAAAGCTTCATAGAACACAGCCAGTAAAGGAATGACCAACATGATGACCATAAATAGCACTGCGATGACGATAAAGGTAAGGCGTATCCATGGCGTATCTTTAGTCGCTGCGTTGCTTTGGTAGTCGTAGCTATTAGATATTTGCATTAGCGAGCTCCTACACGGCGCGACAGTTTCCACTGCATGATGTTAATAGTTAATAAGATCACAAATGAGATCAGTAGCATAAATAATGCAACTGCAGAAGCCCCTTGAACATCAAACTGCTCTAGTTTACTAATGATAATGAGCGGTAAAATCTCTGATTGCATGGGAATATTGCCAGCGATAAAGATAACCGAACCGTACTCGCCAGTGGCACGAGCAAACATCATGCCTGCACCCATGAGTAAAGCGGGCAACAGCTCTGGCAAAATTACTTTGCGAAACGTCGTCAAGCGATTGGCACCCAATACCGCGGCTGCCTCTTCAAATTCAACCGATAGCTCAGCGAGTACAGGCTGTACCGCACGGACAATAAAGGGAAAACTGACCACAACCAAGGCGAGCCAAATACCTATAGGTGTAAAGGCGACCTGAATGCCAAATTTATCAAACCACTGACCAATCAAACCATTAGGCGCATAAAGGGTCGCAAGCGAAATGCCTGTGACCGCCGTTGGTAATGCAAATGGTAAATCAACTAGCGCATTAATCAACGACTTACCCCAAAACTCGTAGCGTACGAGTACCCAAGCGACCAATGTGCCAAACACCATATTGGTGAGCATCGCTAAAAACGACATCCATAAGCTTAGCTTGATAGCAGCAGTGACTTGCGGCTGACTAATCGTCTCCCAGAATCCAGTCCAACCCATCTGAGTCGTGGTGTAGGCCATCATGGCAAACGGTAATACCACCAGTAGCGACAAGCTAAAGACCGTGATACCCATGCTCAGGCCGAACCCTGGCAGCACATTGCGTTGGCGCAAACGTATTAACCACCCTTTTTTTGCAGGGGCTTTGCTGGCAGGAGATGTTTTTGCACTCATAATGATGTCCTATTGCCTAACCAATCGTACTTAGCGATGATTACTATTTATTGTTATTGCTTAACGTGGGTTTTCACTATTGATACTTAAAAAGAGCACTTAACAGAAAGCATTTCACGATGATGTCGTCCATAAAACCATGCTATCAGGTAGTTATTAGTGTGCTTACGGTATAAAGGACATAGCGTATATGACCATGTCCTTTATGAGGTTCTGCATGACTAACGGTGTGACTGACTGCATTTGCTAGCGCAGTAGCTTCTCTTATGCACTTAGCAAATGATTACTGCGGTGCGTTAATGGCTAGCTGGTCGAATACACCGCCATCGCTGAAGTAAGTACCCATAATCTCATCCCACGTACCAAAGGCATCATTTGGACGGAATGTTTCGATTGGTGGTAATTTATCACCATTTTTATCAAGGACGCTTTTGACGCTAGGACGCAAGTATAGATTCGCGGCTAATTGCTGAGCAGGCTCGCTCCATAAGTAGTCAAGATAAGCTTTTGCGGCATCCGTTGTGCCTTTTTTATCTGTCACTGACTTGACAATCGCAACAGGGCTTTCTGATTTAATAGAGTATTTAGGATAAACGATGTCAACTTTACCAGCACCAAAATCAGTCGCTGCCAAGTTGGCTTCATTTTCAAAAGTCACTAGGACATCACCGATACCACGCTGAACGAAAGTGGTGGTCGCAGCGCGCCCGCCATTCTCATAAACTTTGACGTTTTTGAGCATGTCTTTCACGTAGTTTTTGGCACTGGTCTCGTTTTTATCAAAAGCGTGCAAGCCATAACCATAAGCGCCCAAGAACGCATAACGACCATTACCTGTTACCTTTGGATTGGCCATGACGATCTCAACGCCTTCTTTGGTCAAATCTTCCCAGTCATTGATACCTTTTGGATTGTCTTTACGGACTAAGAATACGATGGTACTGGTGAAAGGCACGGCATTGTCTGGGAATTTACTTTCCCAATCTGACTCAACCAAACCCTTTTTCTCAAGTAGCTCAATATCAGAGCCTTGGTTCATGGTAGCGACATCTGCTTGCAGACCATTGGCAACCGACAGCGCTTGTTTGCTTGAGCCACCATGTGACTGCTTGATTAGAATATTGCTGTTTGGATTTTCAGCTTTATAATGCTCAACGAATAATGGGTTGTAGTCTTTATAAAAGTCACGTGCCACATCATAAGAGACGTTTAGCAGCTCAATATTTTGACCTTCTGTGGCAACTGTGCCATCTGCATTAGCAGTCGTCTCTTTCTCGCTATTGCTACAGCCAGCCAGCCCCAAGGTTAATGCAACGCCTGCAATGCTCAAGACGTGACGTTTTTTACTTTTTTGTTGATAGCGCAAAGCATATGTCATAAATCCCTCAAAGGTATCTGTTAAGTAATGCAAGTATGCTAACAGTGCCATCTTATTATGTTTAATGATGAATATGCGTATGTTATTGCCAAAATGGAATAACAAAAGGATAAATACAAGGTTATCAATCACTTAAATAATATCGTTAATACATAACGCTGACACCCTACTAATTACTCGCTCTGGCTCATACAAATTGAGCACTTTGAGTATGTATCAGGCCATTGACGATCTCTTGACAAACGGATCCCTACTTCACTCTTGCCAGCTGATCAAAACGCCCACCATCGACAAAGAAAGTGTCCATAATCTGCTCCCAAGAACCAAATACTGCTACCGGCTCAAAAGTCTCAATATCAGGCAAGATTGCTTTGTGAGCTGCCAGCACTTGTGGGTTACTTGGACGCATATACATCTCTGCCATGAGCTCTTGTGCTGGAGTGTCCCATAAGCCTTTTAAGTAAGCATTCGCCGCTGCCGTCTTGCCGCCCTTGTCAGTAACGGCTGTTACGACCGCCACTGGGTTAGCAATCACAATAGAATAACTGGGATAAACGATATCGACCTGTCCTTTGGCAAATTGCTTGGCGGCTAAATGTGCTTCATTTTCGGTCGTGATGAGCACATCGCCCAGTCCGCGCTGAGTAAAGCTGGTCGTTGCGGCACGCGCCCCATTGTCATAAGTGACCACGTTTGCCAGTAGTTTTTTGATAAAATCATCCGTTTTGGCAGGACTTTGCACTGTTTCTTTAAATTGATGTAATCCGTAACCATAGGCACCCAAAAACGCATAACGCGCAGTACCACTGGTTTTTGGGTTTGGTATCACGACATCGATATCGTTACGCGCCAAGTCAGACCAGTCTTTGATATTTTTGGGGTTACCATCGCGCACCAATAGCACCATGGTACTGGTATAAGGCACCGCATTGTTTGGGAACGCTTGCTGCCAGTCAGAGGCAACCAAGCCTTTTTTAACCAACAGATTCATATCACTTTCTTGGTTTAAAGTGACTACATCTGCTTGCAGACCATTGGCAACCGACAATGCTTGTTTGCTTGAGCCACCATGTGATTGGTTGATATTTACCTGACTGTCTGAATGCTTTTGCCGATAATCTGCGCTAAATAAAGCGTTATAATCTTTATAAAAATCGCGTGATACATCATAAGAGACATTTAATAAACTGATATTTTTTGCATCACCCGTTGCGTTCGAGCCGTCTTGTTGAGTGACTTCGGTAGGATTACAGCCTGTCATTAGCATGGCAAAGGCTAGTACGCTACCAACTTTAACATTGACATTGGCGAGCGGTGTCGGCGTCTTTTTATCCTCAATAAGTGTATGGAGGTTAGCAAAATGACGCTTTTTAGATATTTGCTGAATACTTTTGTTATCTGGTTGCATGGGTGCTCTCGATAATGTTGATAGAAGCGTTTTCCACAGCATTAACAATCTTATTAATGCTCATAATTCTTTGGATGCGGTTCTATGGATAATGAGAAATATGCTAACAGCATGTGAGTAAAATGCTTAGTGATAAATGCGCTTATCGAGTGATTAACTTGGCATAAGTCATTTTATTAATTATTTTACAAGGCTTATTTTTTCTAAGTATTTTGCGCTATAGTGATGAGCAGACACTTTTGAGTAAGTAATGGTATTGCTTACTATATAGACGAGCCTTTATGTAAACGATACTATCTCTAATATCCTTACAGCCATGCTGTTAGGCGTTGCGTTTAGATAACGACCATTCCTCTTAATCACTCCTTTATCAAAGGTACTTAAATGATCATGTCTCCACCTCGTGCCGCTCGTCACTCACGCTTTTTTTCGGTATTTTTCACCACATCGGCGGCTCTGTTTGCCTTAAGTGGCTGTAATAACGTGACACCTAGCGTGAATCACCAAGCCATAAAACAACCGATAGCCGATGTCATGCCAGCTGTACAAGCAGTCGTTGGAGATTATGCTGATGAAGGTTATGAAAAGCGCGCGCAAGGCTATGATTGGGTTGGCGTTATGGTACGGGCAGAGAGTGATCAGCAAATCAACATAAAGGTTCGCGCCCGTAGCGATATTAAAAAGCCCAGTTGCCAGTTTGATGGCAAGGCAATATTAATGGGTCAAGATGACGCGCATGGCATTATTTTCCAAAGCAAAGTGAATGACAGTACGGCATTCTTTCAATTTAAGGATGATAAGCTGACTATTGATAGTCAAGATAAATACGCGTTGAATTATTTTTGTTCGGGCGGTGGCACATTGGTCGGTGAGTATCAAAAGCTGACAACAGATTTAGAGATTTAATAGATAACGAACGCTAGTTTAGGCAAGAGGCGTTGAAAACCATTATCAAAAAAAGGTGTCAGACTTATTATCTGACACCTTTTTTTGATACTGGTTTGTATGCTGATAATCTTGGTTTACACCGCAGAGGCACCAACCAATTTCACTTCAGCACGTTCCTCTCTTGCGATACCAGCATAATAATCACGCAAAATTTGTAATACTTCTGGACGGCTAAAGTTGTCTGGTACTTCTTCATCTTCTGATAGCGCTTTACGCAGCTTCGTACCTGATACTTTAACGTGTTCAGACGCTTCATGCGGGCAAGTCTTATCTGATGCCATGGCATTACAAGCATTACACCAGAACGTCCAGCCAATTTTTAGTGGTTGAGTGATAAGATCATCTTTACCAACCTGTTCAAATATCGTTTGTGCATCAAAGGCACCATAATAATCGCCGACACCAGCATGGTCACGACCAACAATCAAGTGGCTACAGCCATAGTTTTGACGGAATACGGCATGTAGTAATGCCTCGCGTGGACCGGCATAGCGCATATCTAGCGGATAACCGGCTTGAATAACGGTGTCTTGTCTAAAGTAATTATCAATTAGCGTTTTAATGGCTTCTTGACGCACTTCGGCTGGGATATCGCCTGGCTTCAATGCCCCGAGCAATGAATGAATCAAGACTCCATCACAAATCTCGATAGCAATCTTGGCAAGGTATTCGTGTGAGCGATGCATTGGATTACGCGTTTGGAAAGCGGCAACCGTTTTCCAGCCTTTGGCATCCAGTATTTCCCGCGTTTCAGTAGGGGTTTTATAAATTTCCGGATATAAGGTTGGGAACTCGCCTTCGCTCAATACCTCGACACTACCTGCAATATTGACTTCGCCTTGCTCTAAAACTTGTTGAACACCCGGATGTGCTGGGTCTGTTGTGGTGAATACTTGCTGACACTCATGCTTTTTATCGATGGTATAGGTTTCTTCTATCGTCAAGATACCCATGATTTCGCCGTCTTGAGCGACCAAGGCTACTTTATCGCCTTGACTCAAACTATCTGCAGTTTCTTTCGGCGCTGATAAAGTGATGGGAATTGGCCAAAACAAGCCAGCATTGTTGCCACTTTGCAGGCGCATATCATCAACCACCCCTTGCCAATCCGCTTGGTTCATAAAGCCATTTAGCGGCGTAAAGCCACCGATACCGAGCATAATCAAATCACCACGCTCACGCGAGCTCAGGGTAATCGTCGGCAAGCTGCTGGCAAGTTTCAATGCTTGGTTGCGGGTATCACCTTGTAATAGTAAAGGCTTAAGCTCAGTGCTGCCATGCGGTGGAACGAGTTTTGATGGTTGCTTAGAGGTGATAGATGTCATATTGATTTATAACCTTTATGGGTAGTGATAAATTTGATAAGCATAGGCTACCTAACTTTCGTTATGAAAATTTATGCTGTGTTTGGATATACATATGTCTTAAAGGAATTTATGTTTATAGACGCAAGCTTATATGATGTGACTCTGAATTGTTTACCTTGCGACTGGCAATAAGATTGATTACACACGCCAATCATTTTCGTCGCTGCTTTTATGTTTAAAAAATTGAGATTACGTCATGTATCAATATAACTACGCTGACCAAACCTTGGTAGAAGAACGAGTCGCCCAGTTTCGCGACCAAACCGAACGGTTTTTGGCAGGCGAGCTGCCAGAAGAGCAATTTTTGCCGCTGCGTTTGCAAAACGGCCTCTATATCCAGCGTTATGCGCCGATGTTGCGTATCGCCATTCCTTACGGCTTGCTTGCCAGCTATCAGCTACGCAAATTGGCTGAGATTACCCGTAAGTATGATAAAGGTTATGGGCACATGACCACCCGTACCAATATTCAGCTGAACTGGCCAAAACTAGAAGAAGTGCCAGACATTTTGGCAGAATTGGCAACGGTACAGATGCATGCCATCCAAACCTCAGGTAACTGTATCCGTAACACCACAACGGATCCTTATGCGGGTATCCATAAAGAAGAAATTGCTGATCCACGTCCTTATTGCGAAATCATTCGTCAGTGGTCAACCTTCCACCCTGAGTTTGCTTTTTTACCACGTAAATTTAAGATTGCCGTCATCGGTACCAATGATGACCGCGCGGCAACCCAAGTACATGATGTGGGTCTGCATATCAAAACCAACGATGAAGGTGAGATTGGCTTTGAAGTATTGGTCGGTGGTGGTCTCGGACGTATTCCTGTCTTGGGTAAAGTCATCAATAAGTTCTTGCCGCGTCAGCATCTGCTTAGTTATTTAGATGCTATCTTGCGTGTCTATAACTTGCATGGTCGCCGTGATAAAGGCAGTAAATACCGATCACGTATCAAGATTTTGGTCGAGAGCATGGGCGGCCCTGCCTTTGCCAAACTGGTCAATGCTGAGTGGGAAGCCCACACCAAAGATGGTTCGCTTACCTTAACTGATGAGAACTTTACTACTGCCAGCAGCTTTTTTACCGAGCCTGATTACCTAAGCTTCGATGCACTACAAGTACAGTCTGAGCTACAACAGCAACTAAACACTGATAAAGATTTTGCTAACTGGTACAACCAAAACACGGTGGCGCATAAAGTCGCTGGTTATCGTGCGGTCGTTATTTCGCTCAAAGCAGGCTTGGTCGATGGCAAATATGTGCCCTCTGGTGATGTCAGCGAGTCGCAGATGGATGCACTGGCTAATCTGTCTGACAAATACAGTTTTGGTGAGCTGCGTGGTACTTATCAGCAGAATTTGGTATTCGCTGATGTGCAAACCAATAACCTTTATGAGTTGTGGCAGCAGCTAGCAGAGTTGCATTTAGCACGCGCTAATATCAACACCCTAACAGATATGATTGTCTGCCCAGGTTGGGATTACTGCTCGCTTGCTAATGCGACGACACACAACATCGCTGAACAGATCGAAAAACAGTTCGATGATTTGGACTATCTGTATGATTTGGGTGAGATTCGCTTAAACATGTCTGGTTGTATCAATGCTTGTGCGCACCATCATACAGGTGACATTGGCATCTTGGGTGTGGATAAAAAAGGTGAGCATTGGTATCAGATCAGCATTGGCGGCAATTCCAGTGACGATGCCAAACTTGGCAAAATATTAGGTAAATCTGTCCCTGCTCTTGAGGTTGCCAATACCATACAGCAGATCGTCGATGTCTATGTAGACTTGCGAGCCAGTACCGACAATGATGTCGAAAGCTTTGGTCAATTGGTTGAGCGCGTTGGTATTGATCCATTTAAGGAGAAGGTCTATGGCTAATCATCATATTTTGGACAGTCATGGCACAGATATCAGCAGTCAAGATAACTGGCATGTGCTCACTACGGACGCGCTACCAGAGAGTATGGTATCGACAAACATCACGTTGCTTGAGTTGCTACAAAGGCAAGAAAAGCCCGATGTGATTGTACCGCTCGCTGATCTATTAGACGAATCAGGCGCGCAGGTCGGTGGTCTGGTTAAAGAGGTTTATGAGCTGATTGTACAGCACAGTAGTCGACTTGGATTGTGGATGACGGCTGACACCGATGCTGATGCGTTAGAAGGTATTGGTGATTTCTTATCAACGCAGGCGCTTATCGTGATTGATGTACCTAAATTTGCTGATGGTCGCAATTTTAGCTTTGCACGTACCCTACGCCAAATTGGCTACCAAGGTGAGATTCGGGTGGCTGGCGCGTTTGGCCGTGATCAAATCGCGTATCTACTGCGCATGGGTGTTGATAGCTTTGTATTGAGCGAGCATGACATGCAGCCAGACTCTAAATTCGGTATTGAGCAAGCATTTACTGCCCTTGCCAGTAGTTATGATGGACAAAGTGCTTCGGATTTACCGATGTTTGCTAAACCGTCAGAACCCTCACTCGCCTAGTTTTAACACTGACCATAAATTTTAATTTTTAATCGACACTTTTATATTAACAACCATTAAGGAAGGTATTATGAGCCAATTACATCCGAACCTAGATCTTGACCAAGCCAACCAAGCATTGCAAGGCAAGTCGCCTGAGCAAATCGTTGAGTGGGCATTAAGTCAAGCGAAAAACCCAATCATCACGACTAACTTCCGCCCATACGAGTCAGCGATTCTGCATTTGGTTGCCAAACAGCGCCCTGACATCACCGTATTGTGGGTAGACTCAGGTTATAACACGGATGCCACTTATCAATTTGCCAATAAAGTCATCCGTGATTTAAATTTAAACGTCATCACCTATATTCCTAAGCAAACGGCGGCGTATCGTGACGCGACCATGAACGGTATCCCAGGTATCGACAACCCACAGCATGATGAATTCACTGACCAAGTAAAATTAGAGCCATTCCGCCGTGCGCTAGATGAGTTAAAGCCAGATGTTTGGTTTAATGCCATTCGTAAAGATCAAACCGAATTCCGCCAAGGTCTTGATGTACTTAGCCTATCAAAAGATGGCGTGTTAAAAGTAGCGCCATTGTTTGAAAACACTGACGCCGATTTAGATGTTTATCTCGAAGAGCATAACTTACCGAATGAATTTGATTACTTTGATCCGACGAAAGTAGAAGAAAGCCGTGAGTGTGGCTTGCACACGCAACTTTAGGTATTTCGTAGTTTTACGATAAAAACACTTCTTAGATATAAGAGGTGTTTTTTTATTGTCATAGTAGATTCAATATTTAGTCCCACAAAATTTGAATATATCATTCAAGCGCTACCGCCAAAACAATGAGGACACACGCAAGTATCAAAATTATCGAACTAACTGCCAGCCGCCTTTCTCATCCCTTTCACCCATGACTGCCAAAACCAACACTAGACTTAACATCAGTAATAAGTACCAAGAGCCCAGCTTACCCCAACCTACCATATGCCATGCATTTGCTTGTGACGGATAACGCCAAATATTGGTAAAAGCAGCAATATTTTCTGCCAACCAAACCAAAAAAGCGAGGAACAACAGTAATGGTAAAAATGGACATTGATATTGCTTGGTATCACGCAATTGAAGATTATTTTTGTGATGGATTTGAAAAAACACTCTGGTTTTCCAAAATAAAACTACTGAAGCGATGAACAATATATTGCGAATATCAGGGACAAAAAACTTAGTGAAGAAGTTGGCATAAGAAAAAATAACCAATAAACTCACCCATAGTAAACGTGGTAAGTCGGTAAAAGAGACATTAAACAATCTTAAGCCACGCGCTAAAAAACTACCTACGGCCGAATACATAAATCCGGCGAAGAGTGGCACAGTGGCAACTCTAAAAATGGATGGTTCAGGATAGTACCAAGAACCAATTTTGGGATGGGTTAAAAACAACTCCATTGCCATGGCCATGATATGAAAAATAGCAATGACCCATACCTCACGCGGCGTTTCTAATTTGAAATAAACCAAAAAACCCTGAATAATCAAAGCATAAGCCAACAACAGATCATAGCGATAGATACCAGAAATTGACCAACTTATTTGATGAGTCAGTACAAAAGCCAATAATAAAAGTATGCCAAACAAAGCAGACGCTAAACTCAGCGCGGCGCCACGTGGAATAATGTTCAACACCTTAGATTAGCACTACAATCATATTGACTGCCGTTTATTGCTTTAACAGCTCGCTTAATACGCTATGGTGAACCATGACATACATCCTCCTCTTCCTCACAATAGCTTATTATATAAAGTATTCATTAGAGGCCGCCAAACTATAGCAAATAGTCTGCTCAATAGACAATTTTCTATAGTTTTTGAATATCTCTATCTGTATAAAGAAGTCAGCATTTGAATAATTAACGTTTCTTGAACGTTTTATTGTCTAACATTGCGGTATTCTATGGCTTGCCTCAGTGGCTGCTCGGCATTAAACCGACGCTATAAAGCCGCATCATGGACAAAGCTACTCATCCTTTTTTATTTCCTTATAGGCACTCGCGCTCATCAATATGGATATTTATTATGTCTTTTATAAAAAAAATCGATTCACTCTATGAAAAACTGCACGATAAGCTACCAGCGGTAGGCAAGACCGCCTCTTTTTTAACTGGTACGAGTGTTCTTACTGCCAATAGTGCGATGGTGGGTCTGCCCATCTGGACTTTGGGAGCGGCAAAAGTATTGACAGGAGCAAAAGCTGCGGATGATGCGCTGATTGCGATTACCAAATACTGGATTAATAGTAATAACGCCGTCATTGATCATGTCCTACCTCATAAAGACTGGCGCATTAACCTGCCTGACGACCTGAGCGAAGACAAGCAGTATCTATTGGTAAGCAACCATCAATCGTGGGTTGATACCAGCATTGTGCAATATATCAGCCAAGATACCCTGCCTTTGACACGGTTTTTTACCAAGTTTAATCTGATTTATATTCCTGTCATCGGTCAAGCCTTTTATTTCTTAGACTTTCCGATGATGAAGCGCTTTTCTGCCAAAGCGATGGCCAAGAATCCAGAGCTTAAAAAACAAAACTTGCTTGAGGCTAAGCGTGCCTGTCGTCAATTAAAAGACAAACCCTTTGCGCTATTAAACTATTTGGAAGGCACGCGCTTTACTAAAGAAAAACATGACCAACAAAAATCCCCTTATCAGCATTTGTTAAAACCACGGGCTGGCGGTTTGTCGTTAGCAATTAATGCGTTAGGCAATGAGTTGGATTCTATCTTGGACGTGACCATTGTCTACCCAGACGGCGCGCCTGACTATGATGATTTATGGAAAGGCAATATTCGCCGTTTGGGCGTCGATGTGACTCGCTTAAAGATACCAGACGAATTATTTGCTGCCATCATGGACGGCGGCTATGACCGTGATGAAACCACCAAAAAAATGATGTTTGATTGGTTAGGGGATATCTGGCAACAAAAAGATGCCCGTATGACTAAGATGCTGAGTGAGTTTGAGTAGATTTTGTACGTTGTCAAATCTCGTTATTGCTAATATCTAATGCAAAAATCTAATCTACATGACAGCCACAAGCTTTGACGTAAGCCTGTGGCTTTTTTAGTTCTGTATTTCACGACTCACCTATTCCCTTTTACATCAAAAACCCTCACCAACATGACAAAAACGAATATGCTAATGCCAATTCGCTACGTGAGCGTATGCCTGTGATACCTCATAATAGCGACATACCTTACATTGAATGAATTACAGGTAATCCTATGAACACCTTTCCATTATTTTTTAAATTAGAAGGTCGCAAAGTACTGATTGTTGGCGGCGGTGATGTGGCACTACGTAAAGCGGATTTGCTCAGCCGTGCTGGCGCGTGCATCACTGTTCTTGCGCCAAGCATTAGCGACGAAATACAAGCCTTGCTCAGTGACAGTAAGCATGAGCTGATTTATGAGAATTATAATAAAACTTATATGACAGGTGCACGCGTCATTATCGCTGGCACGGATGACGAAGCGCTGAACCATCAAATTCATGCCGATGCGACGGCATTAAATATCCCTGTAAACGTTGTCGATACGCCGCATTTATGCGATTTTATCTTCCCTGCGATTGTTGATCGCAATCCAATCGTGATTGGCATATCGTCAAACGGCAAAGCGCCAGTGTTGGCACGTCTATTGCGCGCTCGCCTCGAAACCTTGATTCCACAAGGCTATGGTAAATTGGCAAAGCTTGCTGGCGATTTTCGTAGCGAAGTGAAAACTAAAATACCTACGCTGACAGGACGCAGGCAGTTTTGGGAAAAGGCATTTGAAGGTCCAGTCAGTCAGCTGATGTTTGCTGGTAATGAAGCTGAAGCGTCGGCACAATTACAAGCCGATTTAGATAAAACAGCATCAATTATCACTGAAAAACATACAGAGAATGATATATCCACAGAACCTCAAACCCTACAAAATAATGTAGGCGAAGTCTATATCGTTGGTGCAGGCCCAGGTGACCCAGAGCTGCTCACTTTTAAAGCGCTGCGTTTGATGCAACAAGCGGATATCGTCTACTATGATGCGCTCGTCTCACCGCAAGTGTTAGATCTATGCCGCCGTGATGCTGATAAAGTATTTGTTGGCAAAAAACGCAGCAATCATGCTGTGGCGCAATTGGGCATTAATGAATTGTTGGTCAATAGCGCTAAAGAAGGTCGCCGTGTGGTGCGTTTAAAGGGCGGTGATCCCTTCATCTTTGGTCGTGGCGGCGAAGAAATTGAGAGTTTGCGTGCGCACAGTATCCCTTATCAAGTCGTACCTGGTATTACCGCTGCCAATGCCGCCGCAAGCTATGCTGGCATTCCGCTGACCCATCGTGATCATTCGCAGTCAGTACGTTTTGTCACTGGATTTTTAAAGGCTGGCGCGCCCAATAGTAATTTTAAGAGCTTTTTGAATACTGATGAAACAGTCGTATTTTATATGGGGTTGCATTCGCTGGCGCGTTTGACGACAGGCTTGATTGATGCAGGGCGCAGTAGCGACACCCCGATTGCCATTGTCTCCAATGCCAGTATGCCCAATCAGCAGGTATTAACGGGAACGCTTGCCGACATCGTTGAGTTGCAAGAAAAAAACCAGTTACCCACGCCAGCCTTGCTCATTATGGGAGATGTGGTCGCATTGCATCATGACTTAGCTTGGTATAATTTGCAAAATCAGCAGAAAAACAACAATAGTGACACTACAGCTAGTAACTGGCTACGTGGTGGCACAGCGGCTACACCAAAGGCAAATCATACTAGCCAGCAAGCCCATGCGTTATCTATGGTGGCTAATTTGGCAACGGCTGATGATGGTTTGGAGCAGTTAGTGATTGGTTGACGTATGATCTTCAATTTCTAAAAAGCCCTGCCAGTTTCTAAAAAGCCCTGCCAGTAGATTAGTAGGGCTTTTTAGTATTTAGTATAACGCTATTGATCTTTTATGAGCTATTCATTTTTAACAATTAAGATTTGGTCTTTTGTTTCTCAATGACTTTTATTAGCGTGCTATGAATTGATGATGCGTCAGCAGGCGGATTGCTAATAGGTGTATTCTTAATGAGCAAAGTGTATTCATAATTAGGTTCAAAATCAAAACCTTCTATACCACTATATCGATACTCCCAGTCGGCGTTAGCTTGTTCAGCAGGCTTAGTCAGTAAGCATGATTGCGGCGCAACACCGACACAGTCTACTTGATGGCCAGCGATGATAATTTTACGTAAAACATAAGGCATCGCATGGACAGTAATGTGGCGCTTACTATCTATCTCTGATTGTGATGTCGATTGCTCTCCCATCACTTCAACATAATCGCCTATGGTTAATTTCTGCATTTGATGGGCGTTTTTCTGAGCAAAGTTGGCTTTACTGATTTCTGCGGTATACGTCTGTCCATCCTGAGCGACGATAGTGACTTTTTGCTGCTCTCTGTCTTGAGAGATGACGTCAATCACTTGACCAATGATTGCGTCAGAATGACTCGGTTTGATCGAATGGAAAAACGCGGTGCTATCTTTTATTTGACTCACACTGGTTTTATTATTCATATTTGCTTGCTCATAACTGCTACAAGCAGCCAAAGAGGAAGTGGCAATTAAAGCCAATGTGCATAATCTAATAAACGACATAACATACCCTTATATTAATAATGGCTTGGATGTTACTAAATATGGACCTTTTCTAGTACCATTTATTTGTTACTTAATACTATTAACAACGCGCTTTATTAATCAGCCTTTTTAAATAGCCTTTTTAAATAGCCTTTTTAAATAGCCTTTTTTTTAATAAACGATCATCGTTTCATTTACGGCTAAATGTCACTACCCATTCTTAGGTACTTTGCTTTACTGTTAAGTTTATAGCAAAGCAAATCGCACCAATTCTTGCTAGAATAATCGATGTCTTTTATCCATCATGAAACTCAATTATGCCTGTATCTACTACCAAACCTCTCACTATCCTCCATACTTCCGATTGGCATTTGGGAAGACGGCTTTATGGGCGCATGCGTTATGAGGAATTTGAAGCCTTTTTAAGTTGGCTACAAGAGACCATTAGCCTGCAGAAAGTGGATATATTAATCGTTGCTGGTGATATTTTTGACACCATGACACCAAGCAATAGAGCTCAAGCGCTATATTATGAATTTTTAGGAAAAGTTTCAAAATCATGCTGTCAACATATTGTCATCGTCGCAGGCAACCACGATTCGCCGACATTTTTAGATGCACCAAGCAATGTACTCAAGTTTTTAAACGTTCATGTTATCGGTACCGCTTGTGAAGACTTAAACGATGAAGTATTGGTGTTAGACGATACAAATGGAAACCCGCATTGTATTATTGCGGCTGTCCCCTATTTGCGTGATCGTGACGTGCGTAGCAGTCAGGCTGGCGAGTCGGCTGATAGCAAAGATGCCAATGTCATTAAAGGCATTCGCGCCCATTATGATGAAGTAGCTAGCATTGCCAAAGCGAAGAAAGCTAAATTAGTTGAAGTATACCAGCGTCACATTCCCATCATTGCCACAGGGCATCTATTTGCAGCCGGTGGTACCACTACTGAAGACGATGGTGTTCGCGACCTTTATGTAGGTAACCTAGGTCAAATATCAGCTGATATGTTCGATGAAAGTTTTGACTATGTGGCGCTTGGACATTTGCACGTACCGCAACGCGTCGGTGGTCGTGAGAGCATTCGCTATTCAGGCTCGCCAATCGCGATGGGATTTGGCGAGGCAAAACAACAAAAGCAAGTATTACTGGTACAGTTTGGTACAGTAGAAAATGATGTTAATAATCAAAAATCAGCCTCAAACAATGCAGTTGAAAGCATTATTCCTCAGCTGACCAATACCGTTGCCCCGATTGAAAAACCTGTTAAGAAAGCAGCCAGTCAGACGACAGAATTTATGGATGACTTGTTTGGTTTTGACGAGCAATCAGCAAGTAATGAGGTGACAAAAACTGCTGCTACAGAAAACATCCCTGATCAGCAAGATCAAAACAACCAATCAATGCTCAAAAATCTTGATAATCCCAAAAAAATACTGCACCGAGATGACTCTAATCAGATGCAAGTAGTATCGCTACCTATTCCAAAGTTTCAACAACTGGCGCAAGTTTCAGGTGATTTGGAGTGCATTAATCAGGCTATAGATAAAGTCATTCAATCTCTTGACGCAACAGAGTCTGTATGGCTCGAAATTATTTATACGGGTGAGGAGATTATCAGCGAGTTACGTGAGCATATCCAAACGATGGTAGATAATTTGCCGTGCGAGGTGTTAAAAATCAAAAACACTCGTACCTATAATAAAGTACTAAATCAACAACAAACTTCCGAGACGCTACAAGATTTAAATGAGGAAGAAGTATTCGAGCGTTGCTTGACTGCTCATGATATTCCTGATGAGCAAAAATCATCCTTACGTGACGCCTATGATCAAATCGTTTATAACTTACGTCACGAAGATACTCAGGCTGAATAGTATTATTTAATCATAAACGCTTTTGATCGAAGCTAACTAGAATAAAGGCTTCATTTCTCATTATTACCCTCTTTATTACTACCTATAAAAATAAGACCCTGCCATGCGCCTAATAGAACTAAGACTTAAAAACCTCAACTCCTTAAAAGGCGAATGGCACATTGATTTTAGTGACCCCGCTTTTCTTAATGAAGGCATCTTTGCCATTACTGGGCAAACGGGTGCTGGCAAGACGACCATATTGGATGCGATTTGCTTAGCACTCTATAGCCAGACGCCAAGACTGGGCGATATCACTGGTTCAACGAACGAGATAATGACCCAAGGTACAGGTGAATGCTCAGCAGAAGTCATTATAGAGATTGATTCCAAGCGTTATCAATGCTATTGGTATCAACATCGTGCCCACAAAAAAGCCAAGGGCAATTTATTGCCGATTAAGCATGAGATTAGTGAAGTCAAAACTGGCAAGATTTTAGAAGAAAAAAAGTCCAAAACTTCTGCCTATATACAAAACCTCATTGGCATGGATTTTAATCAATTTACGCGCTCCATCATGCTCGCACAGGGCAGTTTTGCCGCGTTTTTAAAGTCTGATATCGGCGATAGAGCCGCGATTTTAGAGAAAATAACGGGCACTGCTATTTATGCCAAAATATCGTTAAGCGTTCATGAAAAAAAACGCTCTGAGGAAGACGTGCTTGGCAAACTACAGGCAGGCGTGAATAGCCTGTCGTTATTAAGTATTGAAGACGAAAAGCTACTGGTAGTAGATTTAGAGAGCTTTAACCAGCAGCAAAACACACAGCGCCAAACCTTTAAAACCCTAAGTGAACAGCTACAGTGGCTGGATAGTGTTCAGCAGCTACAGCAAAACCTCTCGACCTATCAGGCCGATTTTGCAGCGGCAAAGCATACTCAGCAAACCTTTATTCCAGAAGCCCAGCGTTTAGATGGCGCTAATAAGGCTTTAGAGACTGATAGCTATTTCCGCGAGCTTAGCTACAGCCGAAATTTGGTCAAGCAGTTAGAGGTTGAGCAGCAAGATTTGCTTAATAAGATTCCAACTCAGCAAGAAGCGCTGGCACACGCCAACACTCATTTAAAGAATATCAATACCATCGAAAAGCAAGCCACAGATAGCTTATATGCTACTTTGCCTATTATTAAAAAGACGCGCGAGTTGGATACTGAGATAAAACAGCACTCTTATTCTTTAGCTAGCGATAATCAGCGTAAAGAGGTATCAGTTAGTAACACTCAACAATTAGGTCAAGATATAGATAGCCACAAACAAACAGAGCAAAAGACTCAGACTCAGCTTAGCAGTATAAAAAAGTACTTTCGCGATTACCAAGAGCTAAATGATCTCGATACAGATATGGTGACCTTCGATAACAGCTGTCGCCAATTAATGGCGCTGTTGGAAGATAATGCCAATCTAACAGCGGATAAACTTGCTTATAGTAATCAAGCCCGCATGCTACAGACTGATTTTGATAAGTTATATAAGCAGCAAAACGCAGAGAAATTATTGATAACGCAGCAGCGCGAGCAACTTGCCAACGTACAAAAGCAGCAAGCCACACTCATTCAAAACCAGCCCATTGCTAATATGCGTAGCGAGCAAGAGCAAGTTGATCAAATCAGCACCCAGATTGCGCAAGCCAATATTAAGCTAGAGCAGCTGTCTGAGCGTACCAACCAAATTCAACACATCAATGCAACGTTACCCAAACTGAATCAAGAGCTTAAGACTTTAGAAGGTTTGATTGCCAGTCACAAGATAAATATTGAAGAGGCTAAGCTCAAAAAGCAAGAGAAACAAGAGCATCTACATTTACTACAAAAGGTCGCTAAGCTTGAAGATTATATAGTAGAGCTAGAGGATGGGTCGCCCTGCCCGCTTTGCGGCGCACATGAGCATCCTTATAGCAAACATCATCCATTATTAGACCCTAGTAGCAAAAATAGTAATACCGACGCCCATGACGATCAAAACCAGTCGTCCACAATAAAACAGACTAAGGCGCAATTAACTCAGCAGCACATAGCTGAATTAGAAACTATTATTGATAATCTTGAGCAGACTTTATCTAAACATCATATTGACCATGCCACCAAAAAAGAAGCCATCAATAATCAACAGCAGCAGTTAGCGCCCTTGCAGCAGCAATCTAAAATTTTACACGCTGATATTCAGTCTAACCTTTGCTCGCTATTTAACACTGAAAATAGTTATTCGGAATCGACTGTGGCAATTATCAATCCACTTGCGCAGATTAACAACGATACTGATATTCATATTGATCAGGGCTTATCCTTATTAAGCATCATCAAACACAAACTGACTGAGCATAAACAGTCTCTTAAAACGATAGTCGTCAAATATGACAACCTAGCTGAAAGTGCTACAACGCTCAGTATTGCCATCGAAGCCGATGAACAGCAGCAACAGCTACTTAGTCGCGCCATTAATAATCTGACGACTGATATCAAGCTAAATGCTCAAAAAATTGAAAGTGTCGAAGATAAGATTGCCACTAATTTTTCTGAACTCATACCCATGATGACCAATATTTCATCTTTGGTGAGTAAGTACCCAACGGCTAAATACGAGAACCATTTAACGATAGCGATCAAAGCGACTGACGTTCAAGGCGCACTGCAGCAACTCATTGAAAGCCTTCATAAGCAAACAGTATTAGCAAGCGCAGATTATGATGAGTATATTGACCAATTGCGAGCACAACGTCATGCTTTGAAGCAGTTAAAGCAATATCACCATGAGCAAAGTAGCCGCCAACAGCAACTCACAAATACGCTGAGCAGCCTGAATGCGAATATTGAGAGTAAGCAAGCACAGCTCACCAATGATGAGACAGCACTCAAAGAATTAGAGACATTAATTGATAATAAAACAGAGGATATCGAACAATTAAAGCAGAATAGAAAAGAGGTTTTTGCAGATAAAAATACAGACAATGAAGAAAATCAATTACGCCATGCGGTTGATGAGGCTAAAGCCAAGCAAGTAGTCGCACAAAGGCAGCTAGATACTGTACAGCAGACTCTAGAGCAATTAACGACTAGAGAACAACAGCTAGGCACAGAGCTACAGGCGGCGATGTCTACACTGAATACGCAGCAAAGCACCTTTACTCATTTGCTCGCAGAGTCACAGTTCGTAGATGAAGCCGCTTTTGTGAGTGCCCGCCTGCCGAAAGAAGCGCGTGAAGCATTACAGACACGTAAATTAGCGATTGATAATGCCCTGCATCAAGCTAAGTTGCAGTTGGATAGCACCCAGCAAGCATTAGAGCAAAAACTTGCCAATCCTATGACCGATGAAGACCGAGAAATACTTGCTGGCCAGCACCATCAAATACAAATAGATATTGATGAGTTAAGTCAAAAAATCGGTGCGATTGACCAAAAGCTTAAGGATAACGACAGTCAAAAAGGCCAACAAGCGGCACAGCTCATTGCTATCAATGAGCAAAAACAGAAACTACAAGTTTGGCAACAGCTACATACGCTCATTGGTTCCGCTGATGGCAAGAAATACCGTACCTTTGCCCAAGGCTTAACGTTTGAAGTCATGATTAGTCATGCTAACACTCAGCTACAAAAAATGAGTGACCGTTATTTGCTCATTCATGATGACAGCAATCCACTTGAGCTTAATGTCATCGACAACTATCAAGGCGGCGATATTCGCAGTACCAAAAATCTTTCCGGCGGTGAAGGCTTTATTATCAGCTTGGCGCTCGCCCTTGGGCTATCGCAGATGGCGAGTCACAATATTCGCGTGGATTCACTGTTTTTGGATGAAGGGTTTGGTACGCTTGATGAAGAGTCGCTTGATATTGCGCTCGATACTTTAACGAGCTTACAACAAGAAGGTAAGCTTATTGGCATAATCTCTCACGTACAGGCATTAAAAGATCGCATCTTGACTCAAATCAAGGTTGAAAAAATCTCGGGTGGTTTCAGTCAAATTAGTGGTCAAGGATGTCGCCGAGTGGTCAATATTACTAATGAAAAAATTTAGTAAGCTAAAGCGGTCATCAAGATTCGAGCGTGCATCACGCCGTTGATTACTTTTTACGCTTATTACGCTTAGCCAGACAATAAAAAACCACCGTTAATTAATAACGGTGGTTTTTTTTGAAAAGATCTTTATCTTGTTGTTTATTGAATGACTAGTTGCTTAATTAGTTAGTTAGTTAGTTAGTTAGTTAGTTACTTGGTTACCAAACCACTTAGCTCACTCATCAATACTGACAACGTTGAAAGACCAATTTGACCATTTTCATCATTGCTATGCAGATTATCTAACTTGCTCATCTCTGTGGTGACAGACTCCAGATGATCCAAGTGACGTGAACGCCATTCACCAAACGCTTGCTTGGCATCTGGTTTAGATAATATGGCATCCATCAGTAGACGTAGACTACGTGACAGCTCGTTCATCAACGCATGGCGTGCGCGGCGATCCCAGTAGTCTTGCTGTGGTAACGTTGCGATGTTGTCCATCATCCAATCTAACTGCAAGACGTGATAGGCATCAAAGTACAACGTTGCAATCTCATCAACAGGACGCTCATATTGCTCAGCGAGCAGTGCGGCATCAAGTGCATCAACATGATAAGGCAGCATCGCAAACAACGCGGCATCACTATTAGACAGATCATCCTGCATCAGGCTAGTCGTATCTTCTTGCAAATATTCTGCAAATTGTTGCTCAATAAAGCCGCCTGATTTGGTTAATTTCTCAACACTATCACTAAAGCGACTGATCATGTCAGCAACTTGCAATTCTTGACCAAAGGCATTGATAAACCAAACAACACCTTGCTCAAGCGCATCACGCAAACGCAGCTCAAGAGTTAGTAGTAATGTAGCATCGACTTGATTGTCCAGTGCTTCAAGCGTGTTCCAAGCTTTTGATACATTGAAGACATCACGGCTAATCGCATAACCACGTACGATGGTCGCCAGCGATTGGTCTGTTTCTTCATAAAGACGGAACAGTGCTTCAATGCCCAAACGATTGACCACACTATTGGTCAAATAGGTGCTGATAATCTCACGATGTAAGCGGTGTTCAGTCATCTCATCAAAGAACCGCGTCGCCAGCTCATCAGGGAAATACTTGCGCAGCTCATTGATAAAATACGCATCATCTGGCAAGTCTGATGATAATAAGTTGTCATACACCCACATTTTGCCATAAGCCATGACAACTGCCAGCTCAGGGTTGGTCAAGCCAGTATCTGCTTTTTGACGTTTGGCAATTTCTTCATCTGATGGCAGATATTCAATCGCCCGATCAAGACGCCCTTCGCCTTCTAACATCTGAATGAAACGCTGATGATCGCTTAAGTTAGCCGCCGCACGGATGTGGCTAAGCTCGATCGCTTGTGGCTGAAGGTAGTTTTGACGCAATACCAGTTCTGCCACGCTATCAGTCATGCTCTCAAGCAACTCATTACGTTGCTTTAAAGTCATGTCGCCTTGCTCGACCACTTTACCAAGTAAGATTTTGATATTCACTTCATGATCTGAGCAGTTTACGCCGCCTGAGTTATCGATAGCGTCGGTATAAATGCGACCGCCTATTTGTGCATACTCGATACGCCCTTGCTGGGTGAAGCCTAAGTTACCACCTTCACCAACGATAGACGTACGTAGCTCATTGCCGTTGACCCGTACGGCGTCATTGGCACGGTCGCCGACATCAGCATGACTCTCATTCACGCTTTTCACGTAAGTACCAATACCGCCATTCCAAATAAGATCAACAGGCGATTTTAACAACGCACTGATTAACTCGTTGGGTGCCATGCTATCTTCAGCGATATCAAAACGCTGTTTCATCTCAGCACTGAGCGTGATGCTCTTATCTTGGCGGGAGAAAACGCCACCTCCTTGGCTAATAAGCGACTTTTCATAGTCATCCCACGTCGAACGTGGCATGTCAAATAAGCGGGCACGTTCTGCGTGTGAAGCAGCAGCATCTGGATTCGGATCAATAAAGATATGTAGATGGTTAAATGCAGCGACCAGCTGGGTGTGGGTTGATAGCAGCATACCATTGCCGAATACGTCACCACTCATATCGCCAATACCAACCACGGTAAAGTTATCACGGTTTTGAATGTCCATGCCGCGCATACGGAAGTGGCGTTTGACCGATTCCCAACCACCGCGTGCAGTGATACCCATGGCTTTGTGGTCGTAACCAACCGAGCCGCCTGAAGCAAAGGCATCGTCGAGCCAGAAATCATATTCAGCAGATAAGGCATTCGCAATATCAGAGAAGCTGGCGGTTCCTTTATCAGCCGCGACCACTAAGTACGGATCATCTTCATCATGACGCACGGTGTTGGCTGGCGGGACAATTTTTCCATCAACGATATTATCCGTCACATCAAGCATGCCGCGTAAGAATGCTTGATAACAAGCAATGCCTTCGGCTTGGAAAGCATCGCGGCCATCTGCCATGGTTTTGGTTTTGACGATAAAACCGCCTTTTGAACCAACAGGAACAATCACCGCGTTTTTGACCATCTGTGCTTTGACCAAACCAAGCACTTCGGTACGGAAATCTTCCATACGATCTGACCAACGCAGACCACCACGAGCCACTTTACCACCGCGCAAATGCACGGCTTCAACACGCGGCGAATACACGAATATCTCAAACATCGGTTTTGGTTTTGGTAGATTAGGAATATCTGCTGCCAAAAACTTAAATGATAAACGATCTTTACGCTGACCATCGCTATCGGTTTGATAGAAGTTGGTGCGTACCATGGCGTTAATTAAATCTAAGTACCAACGCAAGATACGGTCTTCATCCAAGCTATCCACACCTGCCAATGCAGCCGTGATTTGCTGTTGAATCTGCGCAGTTTTTTCTGTGCGCTCATCTTCACTGTACTTAGGGTTCATACGGGCATCAAACAGACTACCGAGCGCCACGCTAATGTCGCTATTTTTTACTACCGTTTGCTGAATATAAGTACTAGAGAATGGTGCTTTCGCTTGCATCATATAGCGTGACAATGCTCGTAGCACCACCACATCATAAGTGTCTAAATTGGTGGTTAATACCAATTCGTTAAAGGAGTCACTCTCAACATGTCCCGCCCAAATCTGCTTGAGACTGTCTTCAAACTGACCACGCACCACTTGCATGTTGACAGTATCGACATGCTCTAGTGTTAGTTCATACTCTTGCATCCAAATGGGCTGCTCTGGCAAATCAAACTCATAGGTTTGGGCTGAAATGACAGACACACCAAAGTTTTCAAGGATTGGCAGGACTTTGGATAAAATAACAGGCTGTTCACGACCATACAGTTTTAGGTGTAATTGATTGCTTGCATCGCCAGTTGACTGGTATAAATGCCAAATCATCGGCTGTTCTGCTGTCAATACAGCCAAACGCTTGGTGTCTTCAACCGCAGTACGGGCATCAAAACGCTCTTGATAAGCGGCAGGGATATAATTCAAAAAGCGACGGTTTAAAGCATTGGCTTGTTGCTCACCCACATTATCCAGCAGCATCTTTTGATAGCTGTCGCTCCATGATTGCATTAAAGCAGATAGTTTGGCTTCAAGTGCCGCAGTATCGACGTCTTTCACTTGACCTGGCACCGTACGCACATGGACATGCACACGTGCGTGAGCTGATTCATTGAATTCTGTGGTAAACCCTGATGATGTGCCACCGTAGGCTTCTTTTAGGACGTTCTGTACTTTGATACGTAGCTCAGTGTTGAACTTGTCGCGCGGGATATAGACCAAGCATGAGACAAAGCGCTGATAATGATCCACACGGCTGAATAGGCGCAGGCTCTTTTTATCTTGCAACTGGCTGATACCAGAAACGATAGGATATAGCTCTTCAACGCTGGCTTGAAAGAGGTCGTCACGCGGTAAGGTGTTAATCACATGCATCATTTTATGGTGCGCATGACCGTCACGCGGCAATTCTGCCATCGCCATAATCTTATTGGCTTTGTCACGTAATAGCGGAATTTGCTGTACCGTTAGTTGATACGCTTGTGAGGTCAATAGACCAATAAATCGATATTCACCAACCAGTTTACCGTTGTCATCAAATTTATGAATACCCAAAAAGTCCATATATACAGGACGATGCACAGGCGATACACGGCTTGATTTGGACAACATCAACACTCGCGGTTCAGTCAATAGTTGCTTTAATACTTTTGGCAATTGGCTAAAACTCTCTGAAAGTTTATCTTCTTCAGCACCGCGTAATAGACCAAGACCACTATTACCAATGGCGAATAAATCTAAATCAGCAGGTTCAGCATTCACTTCGACAGCCTGCCCGCCTTCCAAACGGTATTCACGATAACCCAAGAATATAAAATGATCGTCTAATATCCAATCTAAAAACGCTTGTATCTCTTGCTGCGAGTAAAAAACTTCTGGCAGTGGCTTGTTTGATAGCTCAGCTTTGATATCCGTCAACTGCGCACGCATCTGCTTCCAATCGCCAACGACTGTATCTAGCGTATCAATTTTTGCCAATAACATTTGCTGTAATGCAGCCAGATCTTCATCATCTTGATAGGCAATTTCACAATGAATCAAAGACAAATGAGAGGTCGCGCTTTCATGTGCGCCTTCGACATGAGTAATATGACCATTATCATCACGTGCAACACTGACAATGATGTTATAAGTACGATGAACATCGATACCTTCAGACTCAAGACTCATCAAAATCGTATCGACTAAAAACGGTCTGTCATAGGCAACAATTTGAATAACCGTATGTGAGCTATGAAAATGCTGCTCTTCTGCTTTGGGGTTTAGCACCTTCAGTTGTGGCTTGCTACCATCATAGGCTTGAAGCAACGTAAAATGATGTAATGCCATGCCCGCTAGGTCAGCATTACTGATAGTCTCAGCTGCCTCTGCGTGCAATGGCTGATAATAGCTATGAATAAAATGATCAAATAACGATTTGTCTTTTTGTACATAACTGGTAGCAATATCGCTTATCTGGCTGATGCGCTCTTTTGCGATACTGAGGGAGTTTGGCATGTCCTTCATCCTTTTTTATAGATTTAATTTATAATTTATTTAAGTTTATTGATTCGTACTAACTAATGGCAGCGCATAAATATGTGAAACATTATTGGTGCTGCGGAGCAGTATATCCATTTACGCAATTTATTCTGTTTTTTCTTGATATTTTAAGTTTCTCTCCTTTTTTCACCCTTATTTTTAGGAATATGTCGCAATTGGGATTTAATACCATTAATTTAGTGAAGTGTAACGTACATAGCGCGCCAGCTAAAGCGTACAACATCATTTCATGAATCAGCAACATGTCGATAACATTTGCTCATGAGACAGGTTTTTCCGTTTATTGATGATTAATTGCTGGCAAGTGGATACTCATGGCAATCGGTACGACTTTTTTGTTAGAATATGCCAGTATATTTGAGAGTGTGTGGCTAACTCATAACTAACTTTAATGCTAAGGGCAAGACGTATGATGAATATTTTGGTGATTGGTTCAGGTGGTCGCGAACACGCGCTAGCATGGCAATGTGCAAAAGACGATAAGGTCAATAATGTCTACGTCGCGCCTGGTAATGCTGGTACAGCGCTTGAACCTAAATGCCAAAACGTTGTCCTAATATCGACAGTATCTACGGGCGACAACGCTAGTGAACATAGTGCAATCATCGATTTTTGCCAAAATAATGCCATTGATATGGTCATTGTTGGACCAGAAGCGCCTTTGGTCACTGGTATCGTTGATGCCTGCCGCGATGCTGGGATTCAAGCGTGGGGACCAACAGCATACTGTGCGCAATTAGAAGGTTCCAAAACCTTCGCCAAAGAATTCATGGAACAAAACAATATCCCCACCGCAGCCTACAAAGGTTTCACCGAAGCGGTAGCTGCCAAAGCTTATATCGATGAACAAGGCGCACCCATCGTTATCAAAGCCGATGGCCTTGCCGCTGGTAAAGGGGTCATCGTTGCAGAAACTATCGAACAGGCATATGAGGCCATCGATGACATGCTTGCGGACAATAAGTTTGGTGATGCAGGCAGCCGCGTGGTGATTGAGCAGTTTTTGCAAGGTGAAGAAGCCAGCTTTATCTGCATGATTGATGGTAAAAATATCTTGCCAATGGCAACAAGCCAAGACCATAAACGGGCTTTTGAAGGCGATACAGGTCCGAACACAGGCGGTATGGGAGCATACTCTCCTGCGCCAGTAGTCACTCAAGATGTCCATGAAAAAGTCATGACCCAAGTCATTCAACCAGTGGTTGATGCAATGAATAATGCGGGTCACCCTTATACGGGATTTTTATATGCAGGTCTCATGATTGATGAAGCAGGTGACCCTTATGTGATCGAATTTAACTGCCGTTTTGGTGATCCAGAAACTCAGCCTATCTTGATGCGTTTACAATCATCAATGGCAGATTTGGTGGCACAAGGTCTAGCAGGACAGTTGCCTAGTGATGCTCAATGGGATAGCCGCCCTGCCCTCGGTATCGTCATTGCTTCAAAAGGCTATCCTGAAACATCATCAAAAGGTGATGTAATTGCTGGCTTGCCAGAACTAGATGACAATAATGACAACGCTGTCAAAGTCTTCCATGCTGGCACAGCGTTTTCTGACAGTGATGCCATAGACCGTAAGAAAGAAGTAGTGACGAATGGCGGACGTGTATTATGCGTGACCGCTCTTGCAGATAGTATTTCAGATGCTCAGCAAGCCGCACTTGCGGTAACAGGTGCGATTAGTTTTGATGGTGCACAGTATCGCCGTGATATTGGTCATCATGCCATTGCTCGTGAAAACAGTTAAAAATCAATATTACTCAGGCAAGAGCTATTCGCAGTTTTAGTCTGATATACCAAATTACTCTTAGCTTTTATGATTCGACCTAGCATCATGCTAGGTCTTATTTTTTAATATTATTTTTTACGAAGTTATAATCTGCAAATATATACTGCGGCTTACAAAGTAACTGCTATTGGCAAGCTTAGGCTCATCAACCAAATGTGCTTTATATGATACAATTTTGTACCCGTACATCGCATCTCCCTTGTATTGTAGGTTTTGAACCCACAAATCAATACCAACTGGATGAATGATTATATTTATGGCAAATGATACGTCTAAACCTTCTAGCACCAAGCAATCCATCGACAACTTAAAAACCTCAGGGTTTGATAGACGAATGTCGATTGCTAAAACCTCCTTAAATATTGGTCGCCGCTGGGCGGGTAATAGTGTGTCTGGCATGTTCTTAAATAAAGAAGCACGCACAGCACGCAACCAAGTATTTATGGAAGCCCAAGCAAATTACCTCGCAGAAGAGCTAGGTAAGCTAAAAGGTTCGGTCGTCAAAATTGGTCAAATGCTAGCGATTTATGGCGAACATATTTTGCCACCAGAAATTACCCGTGCTTTGCAAACGCTCAATGACGATACCGCTACGTTATCATGGCCAACCATGCAACAAACCCTACAGCAATTATTGGGTGAAAAACTACATGAATTAGATGTCGATACGGTTCCTATAGGCACTGCGTCTCTCGCTCAAGTTCATCGCGCTACGGTGATTGCAACTGGCGAGCAAGTTGTATTAAAAATTCAGTATCCGGGTGTTGCTGATGCAATCAACTCAGATCTTGCTTTATTTAAGCAACTATTAAGAGTGAGTAATATCGTTCCGCAGACCCGTTCGCTCGATGCTTGGTTCGAAGAGATACGTGACCTACTCCATCATGAAGTGGACTATGAAGCTGAAGCCGCGACGACAGAACGATTTTATGACCGTCTGAGTAATGATCCGCGTTACATAGTGCCCAAGATTAATCGCACTTATTCCAAAAAACGTCTACTCTGTATGTCTTATGAGCCAGGTATTACCGTAGTTTCTGAGGCATTACAATTATTACCTCATGAGCGTCGTAACGCTATTGGTCAGGCAGCCATCGAAATCATGATGCAAGAGATTTTTGTGTGGGGCGAAATGCAGACAGACCCCAACTTTGGTAATTATCTGGTTCGTGTCAGTGAAAATGAAGGCGATATCGATAAATTAGTATTATTAGATTTTGGTGCTATTCGTCAATTTGATAACAACCTTTTGACCATTGCGCATGGCTTACTAAAAGCTGGTTACCGCCATGATCATCAGGCGATGATGCTTGCGATGACGGGTTATGACTTCTTTGATAGTATGAGTGATAAAGTACGCTCTGATATGGCGTCACTATTTTTATTGGCAACCGAACCGTTTAGTGATCCGGCGACCAATCCTGATATTCCTAGCGATTGTCTAGATAAGGACGACCGTTATATTTGGGCGAACAGCAAACTCCACTCTCGCCTCTCAACACAAGCCACAAAAGCGATGCAGTCTTTTGAGTTTAACTTACCACCAAAAGAATTTATGTTTATTAGTCGAAAATTTATTGGTGCTTATACCTTTTTGACGGTGCTTGATGCTTATACTGATTCGGATACTTTAGTAAAACCTTATTTGTAGTTTTGATTGAAGAAAATTTTCTCTAATAGTAAGTAATTTTTGAACCGCCCTTTTGTGGCGGTTTTATTTTTTATCATTTTATTTACTTAGGCTATTTTATATATTATAAATTAGCACTTATTATCGGCAAGATTTATTTCGATTTATTACTTAGGCTATTTAACTTGATTCACAGTGTCGACCTTCCACTCATCAAACCTAGTTTTATAACCCTCGGGCTTACGCATAATAAGTTCCCAGCATACCTCTCCACGGGCTAAATATTTTATTTCAAAATGCGTGCGCTGACTGTCATCAGCGACTTGATAGCGCTCATTAGGCAACGACCATATCTCCGTTGCTTGCTGCTCTGCATTATTGATATAGGCTTCAATGTTGGTTACTAGTACCACTTCTCCACCTACTTGCAATCGCGACAATAGAAACTCGAAGAAAGGCATGTTTAGCCATTGCTGGTTGGGATTATGCTGTTCAGGATTGGGGTACAGTATGAAGATTTTACTGACACTATTGGGTTTAATGGCATGCACAATCCATGCGATCGCATCAGCATGAATAGCAGTTAAATTCGGTGAATCTTGTAGCACTGCCAGTTTGGCAAAAGCGTCAAATTTATTACGCGTACGTTCGATCGCAATCAAATGCTTATCAGTATTTTTTGCGGCGAAACCAAGCGCATGCTTACCCTTCCCTGCACCAATTTCTAATATCAAAGGGACAGTGCTTTTATTGTCGTGAATGATATTTGGCATAATAAAATCACGTGGTGCTGAAAGCTTTTCTGGTTGAAATGCTCGCTGTTTCTGGTGTGTAAGCTTAATATTATCGGTCATCTACTATCCTTAGAGTATTTGTCTTTTGCCATTATTCGGGCGCATGCTATTATATAGCCAATCTACTTCAATAGTAATATAGCGACAGTGAGTAACGCGCTATCGTAGTCTATCAAGCGTATACGAGGTGAAAATAGATGCAATTACCGACTGCCGCTCGCTAATGACGTTCATCATACAAATAAATCGAGGATACTCCCACCCTTATCATGACTGAATCTACCCCCCACACCTCCCCTAAAGCCTATCCTTGCCCACGTTGTGGTACCAAGACAGCATGGCAAGACAATAAATACAAGCCGTTTTGTAGCAGTCAATGCAAACTTATCGACTTAGGTGCATGGGCAAATGAAGACTATACCTTACCTGCAGAAACCACGCCTTTTTCTGACGAGCTATAATCAACACCTTCTCTTTTAATTAATTTATCATCTTAAGGATGTTTTATATGTCTGCTACTTATCTGATGCCCACTTATAACCGTCAGCCAATCAGCTTTACACGCGGTTCAGGCAGCTGGCTATATACCAAAGATGACACGCCTTATTTAGATACCCTGACTGGTATTGCCGTATGCGGTCTAGGGCATTGCCACCCGCAAGTGACTGACGCCATTCAGCAGCAAGCAGCGACTTTAGTACATACCAGTAATTTATTCGGTATCGACTGGCAAGAGCGTGCGGGTGAAGTGCTGTGTACAGCCGCCCAAATGGACAGTGTGTTTTTTGCCAATAGTGGTGCTGAAGCGAACGAGGCGGCGCTCAAATTGGCGCGTCTATATGCCTATCAGCAAGGTTTTAAACGCCCAAAAGTCATCGTTATGGAGCAGTCATTCCATGGTCGTACCTTATTATCATTGTCAGCCACCGCCAACCCAAAAGCCCGTGAAGGGTTTTACACATTAGATGAGGACTTTATCCGTGTACCCTTTGGCGATATTGCCGCGATTAAGCAAGCCGCGCAAGATCATGATGAAATTTGCGCCATCTTTGTAGAGCCTATTCAAGGTGAAGGGGGTTTAAATACTGCTGCTAACGGATTTACGTATGTTGAAGAACTACAAGCAGAGTGTGAAGCCCACAACTGGCTATTTATGCTGGATGAAGTGCAAACAGGTAATGGCCGTACGGGTAAATACTTCGCTTATCAACATAGTAATGCGCGTCCTGATGTATTGACGACGGCTAAGGGCTTGGGTAACGGTTTTCCAGTAGGCGCATGTATGGTACGTGGCCGCGCTAATGGCCTGTTTGGTGCTGGTAGTCATGGCTCTACTTATGGTGGTACGCCGCTAGCCAGTCGTGTAGTACATAGCGTATATGACGTATTGGCTAACAGTGATATCATGACCAATGCCGTGACCGAAGGGCTGTTTATTCGAGAGACGCTGGTCGATACACTAGGACAATATGGCGTCAGCAGTCGTGGTGCAGGTATGATGATTGGTATCGCCTTACCTGAAGACATGGACTGTAGTCAGTTGGTTGATCGTGCGCGTGATGAACAAAAGCTAATCATCAATGTCACTAGTGGGCATGTTGTGCGCTTGCTACCGCCGCTTAATATGAGCCGCGATGAGAGCACACAAGTGGCTGAGCGTTTGATTGACTTGCTAAAACCATCATTTTAAATGATTGGTCACACTAAACGCTAATACTAAAAAAGCCTATAGATAATATGTCTATAGGCTTTTTGCTTTTGGAGGCTTTAAACTACTCTTTATGGTGCATTATTCAAACGTCACCTAATTGGCATGAAAGTACTTTTTTAACACCTCTAAACAGCGAGTGATTTTGGCTGGCTGTTGATCACGGTTTAAGGTGACGGCATATAGTACAAAACTTGGTAGTTGATAACCGGTCAACACTTCGACCAAGTCACCATTTTCAAGCTCTTTTTTGATGTCCATTTCCATCATTCTAACCAAGCCATGACCTTCTTTTGCCAAGGTGGTCGCCATAAAGACATTATTGGTATAAATGCGTGAATTCATTTTCGTGCGCGTCTTTTTACCCGTTTCTGTCTGGATGAGATCAATTTGATTGGCATCTTTCATGATTTCAATACAAATCAGCTGATGGTCAGCCAAATCTTTAGGCGTCTGCAGTTTGGTATGTTGGCGTAGATACTGCGGTGAAGCAACCAACATTTGGCGCACATCGGTCAATGGATGACTGCTGAGGCTCGAGTCATTAATCGATGGACTCATACGAATCGCAATATCGATCCGCTCATCAATCATGTCAATATAGTGGTTGTCTGCTAGATAGGTAATGCTAAGATCATCATGTGCCGCCATCCACGTAGAAAGTGCCGGCAAAATATGATTAACGCCAAGCTCCGGTGTTGTCGCCACTCGTAAGCTACCTGCCAACTCATCACGCAACTGATTGACCTTAATCCGCCCTTGTTCAGCAGCACTTACCACATCCTTTGCGGCTTCATAAAAGCTTTCACCAGCTTCTGTTAAGCTCAGCTTACGAGTTGAGCGGTGTAATAGCACGACGCCCAGCTCATTTTCTAATGAGCGGATTTGCTGACTGACGGCACTGGTTGTAATGCCAAGCTCACGAGCAGAGCCACTAAAAGAGCCATGTCCAACTACACTGGCGAACACAGCCATACCGCGTAAATTATCCAACATATTCTCACCTAAACTTCATTTCAGTTTTTAATATAACTTAACCATTATAGCGAATCTTAATTTATTTTATCGTTATTAAATATTTCTCTCTTGTTTAAAAAAGTCCATTTACTCTGCAATAAAAACAAAAATATCAAGGCGATAGTACAACATCGCCTTGATATTTTATATGAAAGTTGTATTTAATAACTATATAGACTTTTAAATAATTTTAACAACAGTTTTTCTGACTGTTTAATACAACTGAACCTTACCCATTTTTCCTTCACCGCGCTCATTCAAATACTGCATCACAGGCGTAGCAAGCAGTCTTGCTTCTGCAACCGTTTTGGCTTGCACCAAGCGCTTTTGTTGGCGACGCTCAGGCGTCTTATCCTCTGCTTGCATGACGCTGCCATCGATTTGCAAGTCAATTTCTGCTTGGGTGAACTGCTGTTGCAGTTTAGCCGCTAATTGCTGAAAAGTGGTTTGTAAGTGCCGACTATCTACACTTGTTATAAATATTGCCTTGCCATCGCATAAGCCCGTCATCATGCCTTGACGCGCAAGTGCCAATTCGTCTTGAGCCAATATCTCCGCTTCACGAGCCGTTTGTAGCCAATAATCCCATTTTTCTGGTGTCCACTCACCAAGCAGTTCTTGCGGTGAGCAACGCAGCAAAGTACGAGGATCATCCAGTTGCGTTGTTAACTGAGAATTATTTGCATCAGGCTCAACGATGGGTTCAGGCTCAACGATGGGTTCAGGCTCAACGATGGGTTCAGGCTCAACGATGGGTTCAGGCTCAACGATGGGTTCAGGCTCAACAACGGGTTCAGGCTCAACAACGGGTTCAGGCTCAACAACGGGTTCAGGCTCAACAACGGGTTCAGGCTCAACAACGGGTTCAGGCTCAACAACGGGTTCAGGCTCAATAACGGGTTCAGGCTCAATAACTGGTTCAGGGCTAGTAACTAATACATCATGATTTTGCTCATCATTTTGAGCCAAACTTGGCTCAAAATTGTTATAGGTTTTGACTTGTAAATCATCATTATCTCGTGCTTGATAATCAACGCCATAAGACTGTAATGGCGGTGCAGAAGCCGAGTGGCTATTTGATGACTTATTCGATGACTGTGTAGAAGGTGTAGATGCCCCATCTTCTATAGTTGGTACTTCAGGTGATAAAGAGCCAGAATAAGCATGATTTAATATCTCATCGACTGGCAACGGACGAAATGCCAGCAGACGTAAAATGCACATTTCCAGCGCTTGCATCGGTGTGCTAGCAAGCTTAACACCTTCACGTGCTTGTACGACAATTTCATAATACAGTTGCAGGACGTCTGGACTCATATGCTGCGCAAGCATGTTAATATCTTGTGCCTGTGCCTCATTTACATTTAATGCCACTTCAGGCAACAGCTGGGTCAACGCCAATTGATGCAGTAACTCGGTAAGACCATCGAACATACTCGTCGCATCAACCATTTGCGCGCGCATCTGTTCTATATGCGCTGCGACAGCAGATTTGTCATGGTTGTAGATGTCAGTAATTAAACTGACCAAATCAGCCGCATCGATCAAGCCAAGCATGGCATTTACAGTGACATCATCGAGCGCACCTTGACCAAAAGCAATGGCTTGATCTGCCAGTGACAGCGCATCACGTACTGAGCCTTTCGCCGCACTGGCCAACTGCCAGAGTGCAGGTTGCGTATAGCCTACTTGTTCTTGGGTCAGGATATTTGCTAGATGCTCGCTGAGTAGCGTTTGTGGCAATGGACGTAACACAAACTGTAAACAGCGCGAAATAATGGTAATCGGCAGTTTTTGTGGATCAGTAGTGGCAAGTAAAAACTTTACATGCTCAGGGGGTTCTTCCAAAGTTTTAAGAAGTGCATTAAAACTATGAGTGGACAACATATGTACTTCATCAATCAGGTACACTTTATAACGCCCTTGGCTTGGCGCATAAGGCACGTTATCCAGTAACTCGCGAGTGTCTTCCACTTTGGTGCGAGATGCCGCATCAATCTCAATCAGATCGATGAATCTCCCTTGATCGATGGCCACGCAGTTATCACACACACCACAAGGCGTACTCGTGATACCTGTATCGCAGTTCAAACATTTAGATAAGATACGCGCAATCGTCGTCTTACCTACACCACGTGTGCCCGTAAAAAGGTAAGCGTGGTGCAGACGGTTATAATCAATCGCATTAATCAATGCTTGAGAAACATGCGTTTGCCCAATCAACTCGTGAAAGTTTTTGGGACGGTATTTGCGCGCTAAAACTTGATATTGCTGCGTCATAATAAATGCCAAAGTGGATAATACAAATAAAGATAGAGCATCAGATCAGCGATCTACAGTAGGTTTGGCTGACTCATAATTGGGTCTTAAGCTGTGCCAGTTGTTCGTATAAGCGCTGAGTATAAGCGTCAATCACTGTGCCCTTTTGATAAAAGGTATCCAAATACACCTCGGTGTTTACACTATCATCACAAGGTCTAAACTCCACTCCGATCAAAAACAAATCTTCCATCACTGGATCCTGCATTTGAGCATTGAGCTCTAACAACAAGTCTTGCTGAGATTCTCGAACCTTATTCGCACTCAGCGAGCTATTGTCATCTTGCGCATAAAAAACCATTAAATAATGGCGTCCAAACATGTGATAAGAATGCTCATGGCAAACATAACCATGCCAGCGAGAGTCTTGATCCATCATTTTGTAGGCTAAGATTTTTTCAACCAAACAAGCGTATGTATACATTGACTCATCGACCAAAATATCGACCGGCTCTTTTGGTAGTGGTTGACCGGCCTCATAATAATTTTTGAGCAAACTGTTAAACAGCCTGTACCACATACGAGTATTTCTCTGAATCTCAGCCATAAGTGCTTTGGCAAATACTGCCTGATCCGGTTCTGCTGCTTTGAGCAAACGTTGCTCAATCTGGTCGATCAACTGATGATCAATCAATTGTTCTTGCACCCTAATCGCTCTATGATGAAAGTCAGGTGACTGTAAGAACTGTGTAAGCAATGTCGATTCATCTTGGAATGACTCAAACCCTGTCAGCTGTCTTCGATGAAAGTCCAAAAATGCGGACAAATCACTTGGCGTAACCAATTGGCTGATAGTATCGACAAAGTTTTGATGGGTAAATACTTGTAAAATACTTTTCTCATCATCCAGATCTAAAACACAGTCTTCAGCAAAAAACTGACTACCATATTCATAATCAATCGTATGAGAGGATGCTTGTGTGTGATCGTTTTGATACGTGGTAGACAGTGACGTCAAACCAATGAAGTAAACCTCTTTACCAGCTTTTGAAGTATTACTCTCTGCCGTCGACTGATCGTTTTTTAAATAAAGCTGAGCGTGACGCTTGATTAGTTGGTTGACAACCTCTTTTTTCCACTCACGAATCTGAGCGCTGTCTGCTTTTTGCCTATTCGCTTGCATCACTACATCATTGACGATCAAATAGATGACAGCGCCAGAAAACTCAAAAACAAAATCATAACTCTGAAACTGCTTTGGGTTGGTTGTTTTATCTGCTGTTATTTCATACAAAGATAAGAAACTTTGTTGAATCATCTGTTGCCAAAATGAGGGTGACGTCTGCTGAGTATCCATGATGTCCCTATAAATGCGGCTTCATAAAGAATCTGGGACCATTCCATTAAAAGCAGCAAAGCTTTTTTATGTTCAGTTTAGTCCCAGCATGGATTTATGGCAAGTAAACCAGTACTAGCTTTCTAACTTGCGGCGCATATGCGGGAATAAAATCACATCACGGATACTAGCCGAATCGGTAAACAACATCACTAAACGATCAATACCAATACCTTCGCCTGCGGTTGGTGGTAAGCCGTAAGACAGCGCTTCGATGTATTCTTCATCAAAATGCATGGCTTCATCATCACCAGCGTCTTTTTCAGCGACTTGCCCACGGAAGCGTTCTGCCTGATCAGCGGGGTCATTAAGCTCACTAAAGCCGTTGGCCAGCTCACGACCACCGATGAACAGCTCAAAACGATCGGTAATTTCAGGATTTTCATCATTACGGCGTGCCAGTGGTGAAGTTTCAGCTGGATATTCAGTGATGAAAGTTGGTTGGCGTAATTGGTGTTCAGCAGTTTCTTCAAAGATAATGGTTTGTAGTTTACCCACACCAAATACATCTTTCACTTGCTGTTTAAGCGTCGTCGAGGCGTACTCTGCCAGATAATCGCGGTCATTGATACGTGTCATATCGAAATTTTCTGCATATTTTGCAATTGCATCAGACATAGATAAACGTATAAATGGTGCTTTTAAACTGATGGCTTCTTCTTGATAAGTGATCTCAGTCGTGCCCAAAATATCCATCGCCAATTCATTAAATAAGCGCTCGGTCAAATCCATCAAGTCATGATAATCAGCATACGCTTGATAAAACTCAATCATAGTAAATTCAGGATTATGGCGAGTTGATACGCCTTCGTTACGGAAGCTGCGGTTAATCTCAAACACTCTTTCAAAACCACCAACGACTAAGCGCTTCAAGTAAAGCTCAGGTGCGATACGCAGATATAAAGGCATATCTAGAGCATTATGGTGAGTCACAAACGGACGCGCTACCGCACCGCCTGGGATAGGATGCATCATCGGTGTCTCAACTTCCATGAAACGTTCATTTAACATAAACTTGCGAATGCCGCTGATGACTTGACTGCGAATCATAAAGGTATCACGAGTCGTCTCATTGGTCATCAAATCAAGATGACGATTACGATAGCGCGCTTCGACATCTGCTAAACCATGAAACTTATTTGGCATCGGACGTAATGCTTTAGTCAATAACTGAAACTCTTCGATATGCACATATAGGTCGCCTTTACCTGAGCGGCCGATATAACCTGATACGCCAACAATATCACCCAAATCTAACGATTTAATAGTCGCCAATGTCTCTGGATCTAACTCTTTACGTGCAACATATAACTGAATGCGACCCGTCATATCTTGAATAACAATAAATGCACCACGGTTCAGCATGACGCGACCTGCCACATTTACCTGTGTTTTTTCGCCATTAGCAGCCTTGTCTTCAATTTCCTGCTTTGATACGCCATCGAAAGCTGCCTGTAAGTCTTGCGCATAATCAGTGCGTTTAAACTTATTAGGATACGGCTGTTTACCTGAAGCACTGATATCGTCTAGTTTGGCTTGCAGCTGTGCAATCAGTTCATTGGTGTCTTCTACTGGAGCTTGGTCTTGGTTCTGGTTTTGATTGTTGGGCTTTGACATAACACTCTCAAATTTTGATAAGTTAGTTTTTATATTTGGAAAAATTATATGATTAATCTACGCACAAAAATCCTTTAGCAACGCCGCCTTCAATGATCTGTCGGCAACCAAAAGGGCTATCGTTAGCGGCACATGTACCCGTTACGTTTGGTGTACCAGCTTCAATAGCGGTGTCTGAGCTTGTACAGCTACCTTGACACTCAGAACTGTCACTACAAGATTTGCCACCATCTGAAAACTGTTGCAAACAGCGATACATCTGTGACCTACCTTGTTTGATATAATTACCACCTTTTGCAAGGCATTCTTTTGCAGTAGTTTCAGAAGAATCAATAGTGGTTTTTTGATCACTAGCAACTGGTGATGTCTGACATGCAGATATAAAGAATAACGACAAGAAAACCATAAGATATGCAGCTAAGCGACTATTCATTATATTTCTCACATGTAAGATATAGATTTACTGACTATTAGAAATCAACTACTCACCACCGATACTGGCCATCAAGTCAGCCTGATGCTCACGCAATAATGCATCAAGAATCTCATCCAAGTCACCTTCCATAATAGCATCAAGCTTGTATAGTGTCAGATTGATACGGTGATCGGTCATACGACCTTGCGGGAAATTATAAGTGCGGATACGCTCACTACGATCACCACTACCCACCAAATCTCGACGGATGGTATCTGCCGCATCAACCTGAGCTTGCACTTTGACTTGCTGAATCTTTGAAACAAGCATTTTCATCGCTTGTGCTCGGTTTTTGTGCTGACTACGCTCTTGCTGACACTCTACCACGGTACCCGTTGGAATGTGCGTCAAACGTACGGCTGAGTCAGTGGTGTTAACGTGCTGACCACCGGCACCGCTTGAACGGAAAGTATCAAAGCGGATATCGGCTGGATTTAGATCCACTGTATCATCAATCTCAACTTCAGGCATCACTGCAACGGTACAAGCTGAAGTATGTACGCGGCCTTGGCTTTCGGTTTCAGGCACACGCTGCACACGATGCACGCCAGATTCAAACTTTAAGCGACCATACACGCTATTGCCTGATACGCGAGTGATGATTTCTTTATAACCACCATGCTCGCCTTCGCTGGCCGACAGCACTTCCACTGTCCAGCCTTGAGTCTGCGCGTATTTTTGGTACATTCGGAACAAGTCGCCAGAGAAAATTGCCGCTTCGTCACCACCTGTACCCGCTCGAATTTCCAAGAAAGCAGGCACTTTATCATTGGGATCTTTTGGTAACATCATGACATTGAGCGCCTCTTCCATCTCTACGATGGTCTCGCGGGCGCTATCAATTTCTTCTTGCATCATCTCTTTCATGTCAGGATCTGAGGCTTCTTTTAACATCGCCTCGGCCTCAGCCTGATCCGTCTCCGCACGCACATAGTTCTGCCATAAAGTAGTGATATCCATCAAGTCGCTGTGCTCGACAGACAGTTCACGGAATTTATTATTATCGCTGATGACACTAGGATCTGATAATAAGGCGGTGACCTCTTCATAACGGTCTACCATCTGGTCTAAACGCAGGCGTAAGGATTCTTTCATAAAAGGACTTTTAATTGGATGAGAGGAATAAGACAGTGATTATAGCAAATTTTTCGGGGTAAATTAAAACCTCTAAGCATTCTTGTCAATATTCTAAGCATTCTGCCCGTTATATTCTGAAACAGCGCTTTATTTTTTAATAATATATTGTATTAAATAATGCAGTTAAGTGTTCATAACAAAGATGACAGACAAAAAAATAGCTAAGATTACTCTTAGCCATTTTTTATTAATAACAGATTTTGCTGTAGAAATTAGACCTTACGTACCAATACTGAACCGATAGAGTAACCAGCGCCAAATGAACAAATAACACCCAAATCACCTGATGCTAGCTTATCTTTGTAACGATGGAACACAATCATCGGACTGGCTGAGCTAGTATTGGCAAATTCATCAATGACACTTGGTACAATCGCTTTATCTGCTTCTTTACCAATGACCGTACGTAAAATCAAGTCTAGCATGTTGGCATTGGCTTGGTGCAGCCACATCATCTTAACGTCAGACGTTGGGATATCATTTTCTTGTAAATGCTCAGTGATGATCTCTGATACTTTTGGACAGACTTCACGGAATACTTTACGACCATTTTGTAAGAATAGCTTAGGAGTTACAGGATCTTTAATATCAGGATACATCTCCGTTTGTGCTGCTAAATACTCTGATCGATCCATAAACCCATATTCATTAGTAATATTGGTCGAAAACTGGGTAAACAGCTTAGCATTAAGGATCTCATAACCTTTTGGCGTGTCAAGATCTTCTACGATACAAGCAGTAGCGGCATCACCAAAGATAAAGTGGCTGTCGCGGTTACGCCAGTTTAGATGCGCTGAAGTAATCTCAACGTTGACCACAGCGACGCGCTTAGCAAGACCTGAGACGATAGAACCATGTGCTTGTGATAGACCAAAAGTCGCCGCACTACAAGCGACGTTCATATCATAAGCAAAGCCGCCAACCATACCGATCGCATTTTGAATTTCGATAGCAACGGCAGGGTAAGTGCGCTGAAAGCTTGAGCAGGCAAGAATAATACCATCCAAATCATTGGCCTCAAGACCAGCATCAGCCAAAGCATCTTGTAATGCGGCAGTACCCATTTCTGCCATGACAGACAGCTCTTCGCCTAAGTTACGATAAGCGATAACGGGTGCCATGATGTCAGGGTTTAAGATACCCTCTTTTTCCATCACATAGCGTGATTTGATACCAGATACTTTTTCGATAAAGGCTGCTGATGAAGGCTGTAGGGCAGTCAAAGTTCCTGCTGCTATCTCGTGAGCATGCTCTGCATTATAATTCTCAACGTACTTATTAAATGAATCTACTAGCTCTTCATTACTAATGCTATAAGGCGGAATATACAGGCCAGTGCCTGTGATACAAGTCGTCATGATAAGCTTCCTTGTCTACTACTATAGGGCTTGGGATAAGCATAAAAGTGGGAAAATAACAGTCATTTGATTTCAGTGAATAACTGTAAACTTAAAATCAGAGCCTTTATTATGCCTGAATATAATTATTTTTCTAATACTTTGTTACAAATAATCTGTTTGTTGTGAAAAACAAGCAAAGTCTGCCTTCATTTTGGAGCAGCTACGTTATAATTGGCGCACATTGGTAGCGACACGTTCACAGTTCGAGCGCATAAAACCTGATAGACATAAACCCGCTCATATTTGAGAATACTCATGGTAGAAATTTTTAACTGGTTATTTGGACAATATGCTGACTATTCCACTGTCTTTATTACTCTTGAATTGATTGCCGTCCTATTTGGGGTAGCAAGTGTCTTACTCGCCAGCAGAACCAATATTTTGTTGTTCCCAATAGGTCTCGTCAGCACTGCTATATTTGTCTATCTGCTGTGGAAATGGCAGTTATTTGGCGATATGTTTATCAATGCCTATTATACGGTGATGAGTCTGTATGGCTGGATCAATTGGACGCAGAACAAAAAAAACACAGCAATAAAAAAACATCAGGATTATATCAATCCTACTGGCCAGCAGCAAAATAAATCGTTAGCAGAGACCAATGTCCAGAATGCTATTGACGTAGAACATCTAGATAAAAAAGATTTGCCAATACTGGTATTGCTGGCCACGGCGACTATTGCCTTTGTCGCCCTAGTGTATTACTTCAGACCAGTCATTAATAACAACTTTAGTTTCGATGGTGCGGTATTAGGCGTGCATTTATTTACGTGGGTCGATTATACCGATATGCTGACCACTGCGCTGTTTTTGATGGCGATGTGGCTGATGGCGCGGCGCAAAATTGAGCATTGGCTACTCTGGATAGTCGCCGATGCCATTTCAGTCCCCCTATATTTTTATAAAGGTCTTACTTTCACTGCGCTACAATACGTAATCTTCACTCTTATCGCAATTTGGGCTTATTATGAATGGCAACGACGTTACCGCCTACAGTCTCATCCAGCATACGCCTAAATCGGTTATTAATGTCGCTGTCCTAGGGGCAGAAAGCACTGGCAAGACCACCTTATGTCGGGACTTGGCAACGCATTTTGGCTGCCCTTGGGTGCCAGAATACATGCGCATCTACCTACAAGCAAAATGGGATAAAGAACACCTGACTTGCACTTGGGAGGATTTACTCCCTATTGCGCAAGGTCAAATTGAGTTAGAAAACAAACTTGCTGAGCAAGCAGCCCAAACCGATAAAAACCATTATTTATTTTGTGATACCAGTTTGTTTGAGTTAATGGTTTACGCCAACTGGTATTATGGCGATTGCCCCAAAGCGCTCACCAATGCGGCATTAGCACATCATTATGATTTGATTCTATTAACCGAAGTTGATACTCCGTGGGTTGCTGATGACTTACGAGATAGTCCACATCAACGCGGTGAAATCAGTGCTTATTTTGAAAGTCAGCTAATCCGTCATCAAAAGCCATTTCATCGCATAGGTGGTAACAGAGATGAGCGAGTACAACAAGTGCTCAAATGGCTGTCTTAAACCCATCCTATACCACGTTGTAAGTAGATGACCTACAACCTTTAAGAACCTTAAGAGATGTCCATGCTAAAAAACCTTGAACACTACTTAGAACAAACCATCTTTAACAGCCGCTGGATATTAGCGCCTTTTTATTTAGGGCTGGTCTTAGGAATTATTTTATTATTTATAAAGTTCATTCAAAAAACAATCATGATGTTTGATACTGTATTTAGCGCTTCTGTATCAGACGTCATTGTTAATATATTAGTGCTAGTCGATCTCTCCTTAGTAGCCAGTTTATTATTAATTATCATATTTAGTGGCTATGAAATATTTGTCTCAAAAATTGACACTGGCGATCACGTTGATCGCCCTAGCTGGATGGGAAAAGTAGATTTTTCTGGTCTAAAATTAAAAGTCATCGGTGCCATCGTCGCTATTTCTGCTATTGATCTTTTAAAATCATTTATGGATATTCCTAATGAATTGAGTGATGCAGAAGCGGATAAACTCATGTGGAAAGTCATTATTCATATGACTTTTGTGTTGTCTGGTTTATTATTTGCCATTATGGATAAAGTGGTTGGTGATACTAAAAGGCACTGATGGTAGAAAACTATAAGGCTTATTTTTCCTCACACACTTCATAGTTGTTACATATGTTTTCTTCATTCCTCCTCTATGGTTTTCTTTGAACCTACTGAGTTTTGGATTAAAGATTCATATGAGGAACTTTCATGCAAAAAACATTATTGACTAAATTATTCATCATCGCCGGGCTTTGTATTATTTTTGCCATCGGTCTCGGTATGATTGGCTCAGTCATCTACGAACGACAAAATTATGCCGCGTCGGTGGTTAAAGAAATTGCCCAGCAGCACGTCAATCCGCAAGAAGTCATCACCCCATTTATTATCATCCCTACCACAATTACGCCTGAATGTCAGATTACAGCACCTGAAACAACCAGTAAGTGTGCACCATCCTATTTAAAAAATGAAATTGTCTTTGCCAGTCAGACCCAAGCCATACAAGATCTTGAAGTCAGCACTGATACCTATAAACGCGGCATCTATCATGCGACCAGTTATGATGGTGCGTTGGCATTTGACCAGCGCTATACATTTGATCAAGCCATCAGTAGCTTATATGACACTACGAGCAAAACTAGTGACGCACAAGGCTCCATCAACACACCCACCAATAAAAATAACACCCAGCCCGAAAAAACCATTATCCACTGGAATGCAGCAAAATTGATTATTCCAGTATCAGATCTGCGCGGCGTGGCGACGCTACCAACGGTGACCATTGATAAAAAGCCGATAAAAGCGACCTACCCTCAGACAGCGCTGCTGAAAAATCTGACCTATGTAGAAGTAGCTATTCCGCAAGATATATTACAGCGTTCAGTAAGAAATATAACGAGCCAGCAGAATGGCAATAACGCTCTTGCTACGAACGATGCTAGCGAGTCATTGACCAGTACAGAAATCGTCATTGATTTACCGTTAGCTGATATTAGCAATGTAAACACTATACCGACTGGACAAAACTTTAACTTAACGATGCGCAGTAATTGGCATGCGCCAAACTTTATTGGTAAGGCGCTTCCCAATGCCAAAAAACTTACCGCTAAAGGTTTTGAAGCCAGTTGGCAAAATCAGTATTTAACAATAGCCAACAATCAAGATTTGTCGCAGTGTATCAGCAGCGCTAACAACCGATGTGTCGTCACCAGTCAAGCCACTCTTGATAACAACAGCCAGTCAATGGCTTCTGATGATGCGCTTATAGCAATGGAAGGCGCTGCTACAGCAGAAGCTACTGCCATACCTGATAGCTATCGAAACGTGCGCCTGAACAGCTTTGGTGTGAGTTTTGCTGAGCCTAATGATGTATATTTACAAACTGAAAGAACGATGAAATATGCCTTATTATTAATCTTAGTATCATTCGGCACTTTCTTCTTATTTGAAGTAATTAAATCCAGCCGCATCCACCCTATTCAATATCTGTTGGTCGGTTGTGCGCTGTTTGTGTTTTATGTCTTACTATTACCACTTGCTGAGCAAATTGTCTTTTGGAAAGCGTATGCCATTGCTGCCAGCGCCTGTGTTGGACTCATTGGTTGGTATACTTATTATGTACTGGGCGGCGTCAAGCGAGCGGCGATTTTTACTGTCACACTGGCAGGATTGTATGCGGCGTTTTTCGGTATATTAACCACCGAAGATATGAATTTATTGCTTGGTGCTGTCTTCTGTTTTGTGCTACTCGCTTGCGTGATGGTCATGACGCGTAAAATTGATTGGTATAAAATTGCCTAACTCAGATAGGGCATGTTAAAAGCGTTTAGTCTAGGGCTGTCTTATGTTGGTATCATTGGCTATTATTAAGCCTGTCAACATAAGACCGCTCGATCTACTCATAGATAATTCAATATAGCTATCATCTCATTTATTATCATCTAATGATCTCGCTATTCAAGGCCTTCGCCCAGTCTCGACATCCATTCTCACAGCGTTCACAGAGCTGATTTGGGTCAGATATATAATCGACATAGCCGCAGTGCATACATGCGTAATATGTTTCTGACTCTATCTCTTCGACAGGTTGATACTGCTTAGGGAAAAGCGGCATACCATAGCCAGTGTTTTCAGGCGGATATAACAATATGCTAAAATTACCGTCTGTCTCTAGCAAGCCTGTACGCACTTGACCCAAATGCTCAACCCCTTGTTGGCGCATTTCAGTAAAAAACTCATCATGAGACATTTTACCCTTTTTAATCTTATCGAGTACCAGCATTCCGTCTTCTACAATATAGAGCGACTTCCCTTCTAATAGATCTTCAAAAGGTTGAAATTCCATCATGATCCACGTGCACAATCGATAAAGCACGATAACAGCGCTCATGACTAGCACCGCCTGAATAATCGGCAAATCCTCGTTAAACATAGGGTCACCTGCGATAGAGCCCAATGATAAAATAATGGTCAACTCAAAGATTGACAGCTGACGGACGCCGCGTTTGCCCGTCAAACGCAAAAACGAGATAATCAGCACAAACATGACGCTGACACGCACCAATATCTCAAGCGCAAATGCCCAAGTGGTGTCATGAATAAAGATACTTGCCCAATCCATACTACTTTTTCCTATCTATTGTTTTTATTTGATTTATGACGATTAACTTCAGCAATTGTCCTAAGTATGCGCTTGACCTGCCACCACCCTTGCAGTCGGTCTTTATTGTTAATTCAACTATCATCAGTCCAATTTAAAAAATACTTTTGCCCGCAAGTGCAATAAAATATGCTCTGTTGTGAGAAACCTCCCAATTGGCAACTAGCAACTAGCAACTAGCAACTAGCAACTAGCAACTCAGTTTTCACACTTCAGCCAGTATTTTTCTGGTAAAAAAGCGGTAATAACAACATCCCTAAAAGTCGAATTTGCCTATTTTATTCAAAAACCAACTTCTTTATTGTAGGAATTATTTTTGAAAGCCACCTTGTACACCGTTATTGCATTAATCGCCTTTGCTGCAAACTCTCTCTTTTGCCGGATGGCGTTAGCAGAGGGTCATATAGATGCTTGGAGCTTTACCATTTTGCGACTGCTGAGCGCTGCTGTCTGCCTAAGTATTATCATGACCATTCATGCTTATCGGTTACGACAGCACGTGCGAGAGCCTGACAGTATTGCTCACGCTGCTATTTTAAACGACAAAGGTAGCTGGTTAAGTAGTCTGAGCTTAGTGATTTATGCGCTATGCTTTTCGATTGCTTATGTAGAGTTGGATACTGGTACAGGAGCGCTGATTCTATTTTCAGCGGTTCAGCTGACGATGATTGGTTGGGGCATCTATAAGAAAGAGCAATTGAGCGGCTTACAATGGCTGGCATTTATCGTAGCGGTAGCAGGGTTTGTCTATTTGATGCTACCGTCAGCAGCGGTGCCTTCGTTATTAGCGGCGGTGCTTATGGCAATCAGTGGTGCTGCTTGGGGTATATATAGCATACGCGGCAAATCATGCGTGTCACCGCTGCGAGCCACAGGTTTTAATTTCATTCGGAGTCTGATAGCAGCGCCCATACTGTTAGTGATAAGCATGACTTATCTAGAAAATATAGGCTTGGAAAACATCAATCTAGGTGATATTACTATCAAAGGAGTACTTTTGGCCTGTGCATCAGGAGCGATCGCATCTGGTATGGGCTACAGTATCTGGTATATGGCCATGCCTTTGTTAAAAAACACTCAAGCAGCAGTTGTACAATTGTGTGTACCTATACTGGCTGCGATATTAGGCGTGGTGTTTTTATCTGAGCAATTGACCATGCCATTCGTTATAGCAAGCTCAGTTATCTTGGGTGCAGTACTGGTATTTATTTTAAATAGAGAAAAAGCCCCTTCGTGAAATATCCTCATTCGTTATTCAAAATTAATAGGCTAATAAAGACTAAAATGCTTAGTGATAAAAAAGACAGATAAGATTACTACCATAGCCCTCAAACACAACATGAAGTTACATTCTCTACGGTATCATGTTGCTTGAAGTAACAACCTACTTTTACCGATACTTTTGAGGCATATTATGAAAAAATTATTAGCCGTAGCACCTTTTGCTCTATTATTGTCTGCCTGCGCCACTAATGCACCAACTACTACGACCCCAGAGACCAATACTCAGCCAGTAGTCCAATCATTCACTTGTGAAGACAACGGTCAACTCACTGCTGCTTACACTGAAAATGGTCAAACTGCTAACCTAAACGTGACCTTGCCTAAAGTTGGCTTGACCAATGCAAAAATCACTATGGAGCAAGCGGTATCAGGTTCTGGCGCTCGTTATGTCAATAATGTTAACCCTAAAACCACTTACGATTGGCACACCAAAGCGGATTACGGCATCATGACCATCAAATCAGACAATGGTCAACAATACCAAGTGAACTGCCAACTATAATAACCCTAGAAACAAGCGTAAATAATACGTGGTGGTTATTTGAATAAAACCCATGTTTTTATTCTCATCTATTGAAAACGAAAGGGCCAGTAGTCAACCTACTGGCTCTTTTTTGTGCTTAAGTTTTTATGCTTGATAAGTTGATCTTAATGACTAACGTTGAATCATTCAATAAAAAACTGCCTGAATACTTTATGTACTCAAGCAGTTGAAAGTCATGTCGTTTTTATATTTGTTTATAGTTATTAGAAACAGCTGTTGAATCAGTCGTTAGGTATTAACTACTGCTGACCGTTAAACCACGGTCACATGCAAACGTGCATCGACATTACCGCGAGTAGCATTAGAGTATGGGCAAACTTGATGAGCTGTTTCGACCAGTGTTTGCGCTTGAGCCTCATCAATGCCCGACACTTCAACATACAAATCTATGTCTAAGTTATAGCTACCATCGGCTTTCATACCAATACCCACTTGGGTCGAGGTTTTTGAGGCAGTGATTGGCAGTTTCATTTGCTGGGCGGTCAGATTTAAAGCACTATCAAAACAAGCCGCATAACCCATTGCAAAAAGCTGCTCTGGATTGACACCTTCCTTGTCTGTTTCTTGAAAAGAGACCAGGTCAAAACTTAGCGAACCATCGTCAAGACCTGTGTGACCAGAACGACCACCGGTTGCCGTTGCGCGTGTTTTATAGAAAATTTTCATCATATATTCCTTATGGATTGGCATGTTATTAATATTGTGCAATACGCTGCAAATCAATCTTACTGCGTTTTGATGCCATCATTATAGAAGTGAGCACGCTAATCCGGTAGAGCATTACTCCAGAATCCTTGCCTAATCCTATAAATATTTATATCATTAGGCAAATTATAAAGTAAGCATAAATCATGAAAACGAAAACGGTAGAGCAGCTACTTAGTATGTTACCCAAAAACCAAACCATCGAATCAGACATTTCAGGCTTGTTTTTTTATTGTGCCGACAGACCAAGAAAGACTATCAGCTATATCCAAGAACCTAGCATATGTATCGTCTTACAAGGCACGCGTGAAATTTACTTAGGTACAGATTGCCAGAAATTTGATGACAGCAGTCTGATGTTCTGCCCTGTCAATATTCCTATAAGCATGCATATCAAACACGCCACTGTAGAGAAGCCTGTCATCGTATTGTCTATGAAATTAAATTTGGCGCTCATTCGTGAGGTCATGGCACAAATACCACCTCAGAAAAATGCCGATTATGAGCATCAAGGTATAAAATGGCCGTTAGAAGACACCATATTAACCGCATTCGAGCGGCTGATAGACTTGCTTAATTATCCAAATGATATAGATTTTTTATCACCTTTAATCCAGCAAGAGATTTATTATCGGCTACTCTCAGTACAGCAAGGTCATAAGCTTCGGCAACTGGTGGTTAATGGCAGTCACACCCACCGTATTGCCCAAGCTACCGATTGGCTAAAAGCGCATTTAGAAGAGCCCGTCATCATAGAAGATTTGGCCAGTCGCTGCGGTATGAGTGTGTCGGGATTTCATCAACATTTTAAAGAAATCACTCAACTAAGCCCGCTTCAATATCAAAAAAGCCTACGATTGATGAAAGCGCGGCAGCTGATTCAACTCGGCGAGGCACAAGTATCGCAAATCGCCATGCAAGTAGGCTATGAAAGTCCCAGCCAATTTAGCCGTGAATATAAGCGGTTATTTGGAGTAAGTCCAAGCAGTGAGTTAATAAATATCTAGAATGAGGCTTCTACTATAATGGTTTCTGACTAGGGCAATCCCTCTGCGTCTTGACAGCTTCATAAGCAACTGCGTATACAATGTAATTATCTGTTTAACAGATTCCTACACCCTCCCTCTTTCCAGCCAAACAAACGACGAAATATCTTACCCAAGAAAAAAACAGTTGACTTGGTCTATATATTCATATTATAACATATAATATATATATTCATAATTTAGCACCTATTATAATAATTTTTCTACGTGTGATCGTCAGAATATTTCGGGAGGCACTAACATGATTCGTTTAAGCTATACTCTCAAATGCTGGGCATTGGGTGTCACTTATTTTTTGGTGTTTTATTTTATGGTGGTCATGAGCGACCCTGGTTTTAGCAAGTATATTTATATGCTGGCACTAAGCACTTTGTTATTCCCCGTAGCTAAGCGTGCAGTCGATGTCATGACGGATTTTTTTACACCAAACACGGTATTATTTAATGGATTATTGCCCTCATTATTGATCAACGTGGTGATTTGGATACTCACGCCATTTATTGTAACACTGACCGTTATAGCATTCGTGCTTTATAGTATGGGTGTGCTGACAGAAAAGATCAGCCACTAATTTTAGAGCAAAGGCTCCATGACGCCACCTTTGCTTTTTTGTTTCATAAAAGATTTATCCTTCGCAAAAAAACAATGATACTTAAAATCAATTTAATGAGATGAATAAAACGATAAGACCTGCATCTTGGTTATGATGCGTCTTCTTTTGCCGTGAGAAGAACACAAAAAACGAGTTCAATGTTTATGACATTGTATTAAAAGAAAAACTGATAGATAAAGAAACGCTAGACGACATCTTGTCTCCTAGCAATAGAATATATCCAGAAGTTAATCAAATGCCTTAATGCACAGTAAATAAACAAAAGACTGGGTTAGCAATTGCCAATCCAGCCTTTTTATCGATAGTGAGTGAGGGTTGGTTACTTAAAATCAGTAGGATATCCATACGATAACCTACTCTATCAAAGCTACGCGCAAATCTCACGAATAATTATTTGATTTTGATATTTGCCTAGAGGCCCATATTGACCGATAGGGCTAATGTTACCAATGACACAAGTTTCGAAATATTTGTAATAGCCTTTTTGATTGAGACTTTTCGAATCTTTAATTAATAATTGCTTTGGGTCTGACACATAGTAAATAATGTTATCAGAAACGAACTCATGAATCTCAAAGCTTCTTTTAAAACTGCCGCGTAACTGCACTTCTTTTTCTACGCTTGTTGGCGCAAATACCTTCAAATTTTTATTATTACTGGCTTGTGTTTCATCACAGCCCGTACTCATAAATATAGTTGATGCAAATCCTAATATTATCAATCTACCTTTAATCATTATTCTTTATCCTACTCAAAAACTTACATCAATATATTAGGTAACATCCAAAAAACGTTGGTATAAAAAATAATAGCTCTCTGATTTAATCAAATATTATCGACTAAATCAAAGAGCTATACAAGACAATTGTCATATATTGTTAATTAGCAAATTTTAAAAATCTAACGCTATCCTAACTCATTTTATCCCACATCTTGCTTAGGCGCTTTGGTGACACTGCCATGCGGGTTTTCATCGGTTGCGCGAATAGCTGAATACGATACTCCTCGACCATCCATCGATACTCACTAATGGCTTTATCATTGGCACGATTTGCCAGCCGTTCCATATGCTCATCAAGGGCATAGACACCGTCGAGATCGGATTCGAGATTGTGCTCAAGCCGTTCGATACGAATTTCAAGCGCCTCTAGATAGCGTGGATACTGCTGCCATTGGCTATAATCCATGCGATAAACAAAATCAGCCAAGTGTAAGTCTTCTAATTGGTCTTCGATATCTTCGATAGACTCACCAAATACCTCTCGATCGAGCATGAGTAAGCTTTGGCGAATACGTTGCCAGCGAGTATAGACATTTTTAAGGATTTTTATAACGTTTTGCCCCGTCAATAGAAAGTTAACCGACACCACTTCCAAGGTTTTCTCGTACTCTTCTGGCGTAAAGGGTAATTCTTCAGCAAGCGCTACGGCAGTATCATCAGCGCTTTCAGGCAAATCAGCACTATGATCAAATAATACATAATGCTCTTCAAGCGACGCGTCCAATGCCACGTCGATGACGATGGTTTTTAGCTTCTCCATATCACCAAGTGGTGCAAATGCCAATTTGAATATCTTATCAATTTGGCTGGTCAGCTGTTTTTTCTTCCCACCAAGCTTACCTTTTATCAAGGTCAAAACCCCGATACGGTGTGCCTGTAACGCTGCATTGACATCGGTATATTGATGGATAGATACCGCTTCACCTGACGCATCTGCTACGAGCGCAGCAAACTGCTTCATCACCACGCCTGCACTATGATGATTTTTGCTAAAGGCAAAATGCTCAGGGAATTCGGTATGCGTACCTTGCTGCTCATTCACCGCTTGGCGGGTTTCAGAGGCATGACGAATCTGTAGCGTTTGCAGGTCGCGACCCTTTTCGATAATGCGGTTTTTGTCGTCGACCACACAGATTTGCGGCTGCAAATAGCGATCAATGCTAGAGGGATTAAAGCTATCAGGCGTTACTGACATAACGCCGCGACGATTTAGGGCTTGGCAAAGCTGCTTGAGCAATCCTTGTCCACCAGCAGGTTGCAATTCATCAAACAAGCTATCGGCTGTATCAGGAATCGGTACAATTTGACGGCGAATATCCTTTGGTAGTGACTTAAGCAATTGTAATACTAGCTCATAACGCCAACCGGGTACGCCCCATAATAGTTCGATCGCATCAAGCTGCGGTAGCGCGGCAAGTGGCACACGAATGGTCACGCCATCATCATCGCTGGACGGATCAAAGACATAACGTAGCGGTAGTTTTAAATCACCCAATTTCCACACTTCTGGGAAATCGCCTGTGGTCGGTGCTTGGCTATTGAGCACGTCATCATCGGTAAAGAATAGATATTTGGCATCAGTTTTTTCAACCTCGGCACGCCAATCTTCAAAGGCTTTGCGACTGGCAATATGCTCAGGTATTTTTTTATCATAAAACTGATACAGTGCTTCTTCATCAACCAACAAATCACGGCGACGTAACTTATCTTCAATGCGTTCAATGTCGGCAATTTTATCCATATTATGCTGTAAAAATGGCGCTTGACGCCCCAAATTACCAGTCACCAGACCATCACGAATGAAGATTTCTCGTGATTCAACTAAGTTTACTTGCTCATAATTGGTCAGCTGCTTACTAATAATAATCAGCCCAAATAAGCTAATCTGCGCGTAAGCTTTCACTCGTCCAGTCTTCTTCGACCAATGCGGCTCAAAGTAGTGATACTTTAATAAGTCACCTGCCGCTGAGATAATCCACTCTGGTTCAATTTTGGCAACAGTGCGCATGAAGACTTGCGAGGTTTCGACCACTTCAAAAGCCATGACCCAAGGTGGTACTTGTTTAAATACCGTACTGGCTGGGAAGATTTTGGCTTTTTGCTGGCGAGCCGCTAAGTATTCACCACGATTCTCAGTTTTGTGCGCAATCGTAGACAATAGACCTGTCAATAATGCGCGGTGTAAATTGGCATATTTAACTGCTTTGAGTTCTTCATCTTCTATCACGGTAGGGTCGCTGGTCATGTTTTCTAACGAAGCATTTTTATCAGCTCCTTTATCGGAAGCTTTTGCCTCTTTAACATCCGTCAGCTTGAGGTCTGTGACCATTTGTACTAACTGACGATGGGTTTGATTCCACTCACGTACACGCGGGAAGCTCAGATAGTTTTTCTTGGTAAAATTCTTACGCTGATTGCCAGACAGCTGATTGCCATCTTCATCTTTTTCAAATAGCGCTTTCCACAGACTCAGATAGAATAAAAAGTCAGAATCATCTTGACGAAATTCCGCATGCTTTTGGTCGGCTTGCTGGCGTTTATTGGCAGGACGCTCGCGTGGATCCTGTACAGCAAGAGCCGCTACTACAATCAGCATCTCACGGATACAATCAAAATCACTGCCCGCAACCAACATACGTGCTAGCCTTGGATCGATTGGCATACGCGCCATTTTTTGTCCAGTTGGCGTCAGGCTTAAATGGTCGAGACCTTTTTTTGGTTTTGGCTTATTGTTTTGATGAGCAGCAGTTACTTCATTTTTAGAGGTAATAGCGCCTAACTCATCAAGCAATTTATGCCCATCAGTAACCAAGCGGCTATCGGGTGGCTCGATAAAGGCAAAATCATCAACACTACCTAAGCGCAGATTGGCCATTTGTAAAATAACCGAGGCTAAATTAGTTCGCAAAATCTCAGGTTCGGTAAATTCTGGACGACCGGTAAAGTCCTCTTCACTATAAAGACGGATACAAACACCCGGCGCAACACGACCGCAGCGACCTTTACGCTGATTGGCAGCCGCTTGCGAGATCGCCTCAATCGGTAAACGCTGTACGCGCGAGCGATACGAATAACGAGAAATCCGCGCAAAACCCAAGTCAATCACATAGCGGATACCCGGTACGGTCAGCGCGGTCTCGGCAACGTTGGTCGCAATAACGATACGCCGACCACGACCTGACGGTTGAAAGATGCGCTGCTGCTCTTCATAAGTCTGCCGTGCAAATAGTGGCAGCACTTCGGTGTGCTTGGGTCCATGACGCTCAAGCACCTCTTGGAGCTCACGAATTTCCGCTTCTGTCGCGGCAAATATGAGAATGTCCGCTTGGTCAGCATGACCTTTATTTTGTGCATCGCTAAAGCATTCTTCGACGGCGGCAACGACCGCACGTGGCAGATTTTCTTCAAAGTCATCGTAGCTATCATCGTCCGAGCTGTTGACTGGCTCATCAGTGAGGGGACGGTAACGAACTTCCACTGGAAAACTACGACCTTCGACATTAAAAATAGGCGCAGGTACGTTGCGTTTTAGCTTATTATCATAGCGGCTAAAGTATTCACTAAAGCGTTTGGTATCAAGTGTTGCTGAGGTAATAATCACTTTTAAATCAGGACGTTTGGGCAGTAGCTTTTTCAGATAACCCATAATGAAATCAATGTTTAAGCTACGTTCATGCGCCTCATCAATAATGATGGTATCGTATTTACTCAAGAATCTATCGTGACCCAATTCAGCCAGCAAGATACCATCGGTCATCAGCTTAACAACAGATTGCGCCGTACCCTGCTCATTAAAGCGAATCTTGAAGCTGACAGTATTACCGAGCTGCTCGCCCAATTCTTCAGCGATACGGTTTGCCACACTGCGCGCGGCCAATCGTCGAGGCTGGGTATGCCCTATCTGCCCAGTGATACCGCGACCTGCCAGCATTGCAAGCTTCGGCAATTGCGTCGTCTTACCAGAACCTGTCTCCCCTGCAACAATAATGACTTGGTGATCAATAATTGCCTGTACTAAATCTTCTGCACGTTGACTCACGGGCAAATCAAGATTCAGCTTTTCTGCCAGTTTTTCTGGAATACTATCCATACGTGCCTGCACCGCTTGCTGTGAGCGGGTCTTGATTTTTTCATACTGCGCACGTTTTTTAGTTAGCCCATCATCCGCTTTATCGTCAGAAACTTTTTTATTTTTAGCCACGGCAGCCCTTTCCAGTTCACGCTCAAGACGACTTAAATAATAACTGTCTTTAGCGAGTACTGGTAAATCAACAACCATATCAGGTTGTGAAGACGCTTCATTACTGTTTTCTGTCATATTTGAATTATCGTCACTTGTGTTTGCTAATTTACTTAATTCATCGAATCTAAGCTCATTGGTGTTGTTTTCAGTCGGCATAACTGAGGCTTTCTTAGAAGTATTCGGCATATTTACTTAGGCTATTTATTGTTTGGAAGTGGTTAGATTATGAGGGTAATTTGGGCGTGATTCAAGGTGGTTATAGTGTTTGCTTGGCAGCTATGCAGGCTATTGCCTATTTGCAAAACGCTCAGTCAAAATATTTCTAAGCTCATTAGTCATAGGCTTAAATTTAAAATGCTTCGGCTCCATCTGAGCAATCAAAGCATACTGATCCTTTTCAATTGAGTTATTCTCACAAGAAAAATGATTCATCTCCTGACCAGTGATGGCACTAATAATATAAAAAGAGGTATCGCTATCTTCAAACTGTGTCAGCTCATAGTAATTATTCGGATCCCGCATAACGAGATTAGTACCACTAGAAAGAGTCGTATAATAGGTATCCTCAGCAGCTTGCTACGCCTCTAATCTTAAAGTATTGCCTTGGGTGGCGAAATAATACTTAAGCATATAACCAATATCGCTATTAATCACATCCAAACGTAAATGCTCACCCTCTTCTGTGATGCATTGATAGATCATAAAAGGTTCGTAAATTCGTGGCTTAGTAGTGACATTTTATCAAATTTCTCAAACCTGCCAGCCCTATTTTATTTTTGTGAATAAATTATTTGTAAGCTCAAACGCTGCTTGTATAAATAATCTGCTGACGAATGGCAGCCCCCGTAAAGAAATTCTGCAACTTTTGCAATGGCAGCCTAAGAAAAGGTAGATGCAGCGAAAGTATTAACCTCTCAAACGCTACCATTTCATCAGCTAATGCTTGTGCGACATCAGGTTGAATCTGAGGATTTTCATACACATTATCAATCAACCAAGTGAGTTTTGGAAACTTAGCATTATCATGAATCTGATAAAGGGTCGGTAATAGCTCATCAGAGAGTTGGCAACGCGATTTGCGAATCATTCCATTTTTATAGTACATATTTAAAGCCATATTAGGGTGTGTCCTTAATTAAATGATGAGACTAAAAATGAAATGAATTTAAAATAACTTCCTTAAATTCTTGATACTTAGATAACCAACATACTCTTTATCTTCATCAGTATTTGTAAGTTCGTGACTATTATGAATCGTAGGCTCAATTAAAATCTGTATGTTTGAGACAAGGTCGTTCACGTCGTATATATCATCGATATCTACCTGAAATTTATCATCAATGTGCGATGCGGCATTAAAAGGTGAGTCTTTATCTTTAAAAGTAAATTCTTTATAAAATGTACTTTGTTTGGCTTGTTTAATAGCCTCTGCTTGAGTAGCAGCGACGATAAGCAGTTTATGATGAAACTCTTCAAAACTCCCCTGCTGATAGCCGCCTAAATTAATAAAGAACAGTTTTAAACCGTTATCATTCGCTGTTTGATTGTTTGACTCGATCAATTTAACAGTATGGTTTCCCACTTTGGTAATCGCTCTGTATGAATCAATATGCCATTTGTTTTTGACTTCTGGCCAGTGGTGATTGATATCGTCTACCAGCTCGCGCACCTGATTGGCCACACCAAAGAAAATATCGTGCTGCTCAATCAAACGACCTTTGGGGCGACCACCAAGTTGTACCATAAAGAGTGTTGGCATAAAGAATTACCTTGTACGTTAATAACTTCTGAGTAAAATGTGTGATGTTAGATAAATCATATAAAAAGGATCAATATGGGCATTCTGATAGCTATTAAGCTGACGTTTATAGCGACTATATTTTTGCCAATAGTGTTGTGTTTGACTTCCTGTACAAATAAAGAATCAAGCTTAACATCAAGAGCTACTTATCATGACATCAGCAAAGTTGAAATTGAGAACCCTTATTCAAACCCTATTCTACTATCTTACGACGCAAAGCATCAGCCTGAAAAAATGCAAGCCATAGTCGATGAGATAAACAGTCAAAGCCATGGTTTTTGGCGTGAAGGTCTAGGCGGCAAAGAGGGAGCTAATGTTATTAGTATTCATATCTATAGCCATTCCGAGACGCCAGTTGCAAGCTTTTCTTTATTTTCTAATCAACTAATGGAGCGAGGACCAAATTATCGACAGCTTAATGTAGACGGTTTTTTTAGGCAAATAGATATTCAAGCGCTACCCGCATTGAAAGAGGCTTGGTGTGGTCATAGAGATATTGATGCATATCATAGCTTGCAACTTAATAAATCATGCTAAAAATAGGCAAAATCCTGATACTTATATATTTAATTGCTCATCAAGGCAATACTCGCCCTGTTCTCAGTGCAAACGCCTAGTCTTTACGACCGTTCATTGAAGCCAATTTAGCCGCAGCTTCATAATCATAAGGCACCTTGATATGCTCAGTTTGCCAGTATTTACCCTGTTCAGTATCAACACATTTAATAATCGCGTAACTGGCATGGGGCGAATAGGTTTGCATCTTATGCAAAATAGGCAAATCATCTTTATAAGCAGGGTAACCCACGCTACCTGTATTGATGATTATCTGACCTGTCGATAGCGTGACTGTACGTGGAATATGAGTATGACCACATATGATCACTGAACTGCCAATACCGTTAAGCTGTGCCAAAATATCTAGATTATCACGTAAGGTCGGCTGACCCGTCTCAATATTTTCTAACAAATATACCATGTCATCGGTTGGTGACCCATGGCACAAATAAACATTCTCACTCAAATGACAATCAAACGGCAAATTCTGCAGCCACTTAACCGCTGCTTTAGGCAAGTCCTCTATGATAAAAGCCATGGTTGCGTTGTTGCCAATCTCCGCCGTTGTCGCTTCATAAATCTGTCTATCCTGATTACCTCGAATAGTAATAATATCGTTCTGCTGTGCCATTAAGAGCGCATAGGTATCTTTAGGGGCAATCGGTCCGTATAGAATATCGCCCAGATTAACAATTTGATCAATATCGCGCTGTTTAATATCAGTCAGCACGGCTTCAAGCGCGAAAACATTACTATGAATGTCGGAAATAGCCGCGATAATATTTAATTGCTTATTATTAGAGTTAGAGTGCGCCATCCTATTTATTTTCCTAACAAATCACTATGTTATACATCGACTAACCGTAAAAAGGAACAGAAAAGAGAAACAAAAAAACCCAATGGCTCGTGATTATTGAGACATTGGGTTTCATAAATTATGATTAATGTGATTGCTAAACTATATTAAGAAGAAATAAGCCCACAATCCGACGACAAAGGTAGCAATGATATTAAGAATGACACCTGTACGGATCATTTCGCTCTGTTTAATCAATCCCGTACCAAAGACAATCGCATTTGGCGGTGTCGCAACGGGTAGCATAAAGGCACAAGATGCACCAATACCGATGACCAATACTAACACTTCGTGGGGTAAACCCATCTGCTCTGCAATGGCAGCAAATACGGGAACCAGCAGGGCGGCAGAAGCGGTATTAGAAGCAAACTCCGTCAAGAAAATAATAAATGCTGATACCGCAATCATCACCACGATAAGCGGTGCAGAAGACAACGCATTCGCGACCGTCTCCCCCAATACCAAAGAGGCACCTGACACTTTCAGAATCGTCGATAGGGCGATACCACCGCCGAACAGCATGAGTACACCCCAATCGGTATTATCAGACACCTGCTTCCACGATACCAAGCCTAAGCTGACCACAGCGGCAGCGGCTGATAAGGCAATAACCGCGTCAGTATCCGTAATATCAAGCGCAGCACCAATCTTTTTGGAGAAAATCCAGCTCAATGCGGTGACAATAAAGACGATAATCGTCACTACGCGAGGTTTATTCCATACAATAGGCTCATCTTCAACCAGTACAATTTTACGATTCAGGTTGGGCTTCAAAAACACATACATCGCGCCTAACAATAGCGGCAATAATACCAGCATCATCGGCACACCAAACTTCATCCAGTCCACAAAGGCAATATTGAGCGCCTTTGCAGCGATAGCATTTGGCGGCGAGCCAACGATCGTACCTAAACCACCAAGGCTTGCTGAGTAAGCGATACCTAATAGTACAAATACAAAAGTGCCTCGGTCTTTTTCACGATCAACCTGCGTTAAAATACCCAGTGCTAATGGCAACATCATCGCCGCCGTCGCAGTATTCGATATCCACATCGACAAAAATGCGGTCACGCCAAATATCAAAAATACCGCCGTGCTTAATTTGCTACCTGACATCGATAAAATCTTCAGGGCAATTTTTTTATCCAATTGCTGCACATGCAAGGCTGCCGCTAAAGCAAAACCACCAAAAAACAAATAAATGGTCGGATTGGCAAAGCTTTGTAAGCCTATTTCGGCATCGAATTCTGGTATGCCAACTAGGGCACCAACCACGACTACCAATAGTGCCGTAATCGTGACGTGCAACGCTTCCGTTAGCCACAATACGCCGATGAAGAACAATAAGGCAAGACCCTTATTGGCATTGATATCGAATGGCAATACATTATAAATAATTATACTGATTATCGCCGCAATAGCGACCACTATCAACCCTTTACCAGTACCCTTTGGAAAGGTATCGGTAAATAAATACTCATTGCCATCATCAGGAAGATGGCTATCTAGTTTTTGCTCTGACATAAAATGTCCTTATTTTCCCAAAGACAGTGTAAAAAGACGCTAAAATAAAAACGCATGTTAGCGATTGACGGTTGTTCAACCAGCAACCACAAAAAATACGCCGTTATCATAACAGATATATAACAAAAAGCTGATGCAACAAAGCCTTTATAAAAAAAACCTTATAAAATTTGCAATAAATATGGTTGTTTCATAGGTAAAGAATTACTTTAATGCGTTTTAGGAAAGGTACTTTAAAACGGTACTTTATAGAGATGATATTTATCTAATGAGTTTTTAATTTTTGAACCGAATGCCGAGAGTAAGTGAGAGCAACTTATAACCAAGTAATTGCTTTTAATTAAACAGCAAGCCTTGTGAGTTGCAGTTACACATCGTCACTAAACAAGCGTACACTTAGTATGTACAAGCGTATGGTGCTATCTCATACTAAATAAGTCAAAATAAATTTCTAATACCAGTAATAGTTTAACAACTATTTTTTATTAGTATTTATATCGGAAAATGAATAACAATAAATAGGAGCACTTTATGACAGATGCAAATAAAACAGATTCAACCACTAAAATGGCACCGAGAGATATCAATCAAGACGGTTTGGCTAAAAAAGATCAGCAGCGTACCGATGACTCTGCACTCGATATGATGCAAGGGTTGCATGAACATGAAGACCATAAGGAAGAAGGTAAAAACTAAATCACAGCTTTATTATTACCTCAAAGCAAAAAATAAAGGGTACTGATCGTTATGATGAGTGCCTTTTATTTTTTGGCTCTCTTTTTTCTGGCAAGCGATCTGAGACGTAGTTATATATAAATGCTGCTGTTAAAACGATAGCAATGGGTACAAATAGCGCTTCATAGCCAACCTTGGCGAATAAAAATGCTCCAACGGCGCTGCCACCGCAAAAGCAATACCAAATAATGGCTTGAAACCCTAATGTCGGTTTGCTAATCGATCGACCGGCCAACCAGTTGCCAATCGCTGCGCCCATATCTGATGTCAAACCTGTCAAATGGGTGGTACGAATAACCGCGCCACTATAAGTCGCTACCATGGCATTCTGTAATCCGCATGCCATTGCCGCTGCCAACTGTCCTAAATAATCATGCTGCTGATACAACCAGTAGCTGGCCATTAACAGTGCCGCCTCGATATATAGCGCACTACCATAGCGCCTACCTAACTTTAATGATGTCTGCCCAATCACATAACCACTCAGTATCGCACCTGCCAAAAAAGACAATAGTAGCGCACCGATATACAAGATACTACGCACATCCAAGTAAGCAATAGCCGCTGCAAATAAGCTTACGTTGCCAGTGACGTGAGAAACCGATAGATTGGTAAACCCCATTAACGCAGCAGTGTTAACACAGCCAGCACTGAATGCCAGTACTGCCCCGCCCCACAATATCCACTTTGGTAATTTGGTTATCATATTCGCCGCCTAATGGCTTATCACCAAAAAGCATCTATTATAACCAAAAAAGGCAACCGATTGGCTGCCTTCCTGATCTATAGAACCCTATAATCGACTATTGAAGTGGATTATTTCGGCTCATCAAGCATCATTAATTGCTCACTGATAGCAACGGTATTAAAACCTGCGTCAACAAACATAATCTCGCCGGTAATACCAGATGCCCAAGGTGATAGCAAGAAAAGCGCCGCATTACCGACTTCGGTTTGTGTGATATTACGTTGTAGCGGCGCGATTTTTTCGCTGATATCGAGCATTTTACGGAATGATTTGATGCCACTGGCAGCAAGCGTGCGAATAGGACCTGCTGAGATCGCATTGACACGAATGCCTTCACCACCCATCGAAGTAGCCAAATAGCGAACACTGGCTTCAAGGCTGGCCTTTGCCATACCCATGACGTTGTAGTTTGGCAATACCGAGATACTACCTTCATATGTCAATGTCAGCATCGAACCGTGACGCATGGCCAATAAAGCACGAGCTTCTTTGGCTAATGCTACAAAACTATAGCTTGAGATATCATGGGCAATTTGACTGCCTTCACGGGTCGTCGCCTTAACAAAATCGCCATCAAGCTGATCCATCGGCGCAAAGCCAATCGCATGTACCACACCATCGATTCCATCACCCCAATGGGCAGTGATTTGCTCAAAGCAGGCAGCGATAGACTCATCAGACGCCACGTCACACTCAAGTACCAAATCTGCTTCGAATTTCTCCGCTGCCATATCGACACGCTTTTTGATCTTATCATTAGGATAAGTGAGAATTAATGAGGCACCTTCACGGTGCAGTGCCTCAGCGATAGCCCAAGCGATAGACAGTTTGCTCGCAATGCCTGTCACGACAAATCGTTGTCCTTGTAGTAGCATAATATTTCCTTTTGGGTCGATCAAAATTGTTTAATCATATTAAGTTATTTAGAGTGATTAGATATGATGAATATCACAGCGTAAAAAGTACAAATTATAAAATAAGTCATTATACACGAATTAATTTAAGTAAACAGTCGTAAACTGTATCCCCTTATAATGTCGTCTAATATCGATTAAACGCTCAACTGCTCGCCACAGCAGTATGAAGTTAAGTAGATTTCAAGTATAATCACAGCCCTTCCCAGCTTGCACAATTTTTATAAAAATCCTTTACAACAGTTATTTGTAACTGTTCGTAATTAGGGATTTAGCGTTAAGCTACACCCACATTTTGGATGGCTGCCAAACTTATGAGTAACACCCCAACAATAGCATCAAATTACCAAGAAAGCGTTGAGTCTTATCGTCAACTGATTCTCTCAACTGGTGAGGACTTACAGCGTCCCGGTCTTGAAGAAACGCCGATGCGTGCCGCGAAAGCTTTTGCACATCTAACCCAAGGTTATCATCAAAGCTTGGATGAAGTCGTCAACGACGCCCTGTTTCCATCAAGCAATCGCGAGCTGGTATTGGTACAAAATATTGAATTTTATTCATTGTGCGAACATCATATGCTGCCTTTTCATGGTATCGCTCATGTAGGCTATTTACCCAATGGTCAAGTACTAGGCTTATCAAAATTTGCCCGTATTGTCGACATGTTCGCCCGTCGCTTGCAAGTTCAAGAAAATTTAAGCGAACAAGTGGCACAAACTATCATGGATGTCACTGGCTGTCGCGGCGTAGCAGTAGTGATGGATGCAGCGCATATGTGTATGATGATGCGCGGCGTAAATAAGCAGCACTCCACCACACGTACAACATCGATGTTGGGTGAGTACGTACATGACAATCAAGCGCGCAATGAGTTTTTGAGTGCGATCCCTAGACGTCAGCCTGCATTCTAACGCTTCAAATAACAATAGATAATAAAAAAAGGATACTTAAGTATCCTTTTTTAATGCGTCCTTTCAAGATAGATATCATTAATAATTAGCAATCAATCCTTGATTACAATATAACGAGGCTTAACTAACCTAGCTTACTTCAGCAATCCAATTGCCATAACCTTCTGCTTCCATCTGCGCCAGTGGAATAAAACGCATTGCCGCTGAATTCATACAGTAGCGCTTGCCTGTCGGTGCTGGACCATCGTCAAATACATGACCGACGTGTGAGTCTGCATAGCGACTACGAATCTCGGTACGGCTTCCGAATATCCCTCGGTCTTCCTTCTCAACGACCATATCTGTGCTCAATGGGCGGGTAAAGCTTGGCCAGCCAGTGCCAGATTTGTATTGATCACGAGAGGAATATAGTGGCTCCCCCGATATCACATCGACATACAGCCCAGGCGCTTTATTATCCCAGTATTCATTATCAAAAGCGCGTTCGGTGCCGTCTTTTTGAGTGACTTTATATTGAATGTCACTGAGTGACTGCTTTAGCTCATCCTGTGCAGGCTTCACAAAGGTATCTGGATTGAATCCTGTACTAGCTTTAGCAGCTGACGCATTGTTTGATGTTGCCTGTACGCTATCTGCCGCCGTAGGTTTAAACTGGGTAAAATCCAGCTCGTAGTCTTTACCATAGACACTTTCGATAAATTGATAGCGCCCAGAATTAAAGGTATAAGCCTTATAGCGGATTGGATTTTTCTTATAATAATCTTGATGATACTCTTCAGCTGGATAAAACTTGCTAGCAGAAACAATTTCAATCACAACTGGTTTGCTATAGATACCAGAGTCTTGTAGTGATTGCTTAGCAGCTTCCGCTATGTGCTTTTCTTGTGCATTATTATAAAAAATAGCAGGACGATACTGGGTTCCACGATCTACATACTGGCCGTCAGCGTCGGTTGGATCGGCGATACGCCATAACGATACCATTATAGGTGATTTTCGTTGGGTCATAATAGACTTGAGCCGCTTCAGTATGCCCTGTGCCACCTGCTGATACAGTGCTATAAGTTGGATTTGTCGATTGACCGCCGGTATAGCCAGAGACCACTTCTACAACGCCAGGTATTTTTTCATAACCCGCTTCCACGCACCAAAAACAACCGCCAGCGACCGTAGCGACTGCGAGATTTGGGTCCGTTGGCGCATAAGGATTATCGATGGCAGTATTTTTCACAGCGGGCGTATTTTCGGTGGCAGCACAGCCAACGAAAACCATACTGATGGATGCTACAGCCATCGCAATAGCGCCCGTCTTTAATTTATGATTCATCGATACCTCCTAAAAGTAATATAATATAACCATGGTAACTCTTTGACCTCACTAAACCATACCTACATTGTTATAAAAATTTAATAGTTATTAGATATTATTTAATATAATTAAACAGTAAAATTCTGAATTATACACAATTTCTTAATAAGATAAGTTTGCTACAAAGTATGATTACTAAAAAAAGAGCACATTACGGACAGCGTAGTGTGCTCTTTTATATTACATCAATATATCTTAGGCAGCTTATGTAGCTTAGTTACTTTTTCATTTTCCAGCAGTATGCTCATCACTGGCTCGCTGAATCTTGGTTAAAATAGCCTTGATTTCAGACGCTGATAGATACGTTGGTACGGCATAGGTATCACTGACTTCTTTTGCTGCTGCTTTGGCAATTTTATCAAAATCACTGCTTTGCATGCCTTTCACCGTTGGATCGATATTCAAGGTGGCAATCAGTTCGCGTACTTGCGCGATGAGGTGGTCGGCAATCTCAGCATCACTCTTGCTAGCTTGTCCCGATTTTACCATACCTGTTTTTCTAGCCAACTGTGCCAGTCTTTTTTTACTTCCTTGACGATTGACATCAAGCACATACGGCAGCACGATGGCATTGGCACGACCGTGAGGAATACTATAGTGCGCCCCTAACTGGTGAGCGATAGCATGGACGTAACCAAGACCCGCTTTATTAAAGGCGATACCGCCGTAATGAGCGGCAATACCCATCTCTTCTCTGGCTTTAAGATTGCCGCCGTCTTTATAAACCAGCGGTAGGTTTTGCATCACAGATTTGACCGCAGAAGCCGCATAATAATCGGTCTCTACGCTCGCATTAGCACTCATCCAAGCTTCAAGCGCGTGCGTTAAAACATCGATACCCGTATCCGCTGTGATATGAGCCGGCATGCCTTTCATAATAACAGGGTCAATAGCCGCTGCTAATGGCACCATTCTTGGGTCAATAGACAGCGCTTTTTGATGCGTTTTATCGTCTGATACTACTGCACCAAGGGTTGCTTCTGAACCTGTGCCAGCCGTGGTAGGAATACAATAGAGCGGCATAGAAGGCTTTCTGGCTTTAAGAATGCCGATAAGTTGTTGCGGCTTGCAGCTATTGCCTTGTGACATCGCAATCATCTTAGCCGCATCAATGACCGAACCACCACCGATGGCAATAATTGAATCGCACTTAGCATCGATAGATTTGCGCAGTCCTTTTTCGACAACCTTAAAAGTAGGGTCTGGGGTAATGCCGTCATAAACGGTATAGCTGATATTTTTGCTATCTAGATAATCAGTCACTTTGGCTGGAATGCCTAGCTTATTAAGCACGGCATCAGTGACGATAAATACATTGGTGCTGCCTTCGTTGATAGCCATATCACATAGCTCTTCACAAGAGCTCTCACCAACAAATAGCATTGGTCTTCTAATTGGAACAACATAAGCGAACGCTTTTAAGACTTTAGCGCGTGTTTTAGCAACGGCTAAATAACCGACATTCTGCAATCCATTGGTATTTACTAACTTATTATTTACTAATTTAACAATACTATTTTGTTTTTTCATGAGTAAAAATCCTTTTTAATGATGGTAATAATAGCGATGACAATCCTTTAAAGCAGCAATTTAAACGGCTCTTTAACTAAAAATTAAACAAATCTAAGCATCCAACTAAAGTGAACGTCTGTTTAACTTATTGTATCACTGCTATTTTTAGGATATCGCAATTAGTATGAACTGCCATGTTCTGCTTATTTGGCTATATCTGCTTAACTCTTTTTGGCTAAGCTAAATCATACTCGCCTGCAGCAACTGCTGCGCATAGGGATGCTGTGGGCTATTAAAAACATCTTCAGTACGTCCGTACTCAATACATATGCCATCTTTAAGCACCATAATATGCTGACATAAGGCGCGCACCACTTTTAAGTCATGACTAATAAACACATAACTGATTTGCAATTTTTCCTGAATTTCACGTAGTAAATTAACGACGGTCACCTGCGTGGTACTATCAAGCGCGGACGTCGGCTCATCTAATATCAATAGACTCGGCTGCATAATAAGGGCGCGCGCAAGTGCGACACGCTGACGCTGACCACCTGATAGCTCATGCGGATAACGATGCGCAAACTCAGCTGGCAGATGCACGGTAGTAAGGCTATCCATCACTGCCTGCTGCCGTGCTGCCTTATCAACGCCTTGTACGAGCAATCCTTCTTCAACGATTTGCATCACTGTCATACGTGGATTGATACTGGCAAATGGGTCTTGAAATACCATTTGAATTTGCGAGCGAAACTGACGTAGCTCACCCTTGGACAATACTGAAATATCTTGTCCATTGACTATTATTTCGCCACCCACACGCGCTTGATTGCTAAGCAATTGACTTAATGCAAGCGCTATCGTGGTTTTTCCAGAGCCTGACTCACCTACAATGCCTAACGCCCACCCTTTCTGTAGCGTCATATCAACATTTTTTACTGCATCAAACCAGCGCTTAGTACTACCAAACAGACTTTTTTCAATGGGAAACTGTACTTGTAAATTGCTGACTTGCAATACGGTTTGTGGCTGACTTTCATCATCATTAGAGAAGTTCAGTGCTTGGCCAAAGTCTTGTTTGATTAGCGAGCGGGTATATTCGGCTTTGGGCTGGTTAAACACCGCTGCGGTTTGCCCCTGCTCAATCGTTTTACCTTGGTGCATGACGATTACTTCATCACTGTAGCGCCTGACCAGATTGAGGTCATGGCTAATAAGCACCATCGCCATATTATGCTGACGCTTAAGGTCATCTAATAGAGCGAGAATCTCATGTTGGAGAGTCACATCAAGCGCGGTGGTCGGCTCATCAGCGATTAAAATATCAGGCTGCTGTGCCAATGCCATGGCAATCATAACGCGCTGACGCTGACCACCTGATAGCTCATGTGGATAGCGGTTCAGCTTATCAATCGGATTGGTAATATTGACATCATTTAGTAAATCGATTGTTTGACTTTGCCATTGTTTCTTGGGCACACCAACTAGACGTAGTGATTCAGCAATTTGTTTGGCAACTGTATGTAGTGGATTGAGCGCCGTCATCGGTTCTTGAAACACCATGCCGCTGCGCTGCCCACGAATAGAGCGCAGCGCAGCGTTACGTGCCTTAGCACTAACACTAACATTGGCATTGGCATTGGCTATCGGTAGCACAGTCAACCCTGCTGACCCTGCCAGCTTCACCTCACCGCTAACGGTCAAACTGTCTGGCAATAAGCCTAATAGCGCGAGACTTGCAATGGATTTGCCAGAGCCTGATTCACCTACGATAGCAAGGGTTCGTCCTTGCCTAAGCGTATAAGACAGATTATCAACTAACGTTACGCCAGTATTGGTAAGAATACTAAGCTTATCGACACTCAATATTAGCTTTTGCTGTGTATTGCTACGATTTACGTTTAGGCTGTCAGTTTGCGTATCAATCATAGTCATCTTAAGAACGCCTCGGATCAAACGCATCACGCAGCGCTTCGCCAACGAAAATCAGCAATGATAAAATAAAGGTCAAACTAAAAAATCCAGATAGTGCAAGCCAAGGCGCATCGAGATTGTTTTTACCTTGTACCATAAGCTCACCAAGCGATGGTGAACCAGGTGGCAAGCCATAACCCAAGAAATCTAGTGCCGTTAAAGCGATAATATTAGCTGTCAATATAAATGGCAGCTGTGACAAACTTGACGCTAGGGCATTGGGCAAGATATGCCTTAGCATGATTTGACTGTCGGATACCCCAAGATTACGCGCAGCACGTACATAGTCAAAGTTACGCGCGCGCAAAAACTCTGCCCGTACCAAACCAACCAGTCCCATCCAACCAAATAACAGCATCATTGCAAATAGCATAAAGATACTAGGGCTGAATAAGCTGACCAAAATAATAATCATAAACAGCTGCGGCATACCGCCCCATAATTCCATGAAGCGCTGCCCTGCCAAATCTATCCAACCACCGTAATAGCCTTGTATTGCACCGACGATAATACCAATCACTGCCCCAGCAAGTGTCAATGCTAAACCAAAAAGTAACGACACGCGCATGCCATAAAGTATCCGTGCCAGCACATCGCGGCCTAAGTCATCAGTACCAAGCCAGTTCTGGCTATTGGGCGCTGCTGGATATGGAATACCCAGCTCAACGTTTGGTGTCTGATCGGCAAATGGAATCGGCGGCATAATGTAAAAACCTTGCTCATCAATCAGCATCTGTACCGCAGGGTCTTTATAATTGGCTTCAGTCTCAAACACCCCACCAAAAGCCGTTTCAGGATAAGCTTTTAGGACAGGAAAGTAATAATCGCCTTGATACTGCACCAGTAGCGGCTTGTCATTGGCAATCACATTGGCTGCCATACAAATGACGAATATCAGCGCAAAAATGAATAATGATACGACGCCAAGACGATTTTGGCGAAAACGGTTTAGGCGTGCCTGCCAGATAGGATTTAGGCGACGTTTTTTTGGCATAGAGACAGGAGATGCAGATGAAGGCGTTGAAGGTAATGGATAACTTGACATTAGCGCCCCTCAAAATCAATACGAGGATCAATTAAGTGATAACTCAAATCACTGATTAACTGTAATAACAGTCCGACCAAGGTAAAAATAAACAATGTACCGAATATCACAGGATAATCGCGCTGTTGAATGGCTTCGAAGCCTAAGAGACCCAAACCATCAAGTTTAAAAATAATCTCGATTAAGAAGTTTCCGGCAAAGAAAATGCCAACGATAGCCGCTGGAATACCTGCAATAATAATCAGCATGGCATTACGAAACACATGCCCGTAAAGGACCTGACGCTCACCCAGCCCTTTAGCACGAGCAGTAAGTACATATTGCTTACCCAGCTCTTCTAAAAAGCTAAACTTGGTCAGATAGGTCAAGCCCGCAAAACCGCCAATCGTACTTGCCAGCAGTGGTAGCGCCAAATGCCAAAAGTAATCTTTGATTTTACCCAGCGCGCTTAATTGATCGAAGTTCTCAGAGGTCAAGCCTTGCAGTGGAAAGATATTCCAGTAGCTACCACCTGCAAAAAACACCAGTAATATAACGGCAAATACGAAAACAGGTATTGCATGCCCGATAGCCAGTAGCATGGCAGTAACTTTATCAATCCCCGAGCCATGATGCATGGCTTTATAGATACCTAATGGAATCGCTATCATATAAATCAGCAGCGTGCTCCAGAGCCCAAGCGAGATAGAAACGGGTAATTTCTCGATAATCAAATCCGTTACCGACTGTCCTTTAAAAAAAGACTCACCGAAATCTAGCTGAGCGTAATTCTTTAACATAAGCCAAAAGCGCTCAGGTGCCGATTTATCAAAGCCGTATTGGGCATTAATCGCTGCAACCATTTCCTCAGATAAGCCACGCGTACCTTGATAGGTACTGTTATTTCCCGCACTACCCGCGCCAATATTACCGCCAAGCGCATTGTCTTTTGCACCTTGCTCGATAAGCGCCAGTTGCTGCTCGACAGGACCACCAGGCGCTGCTTGTACAATCACAAAGTTTGCGAGCAATATCAAAAAAAGCGTCGGTAATATCAGCAGTAACCTTTTTAAGATATAACGACCCATAACGGTGGCTTCCTAAGATAATAAATATGACGACAGAAAGAATACGCAGCTAATAACTATCAAAACGTCAGTCGAAGCGCCCGTTATGGTTTAAAAGTTATTTTTAAGCTCACGTAGCGCAGCAAATACAGCCAAAGATTTATCATCATCGATGGTTGCTTTAGACTTCACCCCTGCTATCACACTCGGCTCTTGCGTCCGTAAAAACACATTGATCGCACGTTCATGTTCTAGAGAGACTGGCAACGTCGGAATACCTTGGGCGGTTTTTTCTTCTGCTTGAACCAGTGCTTGCTGCATTGCGTCATTAGTAGGTTCGATAGATAGTCCAAAGCGCAGATTACTGGCAGTGTATTCATGCGCAGGATATAGCAGCGTGTCAGCTGGCAAACCATTTAAACGCTTAAAGCTGTTGTGTAATTGCTCAATCGTCCCCGTAAATACCCGTCCGCATCCAGCACTAAATAAAGTATCGCCACAAAAGCAATGTTTAAGCCCGTCAATATCTAATATATAAGCCACATGGCTTGCGGTATGACCGGACACATCCCATACCTGCGCGGCGCAGCCCCAAGCACTGACCGTACTGCCGTCCTTAATGGTCTGATCTTCATCGACATTATGCTCAGTATGCGCAACCAGATGCGTCATCGGATAAGACTCTTGCAGTTCTGCGACACCGCCGATATGGTCATGATGATGATGAGTCGTCCAGATAGACGTCAGCTCTAATTTATTTTCTTCCAAATAACTCATGACAGGCTCAGCTTGACCAGGATCAATAACGATCGCCTGTTTATTATTTTCATTAATCAATGTCCAAATATAATTATCATTGAACGCTTTGATTGGATAAATGCGGATAGTCATATTAAATCCTTACCAGTAGTTATCTTTATTGCTGATGTCTTTTATTGATTTTTTAAACGAAATAAAATTTTAAGATGCAGCGTTATTTCATTTATTGTTCTAAATTATTGCTTCAAATATTGGTTAACACGTGCTTCTGCTTCTTTGTCCGTCCACCAGTAGTCAATACCAATGGCATTAGAGGGCAGTTTTTCAGTATGACGATATTGATCCCAATAGGCGACATTGGTCGCTGATTTGCCGTATAAGGGCACTAAATAATGACCAGCACGTAGTAGGCGATCGAGCACCTGAGTATATAATATAGTATCGTCGCGAGTTTTAGCATTACCAAGCTGCTCTATCACCGCGTCAATCTCTGGGTTTTTGATGCCGATAGTATTTCTATTGCCCGCTTGGTCAGCGGCTGAGCTACCCCAAAAACCAACTTGTTCCGCATCAGGGGATAAACTCTGAGCAAATTTATCAACTATCATGTCGTAGTCAAAACGGCGTACCCGTTCATAATATTGTGGTCCGTCGACTTGACGTAACGTGGCATCAAATCCTAAGCGCTGTAGATTTCGAATATATGGCAGAAGCACCCGACCCATAGTATCGCCCATCATTAAAACCTCAATCTGAGCAAGTTGTCCATTGGGCTGATATAGCTTCATATCGTTATAATAAAACCCTGCATCTAGCAACAGCTGCCGCGCTTCTAACAGTCCTTTACGGTTAAAGCCGCTACCGTCACTGGTCGGCAATTGCCACTCCATTAATACGGTTTGACGTTGCAGCGGTTCAAGCTTGGGTAATAAAGGCGTAAGCACCTGCATCTCTTCAGCAGATGGCATCCCTGTTGCAGCAAGCTCGGAGCCATGAAAGAAACTTTGCAAGCGTTCATACTGCCCATGAAACAAGGTCTTATTCATCCACTCAAAGTCATAAGCCTTGCTCAGTGCTTGGCGAAGGCGAATATCTTGAAAGATGGGACGTCGCATATTCATGACTAGACCTTGCATCGGTACTGGGTTTTCGCTGCTGATCGTTTCTTTATTAATCATCCCTGCCTTGACTGCAGGGAAGTTATAACCCGTTGCCCAGTTCGAGGCTTTATTCTCAGGGCGAAAACGATATTGACCAGACTTAAAACCTTCGAAGGCAATCTCATCGCTTTGATAATAAACAAACTTAATCACATCGAAGTTATAACGACCGCGATTGACCATCAAATCACGACCCCAATAATTGGGGTCACGTACGTAGCTGACCGAGCGCCCTGCATCGACACGCCCTAACTTGTAAGGCCCACTGCCCATCAATGGCGTCAAGGTTATTTTTTCAAAATCAGTATCGATAGAGGACTTAGCAAAAATAGGAAGCTGTCCGACGGTTAATAAAATCTCTTTATTGTCATCAGAGTTAAAGATGAATTTTACTTGTTGCTTATTAATAATTTCAATATTTTTAATATCACCCAAATAACTACGGATATACATCGGACCTTTATTTAACAGTGCATCATAAGTCGCTTTGACGTCACTACTAGTGACCGGAGTGCCATCCCAAAAACGGGCAGCAGGATTAATATGATAGATAATCCAACTGGTGTCATCAGGATCATAAGTTACTTTGGTTGCCAGCTGCGGATACATGGTAAAGGCTTCATTTAATGAGCCTGTCATCAAGGTGTCATATAGATAATCGGTGCCAACCATCGCCACACCTGTGGTCATCCACTTGTTGGCCGCATTAAAGGTGCCGCGCGCATCGAGCGATAACGTGCCGCCTGTCGGTGCCTTTGGGTTAGCATAAGGCATAAAGGGCACATCGATATACTCAGTGGTACTATTATGACCAAGCGCAGTAGTGGTGATTGGCACCGCAATACTGGCTGGTATCCAGCTAATAGTAATGGCAAGCAAGACGGCTTTTAGCATGGTATTTTTTAGCATCATAAAGTTATAACAAACCCCTTTGCCAGACCGAATGAATATATTGAACATTTAACCAGTGACTAAAGGCTAATGACCGCTTATGAAATAAAATCTAAAAAAATATGTCGTATCTGACGTATCGTAAGTGCTGCAGAATTTTATCATAACAAACTTAGGTTTTTTAACCTAATGATTTGCAGCGTTAGAGTTGCTACATGATGCATCATTTATCTTAAAAGAATACTAACGCGTATAAAAAAAGACGCAACTTTTATAAGCTGCGTCTTTTGTTTTAAAATCCATGCTAATTTATGCGTGTTTTTTCTCAAACGCAATCATAAAGTCAACCAACTGCTGCACCCAATCTAATGACACTGCATTGTAAATGCTGGCACGCATACCGCCCACATCGCGGTGACCTTTTAGATTCATCAAGCCTGCCGCTTCCGACTCTTCTAAGAATACTTTATCAAGGCTGCTGTCGGCTAAGGTAAAAGGCACATTCATGATAGAGCGATATTTGGGATCAACTGGATTGCTATAAAAGCTGCTATCATCAATCGTTTTATAGAGTAAATCAGCTTTTTGTTGGTTGGTTTTTCCAATAGCAGCAACGCCGCCCTGCTCCTCTAACCAATCAAACACTAGTCCTGCTAAATACCAAGAATACGTCGCTGGTGTGTTTGACATGGATTCTTTTTCAGCTTGGTGCTCATAGTTCATCAGCAGTGGGCACCATTCACTCGCTTGACCCAATAGGTCTTCACGGATAATCACGATAATCAGACCTGCTGGCCCGATATTTTTTTGCGCACCTGCGTAAATCATGCCAAATTTAGAAACATCAATGGGCTGTGACAAAATACAAGAAGACATATCGACTACAATTGGTGCATCGACTTGTGGCGGCTCAAATATTTGCAAACCATGAATGGTTTCGTTAGCGCAGTAATGAAAATAGGCGGCATCTTCGCTCAGGTTCCATTCGCTTTGGGCTGGTACGTCAGTAAAGCTACTGTCTTTACCCGTTGCGACCTGATTCACTTCACCAAGACCAAGCTTTTCATAGCGCTGGGCTTCTTTGACCGCTTTACCAGACCATGCACCCGTCGTTAGATAGTCTGCGCGCCCACCATTTAGCAAGTTTAATGGAATCGCTGAAAACTGTAAGCTAGCGCCACCTTGTAAAAATAGAACTTTATAGTTATCTGGAATGTCCATTAGCGAGCGCAATTTGGCTTCGGCTTTTTCGGTAATGGCGATGTATTCTTTACTACGGTGACTCACTTCCATAACCGACATGCCGCGTCCCTGCCAATCAAGCAACTCTTCTTGAGCGCGTGATAATACGGCCGTCGGTATGGTGGCAGGTCCCGCTGAAAAATTGGGTACGCGGTTAGGAGCGGCTTTAGTGGTCATAATCAATATCCTAAATATGATGAAGTCATCGTGGTTATTAAAGGTTGAATGTTGAAGGTGAATTTTATCGTTATTTTTTAATCTCTATCATAGTAAGTGGTAAGCCTTTAACTGTGACTCGATAACTGCTCCCAAAGCTGACGTTTGAGATTACTATCAGTAAGCATCTCATCCAACGTGGGTGCAGTCGTCAGGTTAGGATGTTCCAAACCTTCAGGAAGTGCGGTCAATGTCACTACCTGTATCTCTTCGCTGCGACCAATTTTAAAGACATATCCAGCAAGGCTGGCATTAGCAAGCTCAGCGGTATCCATACCTTCACAAATAGGGAATGAGGTCGTCTCACAACTGATGGATAAGGCTTGGGTGATATTTTGCCACAGTTTTTGGCTGTCATGATTAAGGGCTTGGATGTCCACCAAAATCACCCAATCGCCATAGCGACCACCTTGCAAATCAAAGGGTGCTACCTTTTTAAAGCTTTCCTCTTGAAAGCTCTCTTCTTTAAAACTGCCATTTTCAAAGCTCGAAGCTTTATTTATATCAGTAATAGAAGCTTGCTGTACAACAGTATCTACAAAGGAGGTAACGGCTGGCTTAGAGATATTAAGGGCATTAGGAGTAGTCGAGTCAAAACTATAAGTAACAGGGCTTTGCTGGTCAGAATAGCTTAAATCTGTATCATTAGCGTCATTATAATAATGGTTGATAGACTCATCATCTACTATATCTGATATGGCATTAATATTTGGGGATTCAATATTAGAAGATTCAATACTTGGCTGTTCAGTGGTAATCGCAGAAGAAGTGCTAGGATTAGCTAAAATTGGATTAGCTGTAGTCTGCTCGAGCAGAGCAGGCGCAGAAATACCTGCGATACTCAATGTCTTAGAGCTCGGCTGCACCCACTGAGTGATACCCATCATCGCTAAAATCTGGCGCTGCTGCAATACAATTAGCGGGTCTCGGATATCACTCATGCTTATTTACTATCCTACTTATCTAAAATGAATTTACTGACTTTTAATGGCAAGGAACGATATTAAAGAACGATGTTAAAAAAAAGGATTAAAAATATAGTCCATTCAATTTAAAAAAGAATACTTAAATGCCGTCAATGACATTGTTCAAAAAAGCTGCCGAACGCCGAGCCAATGATTGGCAAGCTCGGTCAAGCAATCATACTCATCTTGACTGACTATCGTATCGTGTAACATCACCGTATGCAATGTGCTCAGCCATTGCCGGTAATCATTGTAATCATAAGGCTTATTATTAATCACATTATAATCTATTTGATCGCCGCCCTGTTGCCTCTGTCTATAATTATCATTACGTTTGGCTTCTGATGCAGGCGACTGACTGGCAGGCGTTATAAAAATAGGCACCGTTTCTATCACTGCCAATAATTGGATACTATTTATATTTTGCGCAGTCAACAGTAGCCATTGCAAATTTGCGTCACTAACAGCGGCTAAGTCAATATCAATCAAAAGTGCGTGACGCCGCAAATCCACGATATAGTGAGCAACACTGTCATTATTATAGCCGAGTACTGAAGTAGGTGCTGAAATGTGTACTGAGCTATCTAGTGCTGATACGACCTGACCTTTGACATCTTTTGATAGGCGATAAGCCAATAAAACAAGCATGGTTTTCGCCGCAACATCGAGACCATCAAATACCTGTCCTGAAGGGTCAAGCTGGTCATAAATATCATCTCTACCCGCTTGCAATGCTTGCTGCCATAACCATAATAGCTGAGGCTGAGCATGCACGTATGTCTCGTTCAATACAGTAGACAATATCGGTAATAGTTGCTGCAGCTGTAGCGCTTGCCATAATGATAAAATCGATGGCAACCGAGAGTCGATTTTTCCTGAGTGCGTTGATACTGGCTTATTTTTATCCATAGCACCATCTTCACTGGCTATGTTATCAGCGAAATGTTGACTTAAATCCGCCGTTAGGTAGTGTTCAAATAGCTCAATGATACCCTGTTGATAGCGCATGAGCATTGTACGACACTTTTTTTGCTGCACATAATGTTGATGATCTTGATTGCTATGACTCGCTTCATATCTTAAGCGTGATTCATTGATAGCAGTTTCTGACAGGTCATGCTGACTCAGTTGCTTTATTGCCAATGCAATCAATGCGTTGTCTAAACGCCTATCAAGATGTGCCACTGCCGCTAATAATTTATGATCTATCGTATGCACTAAAAATTGGGGGTTGCTGCTAATATTAGCGCTAGCGTTATTATTGATTTCAGCAGTAGACGTTTTATCGTTAGCAAGTCCAAGCCAGATATCACTCAAGTCATAACTCTCAGTCGTTGATAATATACGACCTTGATGGCACAACATAACTGCTTCAATCAAAGCTTGCGCCCCGAGCGGATGATAACTGTGATTGAGTATATACTGCGGCAGTGAAACTTTTTGTCTATCGTCGATATCAATCAATGTATCCGATGGCAAATCGCTATCAGGTTTTGCTTGCCATGGCTTGAGCAACTGATGAATACCGGTATTTTGCGCTTGAACCTGTAAACGTCCTTCAACAACGACATCTTTCTTGATAACAAACTCTAGCCCCTGATCTTCGTCCAACTCATTCTTTATTTCATTTGCAGGAAAAGCAGTAATTTCTTTGTCTATAACATCATTGCTGTTATTAGTAAGGCTTTTATTGTTATTGCTTTTATTGTTATCTAACGCTGATTGGGTTTCAAATATTGATGATTGGCTATTTTTTTCTTGTTTATTTTTGCTTAGGCTATTTGCTTTTATGACGCCCCAATCCCCTAATCGCCGCTGCTCATATATCTCTTTTATTTTCTGTTGATTTATGCGCTTTTCTTTAGCTACTTTTACCGCAAAGTCATGATAAGCGTGGGCATTAATGGCACTCATTCGCTCAGCCAAGCTCGGATGGGTAGCAAACCAAGAGACGTCACCCAAATCAGCACCACTACTGGCAAAGAAGAAATGACTAAGACCATTGATATCGGCGATACTGGTTAAGCGCGAACCAAGCGAATCTTGATGAATGGCTTGTAAGGTTTCCATAATAGCCGGCGAGCGTGTGAGCTGCACGCTGGTGGCATCGGCGAGCAATTCACGCTGGCGATTAAAGCTGTGTTTAATCAGTTGCGCACTGGCCATACTCGAAAAACTCAATCCATGTATTAACAACGTCCAAATATTGCGCGGTGCTTGACTATCGAACTTATTATTATTTTGTAGCCATCGTGACTGGCTCTTAGCTGACGACTGCTGGCTTTGTGATTGACTTTGCCAATAGCTTACCCATTCACTATGAGTGGTAAAGCTTGCTGTTTGAGATTCAGTGCTACGCGCATGGCTATCGACGGCTCTTTGTGACAAGAGATTGCGTCGATTGACCGCATCATCAAAATAATTGTGATGGCTATTCTGATGACTGCGTTGATTACCAGCGCCAAAATTATTAATAGAATCACTCCAGTCATAGAGTAATTGCAAGCCTGCCAGCACCACCATGAGCTGTAAGTTAAAAGTGGCATCACCATGCAAGATATGACCATATTCATGCCCTATCAGCCCATACAGCCCCTCATCGGACAGCTTATCAATCGCGCCTTGAGTGACGACCAATACCATATCTTGACTATGACGACCAGCAACGAAGCCGTTAATACCTTGCTCATCAGGCAGTACATACAGAATCGGCATACGTACACCCGAAGCAATGGCTAGCTGCTGGGCAATCTCGTAGTAACGACGGTAGACAGGCGGGAAGTCTCGCTCATCACGCACGGCGATATGGTAGGCGCTGAAACGAACCTTTGGTATAGGCCCATGCTGATGGGCAACCCCTTGACTATGCTCCCACGCGTCTTGGCTGTGGTCGATAAACAGCCGAACCCCGCCCACACGCTGAGCAATAGCGCGACCACCGGCTTCTAAACGTCTGTACTCTAAAAAACTACCGATCACAAAGCTACCGATTGTCCAGATAGCAACCAGTATCAACACCCAATGATAAATGCCACCAGTAAATATCGTTAGCAGCAGCGCCATGATACCCAGCGCTACTGCCAGATGGGCAAAGACAATGAGAAAAAATAGCCCATAGAGCAACAGACTTCGCTGGGTACGGGTGCGTTGTTCACCAAAAAAATCCATCTATATGCCTGACTTAAAAATAGCTAAACGCATCTGAACATATGAATATAATTCAATATCAGCCCATATTGACGACAGGTGCTTGAGCGATCACCTTTCTGTCTTCAAAAACTAGCGGGCTTAACGGGCGAAAGCCAAAAGTCGTACTAATAAGATTGTTGGGAAATACCTCGCGGTCATTGTTATAGAACATCACGCTGTCATTATAGTGCTGACGGGCGAAGCCAATGCGGTTCTCAGTATTGGTCAGCTCATCCATCAACTCTTTAATCATACTGTCCGCCTTTAGCTCAGGGTAAGCTTCCACAACCGCTGAAAACTGCCCTAACGCTTTAGACAGCATACTCTCAGCTTTGGCAAATAGCGCCATATGCTCAAGCGAGTCTGGCTGATGTGTATTGGAGTCTTGCAAGCTCTGGGCATGATTACGTGCACTAATCACACGGGTCAGCGTCTCTTCTTCATGCGTCAGATAGCGTTTAGCAGTTTCAACCAAATTTGGAATCAAATCATGACGGCGCTTCAGTTGTACATCGATTTGAGCAAAACCATTTTTCGCTTGGTTGCGAGCGCGTACCAATTTATTAAATATAGATACGCCAAACACAATCACTAGTAGCACGAAGGCAATGAACAACCAAACAAACATCTTCATAAGAAAACCCTAAAGTGTCCAGAATGTTAATAAAAGTTAATACATTGTATTTTAACCCATCTTAATCAATCAAAGGTCAAAATCGGACAAAAAAAGGTCGAAAAAAAAGCCCTTTACAATGAAGGGCTTAATAGATCAAACGAGCATTTCTGATTAAATATCAAAACAGGTATCAAATTTTAGGCAAAAAAAAGCGACTCCAAAAGCAAATCCTCGGCACACACTGTGACTATTACCGTTGCTACCTTCCGGTCCTGGCGGGGTTCATAGAACAATGTTGCGAGGCTACCAATGGAGCCACCAGTTGCAAATTATACAAGAATTTTTAAATATTACAACCCCTATCGTAAAACTCTTTCTATAACCTCAAAACGCCCTGTAACTTAGGTGACAAAATTCTCACAGCGAGCCTGTTAAATTTTGCTATTTTAGTTGAGGAAGCTGAGCATACTCGGTATCAACTAATAACTAAAATGGACAGCTTCTCATATAAAGGCGAGTCTTACCTATGTATGGCTAACCTAAATACTATTGATATAACTCACTCAGGAGATCATTGTGAAAACCACTTTACTTAATAAAGCCGCTCTAACGACTGGTACTGCATTTCTACTCACAGCCATGATGGGTAGCGCACATGCAGAACCAACAGGCTACGATCAGCTTACTTTTCAGACAGAAGTAAAAGAAGAAATCCAGAATGATGAAGTACGAGCCAGCTTATATAAAAAAGCGCAGGCAATGGATTCTAAAACTCTAGCGACAACGCTCAACACCTCAATTAATAATGCCATGAAAATTGCTAAGCGCTATCCAACGGTCACCGTAAGCACCGGACAACAGCGCACCTACCCTCGCTATGATAAAAATGACAAAATCATTGGCTGGACAGGACAAGCAAACATCGATTTAAAAAGTACCGACTTTGCAGCCACCAGCCAACTCATCGCTGACCTACAAGAAACGTTGGTGATGGACAATCTGAACTTTGGTGTCTCAGATACCAAAAAGGATGCGCTTGAGCAAAAGCTGATGACCAATGCGTCTCGTGCTTTTCAGCAACAAGCTAAAAACCTAACACGCGCTTGGGATGCTCGTGGCTATCGTGTCGTCAATGTGAATCTAAATACAGGTAGCAACTACCCACGTCCGATGTATAGTGCTATGAGTATGAAAGCAGGCGCAGCAGACGAATCAGTACCTAGCCAAAGTTTTGAATCTGGCAATAGCACTATCTCAGTGACTGCTAATGGTACGATTGAATTGACTAAATAAGCTGTAAATACATAGAATTAATAAATATCCTGATAAACATAAAGGCAAGCGCTGCAATCAGCGCTTGCCTTTATGTTTATATAGAAGAAATTAACTTATAAGGTTACTCTACTTTGTATGGGTTCTTATACTTATCCATGATTGACACATTGCCTACAAGTTAATTTATCACCGGTTGCTCAAGCGTCATAGGTTTGTCTACGATAGGCTTAGTAAATGATTGCATATTCGGTTGTTTGCCCTCTTGACGCATTTTTAACAGTACTTTTTGATACCAAGGTAGATTCTGATAAGCTAAAAGCTGTTGCGCGATTTTCTTATTATTTTGCAATGTTGTATTGTTTTGAATCACATACACCGTACGCTCTACTTGTTTGAGTGTTTGACCTTTCTCATTTTTTAACACGGCTTTTATCTTGTGCGATCCTGGTAAAACATCTACCGTTGCAATCGAGGCGCTAAGACCTTGCGCGACTTCATTACCATCCAAATAAATACTGACACTATCACCTGCTTGTAAGTTCGGCTTCACTTGCACATTGACATCAATGCTTTGGGCTGGACGACGATATGCACGTTCTGCGCTTGGTTCAGTAATATTAAGCTGATAATTGACGACTGGTTTGGCGTCAGGGCTATTTTTAGCAGCCGTATTTTGCGTAGTCGTATTAACATTACTAGAAGGAGGTGGACTACTCATGTTATCACTGTTACTTGAGCTGATGCGACTTTCTTTCGTCGTGACACCCGTTTGGCTGATTTTTTTACCCGCCTGCTGCTCATAATTTTGCGGGCGATCGGTAAAGGTGACTTGACCTGTTTTTTCGTCAATAACTTTATAAATAGGCGCAGCATTTGTCAAAGGGGCATAGAGAGTTGCCATACTAATCATCGTAGCAGCAATCAGTACCAACCCTAACTTACTGTTTGAAAAAACCGGTTTTGATAATGAAGTCATAGTCAGTCAACCTAATGAGTACCTAATATTATGAATATCTATTATGCGATACTTTGGGTGTTAAATCAGTAATAATTTCAAAGAGGACAGATCCGTTGATTTAGCAAATTATTATTGAGACGTAAAAAAAACCAGCTAAGAATAACTTAGCTGGTTTTTATCACTCAAAATAACTGAGTGTTTTAGCTATAAATTAGCAGCTGTAGTATAAGTCAAACTCAACTGGATGCACGGTTAAATTGACACGTTGCACTTCTTCTTCTTTCAAAGCGATGAACGCCTCTAGCATGTCTTCAGTGAATACATCACCTTTTAATAAGAACTCATGATCATCACGCAAGGCTTGTAATGCAACTTCTAAGCTCTCCGCAACGGTTGGGATGAGTGCTTCTTCTTCTGGTGGTAAGTCATACAAGTTTTTGTCAGCAGCTTCACCCGGATGTATTTTATTTTGAATACCATCAAGACCTGCCATTAGTAACGCTGCAAACGTTAAATATGGGTTGGCCGCTGGATCAGGGAAACGTGCTTCAACACGTACCGCTTTTGGGCTGCTAACATGTGGAATACGGATAGATGCTGAGCGGTTAGATGCTGAGTACGCAAGTTTGATAGGCGCTTCATAATGCGGTACTAGGCGCTTATAGCTATTAGTCGATGGGTTGGTAATCGCATTCAACGCACGCGCATGCTTGATAATACCACCGATAAAATACAGTGCAGATTCAGAAAGACCCGCATACTCATCACCTGAGAAAGTATTGACACCATCTTTGGAGATTGACATATGCACATGCATGCCTGAACCATTGTCACCAACGATTGGTTTTGGCATAAAGGTAGCCGTTTTGCCAAACTGATGCGCAACATTATGCACAACATACTTTAACTGCTGTACTTCATCGGCTTTTTTGACTAGCGTATTGAAAGCGACACCAATTTCTGACTGGCAAGGCGCAACTTCATGGTGATGAACTTCGACACAGCCTTCACCGATGATTTCTTCTAAACGCTCACACATAACAGAGCGCATGTCTTGCGAGCTATCGATTGGTGGTACTGGGAAGTAAGCGCCTTTAACACGTGGACGATGTCCCATGTTGCCCCACTCATAGTCATTGTTAGTCGACCATGCCGCTTCTTCGGCTGTGATCTTATGGCTAACGCCAGACATATCAATTGACCATTTCACATCATCAAATATAAAAAACTCAGGCTCAGGACCAAAATAAGCAGTATCGCCAATGCCCGTTGACTTCAAGTACTCTTCGGCGCGGCGCGCAATAGAACGTGGGTCACGATCATAACCTTGTAGCGTTGATGGCTCGATGATATCGCAAGTAACAACTACGGTAAGTGAATCAAAGAACGGGTCAAGAAAAGCCGTCTCTGGATCAGGACGCAAGATCATATCTGACGCTTCGATACCTTTCCAACCAGCAATAGATGAGCCATCAAACATCTTGCCATCTTCCATCACTTCTTCATCAACGCTATGCGCTGGAAAGCTGATATGTTGCTCTTTACCACGTGTATCAGTGAAGCGAAAATCAACCCATTTAGCATTAGAGGATTGTATAAGATCTAGTAATTTGTTCGACATAAATAGTCTCCGTTGTGTTGATTAGATTATTGCGATTTAAAATTATAGGTACAATCTGTTGGTTAAAAATCTCTGGTTTGATAACAGTCAGCGCTGCGTTTAGCGCTAAATATCCTGTTTAATATTATGCTTATTCTCAGCACTGTCAATATTATTAGTCAAGATAGCCATCTGAGTTATGCGCTTAATAAGACTCGCCAGTGTTTTGGTTCGATATTATTCTAACAACATATCACTCATTATGCTGAACTCTTCAGGCACTCGTTAATAATAATTATTGAACCACTTTATCACCAAAGATAATCATAACAGTAATAATGCAAAGGCTATGCCAGCTTTTTATAATGCTGAAAATATAGATGATAAAAGGACAGTTATTAACAATAATTACAGCAACTTATAATACCTTTGACAATATTACAGCCGTATATTTATCATCAGAGGTGTCATGCAAATTATTTACCCAGAGGCATTACTAACGCATGACCGCACTAAATTAGTGCATATTGAATATATAAATAAAAATTGTGTACTTTTTTAGTGCGTTTGAGATGTTAACGAATGTCATCCAACAAGCAAAATGTATTGTTATTCACCGCTTATTTGGGTCGCCTGCACCCTACATTTGATAGTCTACAAAATAGTGGTAAGATAACGGCGTTATATAACCATCTCCATAAGTCGAACTCAATAAGTAGAACGCTAATGATTCTGATGATCGATAATTACGACAGCTTTACGTACAATATTGTACAGTACTTCGGTGAATTACAGCAGGACATCACCGTCTGGCGTAACGATCAAACCACTATTGAAAATATTAGAACCCTTGCGCCAGATGCGATCGTCATTGGCCCCGGTCCCTGTGATCCTGATCAGGCTGGTATCTCTCTAGAAGCTATCAAGACTTTTCAGGGCGTGATACCGATACTAGGTATTTGCCTAGGACATCAGGCAATTGGACAAGCATTCGGTGGACAAGTGGTCAAGGCTGGCGAAGTCATGCATGGCCGCTTATCCGCCGTTTATCATACTGACCAAGGTGTCTTTGTAGGCTTACCTAATCCCGTACAAGTCACGCGCTATCATTCGCTTGTCATTGATAAAACCAGCCTGCCCGACTGTCTTGAGCTGACCGCATGGACACAAAACAGTGATGGCAGTATTGAAGAAATCATGGGTATCCGTCATAAAACGTTTGCGATAGAAGGGGTACAATTCCATCCTGAGTCTATCTTAAGCGAAGCAGGCTATCAGCTGCTCAACAATTTTTTGCAAACGCATCATTTGTCAGTCCTAACCTCAGATGAACTACCACAAGTCGGCTAATAGTTTATTAAAGCATGTTCTAAAAAAGGCGTTAATAACAAAATTAAAATCAAAACTATTCTATTGATAATTTAAGATTAACGTATAAAAATATTAAGAGAGATCATAATGAGTACGACAAAAACAAATAAAAGCCCTACCCCAACTAACATTGCTCAACTGTCTGATGAAGAGACACATACGCTACTGACGACGGCTTTGGGGCGAATTTTTCAGCACATTGATTTAACCTTTGATGAGATGTATCAGGTGATGCTGATTATCATGCAAGGCAGATGTAGCGACGCCATGATGGGGGCTATTTTGACTGGTCTGCGTATGAAAGGTGAGTCCATCGATGAGATTACTGCCTCTGCCAGTGCAATGCGTGCGTTAGCAGCCAATATCGAACCACGGGACTGTAATTACTTAGTCGATATTGTAGGAACTGGCGGTGATGGTGCCAATTTATTCAACGTTTCTACTGCATCAGCATTGGTTGCTGCCGCTGCTGGTGCGCAAGTGGCCAAACATGGTAACCGCGGCGTCTCCACCAACTCTGGCAGCTCAGATTTGCTTGAGCAAGCAGGTATCAGTCTGGCGCTTACCCCTGAGCAATCTAAAGAATGTATCGAAAACCAAGGTATCGGCTTTTTGTTTGCGCCCAATCATCACAGTGCGATGCGTTATGCCAATCCAGTACGCCGCGAGCTCAAAGCGCGCACCATCTTTAATATTTTAGGACCATTAACCAACCCTGCTGGCACACCCAATTTGGTAATCGGTGTCTTTACGGCTCAACTGTGCGAGCCTATCGCTAAAGTCATGAAAAACTTAGGCGCACGTCATGTCATGGTTGTGGGCGCAAAAGACGGTTTGGATGAAATCAGTCTCGCTACCTCAACCACTGTCGCTGAATTAAAAGACGGTGAGATATCTGTTTATGAGATGATGCCAGAAGATGCAGGTATTGAGTCACAAACCCTTATCGGTCTCGATGTAGATTCTCCAGCGCAAAGTCTTGAGCTTATTCGCGCGGCTCTATCAGGAGAGAACTCTCAAGACCGTGCTGTACTTAAAGCACGTGATATGATTGCACTAAATGCAGGGGCGGCCATATATACCGCAGGACTTGCCAGCAACTATGCTAATGGTGTGAGCCGGGCACAAAAAGTCATTCAGAATGGTGATGCTCTACTCAAGCTTGAGTCTCTCGCCACATACACGCAGCAACTGGTGACTCCTGCTTAACGGCTAAGCACCATTACTGCGCACTCTAGCTATTTTGTCTATTTACATTTAACGATATTCGGATACCAGCATGACTCATACAGAAACCAAGACAGATGTTCCTTCCGTATTGCAACGCATTGTCGCCACTAAAGTGGAAGAAGTAAACGCCGCTTGCAAGGTATTATCTCTTGAGGAATTACAAGCACAAGTCGCGGCGGATAACAAACCACGTCGTGGCTTTGCGGCGGCGCTGCGAGCGGCTAGCACTAAAGAGCATGGTATTGGTATCATCGCTGAGATTAAAAAAGCCTCTCCTTCTAAGGGCGTTATCAATCACAACTTCGCGCCTGCCCTATTTGCCAAGCAGTACGAGCAAGCGGGCGCCAGCTGTCTGTCTGTATTGACTGATCGCGATTATTTCCAAGGTGATGATAGCTATCTTATTCAAGCAGCTAATGCGGTAAGCCTACCGATACTGCGTAAAGATTTTATGATAGATGTGTACCAGATCTATCAATCTTATCTGATGGGAGCTGACTGTATTTTACTCATTATGGCCTGCCTTGACGACACCCAAGTACAAGAGCTGCATGCGCTAAGTATCGAATTGGGTATGGATGTATTGATAGAAGTCCATACTAAAGCCGAACTTGAACGTGCACTACAGCTACCGCGCTCAGCGCATAATATTTACGGTATTAATAATCGTGATTTGAATACTTTCGATGTCGACTTACAAACCACGCTAGATCTAAAAAATATTTTAATCGACGCACTGGCGGCTGATATGGACAGCACGCTTAAACCGCTTATCGTCACCGAAAGTGGCATTCATAATAGCGCTGATATTCATTTGATGTTGAAGCACAATATTCAGCACTTTTTAATCGGTGAACAGTTCATGAAGACTGATCATCCTGGACAAGCGTTACAATCCTTACTTGCGGGCGTCGCAGCAGACGGGTAAAGTGGCTTAAGTCTACTAAACAGTTTAAATCAATCCATCATTCATCAACCAACGATACGTTAACTTCTATGTCAAACTCTCTATTTTCAAAAGAAATGCAAGACCAGCTCAAAGAGCTAAAAGGCCAACTTAGCAAAGGTCGCGATACCAATTCGCCTGAAGATGAAAACCAAAAGCCTACTGAGCCTGTATCATTGCCCACGCAAAAGCAAGTAAACAAGACCGTCAAGCAAATGGCTAGCGAGCATATTGACGATGACAAAGTGCTGTTTATGCAAGCAATGCATGGCGTCAATCAGCTTGAAGACAAAAACGTACGCTCACCTGCCAATGCTAGCAAAGCGGGCAAACCTGATGCGACTACCTTGTCTAAACGTGCTGCCGCGCAAGGTAGTGAAGCGAGTGATTTGGGAGCTGGCTTGTCAGATATGCAAGCACTACTCAACCCTGTCGCTGCTGAAGCCTATTTATCTTACAAACAGCCGACTTTGCAGAATAAAATCTTTGATCAACTTAAAAAAGGTAAGCTACGTTGGTATGACGCCGTAGATATTCATGGTTGTACTATCGAAGAAGCGCGCGTGGCAATGACTCAACTCCTAAGTCAAGCAAAACAGAAAAACGAGACTATGGTAAAAATCGTTCATGGTAAAGGCTCTGAGGCCATTTTAAAAACCTGCGTCAACGGTTGGCTGCGTCAACTACCAGAAGTATTGGCATTTTGCTCTGCACCGCCAAAAGATGGTGGTAACGGTGCAGTATTGGTACTGCTCAAAAAACCTAAAGCTGATGGCGAATAATTTTTAGTGTTAGAGTTAGTATGAATAATCAAAAGGACTGCTTATTGGCAGTCCTTTTTGTTATGCTCATAAAATCATTATTTAATCTTTATCGACTATAGCCCCTACATTTAACATCTAGCGATAGCTATATTTGCATAAATCAGGATAAGCATTTATGAGCATACAGACCATTGAGAACACACAACAGCTACATGAACATATCATGGCTTTGATTGTTATCGAGCCAAGATTTTTGTCTATCTATGAACAAGTTGGTATGCCCAGTCTACGGCATAATGTCGGTGAGTTTGAGCAGTTGATGCGAGCAATGGTTGGTCAACAGCTGTCTGTGGCAGCAGCAGCCAGTATTTGGCAAAGACTAGTTGATGCCGCCTTAACGAATCCACAGGCAATTATCAAAGCAACAGATGAAGACTTAAGAGCGCAAGGGTTATCTAAACAAAAAACCCGTTATATTCGCTCATTAGTCGATCATGATATAGACTTTGCTGCGTTAAAAATTATGCCTGATGAAGAAGCAATAGAAGTGCTGACGGCCGTTATTGGTATTGGTCGCTGGACGGCTGAGATGTATTTATTATTCTCTCTGAAACGTGCAGACGTACTTGCGGTCGATGATCTAGCGATTAAAGTAGCGGCGATGGCGTTATTAGACTTAACGGAACGCCCAACGCCGAAACAGTTAAAGAATCTAACTCAAGATTGGTCACCACATCGCAGCGCTGCCAGTCTGTTGCTATGGTCATACTACGGCTTATTACGTAATCAAACCGCTGTCCCTTTATAATGCCAAATACCCAAGTGATGATTCACCTTATCAAACTCGCTTAGTCTAGAATTTAGTATTTGTTTTCTTTGCTGCTCTAATTTTTGTGAATGGTATAAGATGAACGCTTGATACTTACCTCAAGTGCTTATCTTATACCGTTTTTAATCCATAATTTTATGGCTGGTTCCATATAGAAAAGCCAGATTTTCTTTTTGCGTACTTGAACTTGATTTTCTTTATCATACGGCTTTTATTTCTCAATGTCTTTAACGCATTGTCTTTTTTGCTCTTGACTGATTTAGAGGTTCGCTGGCTGCCTTTTTCATCTGTCTTGACGTTATCTTTATCTTTACTCAAGTCCACGGCATGCTTATCATCGTTGCTGTTATCCTTATTGTCGCTAGCATCATCATCAGCATGGTCATCGTTTGACATGTCTTTTGTCGTTTCGGCGACGCTGTCTTCCTTATTCTTATTTTCCATTTCATTTTCTATGTGATGTTCAAGCTCAGTTTGATTGACAATAAGCTGCTGCGTTGGCAAGGCATGCTCGACATCATATTTCGCCACTTGGTTCAATAAATCAACAAACAAAACGTTCTGTTTGTCATAGAACTCAGTCACGCCATTAGCATTAACATACGCTTGTAATTGAATGATATAGCAGTCTTGACGTAGCTCTAAAATATTGACCTGATTCCATTCTTGGTTGGTCAAATAATGCTCATCTATAAACTCATCCAAGTCCTTGACCATCTTAAAGACCACATCAATATCAGCAGTGCGTTTGATATATAACTGATGGAAGAAGCGAAACATATCGCGGGATGTAAAGTTTTCAATTTGCATTGATGAAAAATCACCGTTTGGTACAGTCACAACAGTGCGCGTCAAGGTGCGCACACGTGATGAGCGAATACCAATATCAATGACTGTGCCTTCATAAGTGCCAAACTTACAATAATCACCAATACGTACGGGCGAATCCGCCACGACCACGACACTACCAACAAGGTTTTCGATGGTTTTTTGCGCACCCAGTGCTAATGCCAAACCACCCACACCCAAGGCGGCAATACCCGTGGTCAAATCAAAACCCAAATTACCGAAGATAACAATCACGGCAAAGATCAGCAGCAACGCTTTGACCACTTTGCGTAGCAGCCCCAAGATAGAGACACGTTCAGTATAATTTTTCTTATAACTTAAATTTACCGCACGAGTGAATATGGCATCGATGACTCGTAACAGCAACCAAGTTAATGCAAGCCAAGATGCAATCTCGGTAAAACGATTGATCGGTTCACGTAGCGTCACCGACACGCCTGCATACACCATCACTTCTGACAGTATCAGCGCCATAATGACCACTGCCAGTGGCAATACGACCTTATCAGGTAATGGCAATGGTACGCCGCGCACACGAGGATAGACGATGCGTAATAGATGGTACAGCAGCCATACCATGATATAAGTAAACACAAAGCTGCCGACAGTCATCATTAACGCTGCGGCTAAATCCGCCACTTGATAACCAAACAGCTTTTTGCCTTCTAAGGAATCAAAAGTATAGCGAGACACTAACGTTGGTTCGGTATTTTCTATGACTTCTGGTATTGAGCTGAGCGTATCTGTAGAAAACTGCCAGTACTGCTCTCCTTGCTTAGATACCACTCTTTCAAGTATCAGTGGCACACTTTTTTCACCCACATTAATCGCACCGACGTTTTCTTGGCTTGGCGGTAACTGATCAGTTAGGTTGCCCTCAGGCGTATTATTAATCTGCAAATCAGGCTGAAAACGCCCACCTGCATCCAGCGCTTGCTTAAACTGACGAACGATTGTGGTTGGATTATCCGACTTTGATAGGTTTAAATAATTACTCGCCAGCAGATAGTCATTTTCACCTAACGCACTGATAAAACCCTGTACGGTATGGCGCGGTGTATCGCGTCCGAATGAATCTGGTATCGGCGTACTCGCCGACTCCTCACTGGTACTGCCACCCATCCCCAATGCGCTAGCTTCAGCAGCAAATGCATTATTGGGTAACAATGCACTCAACAGCATCACAAGCAAAAACAAAATTACCATTAGTGGCATTTTGATGATTGAGCATGGTGAAGACAACTCGGGACTGGTAATCATAGGAATCAGGCGATACTTAATAGACAAAACAAACCTCTTAGCATTATGAATGGTACAACGAAGAACAAATGAGTGCTTTCCTATAATAGCAATTATTTATAACAGCAGTGCTTTTGATTACACGTTTTTATGGTCTTCTATGTGAGTTATCTGCTCTCGCCTTTGCTTATGACTTCTAATTTTTTATTACCTTTCACGACACTCCTTGTAAATACCTCCTATGAATGAGAGTGACAATCATTAAATGAATAAACCGCAATCTATCATGAAAACTCCTCAGCTTACCGTGAATAAACATTAGGTTAAAGTGGTTTATAAAGCGGTCTGTTTTGTAGATAATGAACGCAGTTTTGCTTGTCCACTGTTTTTTGTAATTTTTAGCCATATTAACGTCAATATGGTTACTTTTTTCCCTGCATTTTTTAATATGATTATTTTGGAATTGACTATGTCTTTATCACGTTCATCTTCACGTACCTACCTTCGTTTGAGTATCTTAAGCGCATTGGGTTTACTTGCGGTTAACACAGCAATGGCAGTGACACCTGACGTTGCTACTATTAACGATAGCGAGCTACCACAAGTTGAGCTTGATGAAATCATCGTAACAGCAACTCGTACCCCCACTAAAACCAGCAATGTAATTGCGCAAACTCGTGTGGTTGACAGTGAAGAGCTACAACGTTATCAGGGTCAAAGTGCCCTTGAAGTCCTCAAACACCAGCCTGGAATAAGCTATTACACAAATGGTGGTCCTGGTACTACTTCAAACTTTTATATGCGTGGGTATGGTAGTAATCAAATCTTAGTCTTAATCGATGGTATACGCTATAGCTCAATTAGTGCTGGTGGCGCGACCCTTAGCCTGTTACCTGCTGATCAAATTGACCGTATCGAAATTCTATACGGTGCGTCAGGTTCTAGTCTTTACGGCTCAGATGCCATGGGCGGTGTGATTCAAGTATTTACGAAAGGCACGAACGTTGACAGAACCACTTTTTCAGTAACGGTTGGTGCAGGGTCACATGACGAATATCTGTATGGTGCCAGCGGCCAATTTGCGAATAAAGCCGGAACGACACTAAGTATCTCGGCAAGCCATAATGAAACCGATGGCTTTAATGCGACGTTACCAGGCTCTTATGGTTACAATAAAGATAAAGATGGTTTTGAAAGCGATAATGTCAGTCTTGCCTTAACCCAAAGTCTCAACGAGCAGCTACTTGTAGGTGCAAGCGCCTTGTATAGTAAGTCTACCACTGACTTTGATAACGGCGCTGCAGAAAACACCTACTCTGATCAAGAAAATGGTGCCGCACAAGCGTTTGTCGATTGGCGTTATATGCCAGGCTCTTCAGTAAAATTGCAATATGGCCATTCTATAGATAAGTCTGATAACCCAACTTACAGCAGTGTTTATGATACTAAACAAGACCAAATCAGCTTAGTCGGTCAGCACTTACTTCCTGTTGGTCAAGGTATATACGGCATAGAATATCTTAACCAAAGTATTGATACGACTGAATATGATGTTGATGATCGCGATGTGAGCAGTGCATTTTTGGGTTACGTATTGGCCAATAATCAATTTGATGCGCAAGCCAATTTACGTTTTGATGATGACTCACAATATGGTAATGAAACCACTTATAACTTAGGCGGTGCCTATCATATCAATCCCAATGCACGCGCTGGTATCAACTATGCTAAGGGTTTTCGTGCACCAACCTTCAATGATTTATACTATCCTGGCTCAGGCAATCCCAACTTAAAACCTGAAACTAGCGACAACTATGAAGCCTTTGTCGAATATGACACCACTTTACAATCGACTCGATTAACCGGCTATTATAATAAAGTTGATGACTTAATCGGTTATGTTGCTAACCCAACGCCTGAAAATGAATGGGCGGGTAGCAGTGAAAATGTTGATGAAGCTAAAATCAAAGGGTTATCGCTAACCTCAGATTGGACAATTGATAATTATTTATTCGGTGGTAGCTATGACTATCAGCAAGCAAAAAATAACAGTGGCGGCACTAACGATGGCAACTTCCTATCTATTCGTCCCGAACATAAAGGTCTAGTGTATTTGGGCTATCGCTTACCAAGCGTAGATATCCGCGCTGAGTATCAATACGTAGGCGATTATTATAGTGGTGTTGCCAATACTGAGTCAGAATTTGTTGATAATTATGGCTTATTCAATATCAGTGGTAATTATAAATTGACTAACAATCTATCTATGACAGCGCGATTAAACAATATCACTAACGAGAAGTACACCACCATACCGGGCTATAATACGGACGGCACCAACTTCTTTACCTCATTAACCTATAACTGGTACTAATTTGCTCTTAGTACTATTTAAACTGCCTGAACTGAGAATAAAAAAGGTCATCCATCGATGGCCTTTTTTATTGCTACATATTACTGCTCGCCTTCTTACGTGCCTATACCGTCAGCTATTTATGTTATCCAACAGGTGACAATTCATGACTCATCAATTACAATAACGACCTCCGAGAGGTGTTGCGCCATAATATCTGTATTGCATTTAAGCTTTAAAGCCATGCTAATCAGTCCTTATGTTAGGCTCGGTAACTGTTAAACAATCATCTCATTGATTGTTGACAGCGCAAATAACGACACCTGCGTTTTTATTCTTTTTATCATACCTTAACCACTGATAGGAGCATATTATGGACGCAGTGTCTAACACCCCATCTGCCCATACAATCGACCCCTCTTTCACTGACTATAAAGTCGCCGACATCAGCCTTGCTGACTACGGTCGCCGTGAAATCACCCTTGCCGAAGCCGAAATGCCTGCCCTTATGGGTTTGCGTCGTCGCTACGAAGCCGATCAACCGCTTAAAGGCGCGAAAATCGCTGGTTGTATCCACATGACCATCCAGACTGCCGTTCTTATCGAGACACTCGTCGCGTTAGGTGCTGAAGTACGTTGGACCTCATGTAACATCTTCTCAACTCAAGACCATGCTGCTGCGGCGATTGCTGCTGCTGGCATCTCTGTTTATGCTTGGAAAGGCGAAACTGAAGAAGAGTACGAATGGTGCTTACGTCAGCAAATCCACGTTGGCGGCGAAGAGTCAGGTCAGCTTTGGGATGCTAACCTAATCTTGGATGATGGCGGTGATTTAACCGCATTGATCCATAATGATTATGCCCAAATGCTTGATAACATCCATGGTATCTCTGAAGAAACCACCACTGGCGTGCATCGTTTGGTTGAAATGCTAAATAAAGGCACACTTAAAGTTCCCGCTATCAATGTTAACGATGCGGTTACTAAGTCTAAAAACGACAATAAATACGGCTGCCGTCATAGCTTAAATGACGCTATCAAACGTGCTACCGATATGTTCCTTGCTGGTCGCCGCGCTTTGGTCATCGGTTATGGCGATGTGGGTAAAGGCTCTACGCAAAGCTTACGTCAAGAAGGCATGATTGTCCGTGTCTCAGAAGTTGATCCTATCTGTGCCATGCAGGCATGTATGGACGGCTTTGAAGTATTATCACCGTACATCAATGGTGATAACACTGGTGGCGCAGAAAACATCAACACTCGTCTGCTTGAAGACACTGACATGATCGTTACCACCACTGGTAACTACCATGTTTGTGACAGACATATGCTAGCAGCCCTGAAACCTGGTGCGGTTGTTTGTAACATCGGTCACTTTGATACTGAGATCGACACCCAATTCATGCGTGATAACTGGCGCTGGGTTGAGATTAAGCCACAAGTCCATCAAATCTTCCGCTCAGATGATGAAAATGATTACTTAATTTTGCTTGCTGAAGGTCGTTTGGTAAACTTGGGTAATGCGACTGGTCACCCATCACGCGTGATGGACGGCTCATTTGCTAACCAAGTATTGGCTCAAATGTACCTGTTCGAAGAAAAATTCGCTGACTTGCCAGCCGACGCACGTACTGACAGCTTATATGTAAAAGTACTACCTAAGAAGCTCGACGAAGAAGTCGCTGCGGCGATGGTTGCTGGCTTTAACGGTACTTTAACGAAGCTAACTGAAAAACAAGCAGAGTATTTGGGTGTGCCTGTCGAAGGTCCATTTAAGCCTGACGCTTACAAATACTAAAAGGAGCCAGACTGTGACTAAGCCTGCTTTCTCCTTTGAGTTTTTCCCTGCCAAAACCGAGCTAGGTCATGAAAAACTACTCAGTACTTATGATGAGTTGAATAAGCTATCACCTGCATATTTTTCGGTGACTTACGGTGCTGGCGGTTCAACCCGAAATCGCACTTTAGATATCGTCCAAGCACTATGCGCACGCGGCGATACTGATATTGCGCCGCATATATCTTGTATCGGTGATGATAAGGCAGAAATCGCTGAATTGCTCGATCTGTATAAAGATTTGGGTATCAAGCGCTTAGTCGCCCTGCGTGGTGATTTACCATCAGGTCAAGTCGGTATGGGCGAGCTGCCGTTTGCGTTAGACTTGGTGAAGTTTATCCGTGAATATTCAGGCGATCATTTCCATATCGAGGTCGCAGCGTATCCTGAAATGCATCCACAAGCGCGTAGCTTTGCGTTTGATGTTGACAACTTGGTCAATAAATACCAAGCAGGTGCTAATGCATCGATTACCCAGTTTTTCTATAACGCTGATAGTTACTTATATTTGCGTGATACCTTAGAGAAGCGTGGTATCGATACGGTTGCTCAGCCTTTAATCGCTGGTATCATGCCAATTACTAACTCAAGTAATTTGGTACGCTTTGCCGATAGCTGTGGCGCTGATATTCCGCGTTATGTACGTAAGCAGTTGTCTGACTTTGGCGATGACCGCAAAGCCATTCGTGAATTTGGTTTTGATGTCGTCTATCGTTTATGCGAGCGCTTAATTGCTGAGGGCGTACCTGCCATGCATTTTTATAGCATGAATAAGGTTGAGCCAAACAAGTGCTTGGTTGAAGCACTCGGCTTAGCTTAATTGCTCATCGTATTTATTAAATGTATTTTTTAAAGACTGGCGTTCCTAGGAGCGCCAGTCTTTTTAGTATAAGAATTGCACTAATGCAAATTCTACTAAAGATAACCCCTTTACCCTCTCAAACGATATTCTGCTAAGATATTTGAAATATATTATTCAAACAATAGGACTAAGCAACTGTGCGACGTTTTTTTTATGACACCAGCAATGACATCAGTGATGAAAGAGGCTCACTCCATCCTCAACTTAGCACCTTGGCTATTGGAGATAGTGCCGAATTAACAGAGAGTATCGTCCATCATTGGTGCCGTGTATTACGTGCCAATATTGGCGATCAAGGCATATTATTTGATGGCTTTGGCGGCGAGTATCAGGTGCAGCTACAAGCCATCAGTAAAAAACACGCCACTGTGACATTATTAGCACATGTAGATACTGACCGAAGTGCCGCTGTCTTCACTAAAATCGGTCTAGTGATGAGCCGCGGTGAACGCATGGACTATGCGATTCAAAAATCCACCGAGCTTGGTGTCACTGCCATTCAATTGCTAAGTAGCCATCATGGCGAGGTCAATCTAAAGCCTGCCCAAGTAGAAAAAAAACTGGCACATTGGCAGCAAGTTGCCATTGCCGCGTGTGAACAATGCGGTCTTAACCGTCCACCACTTATCATTGCACCTGTGTCCATAAACGACTGGTTACAAAAGTCAGTGACTCACTCTGCCGATGCGCAAATGGACGTTTGTCCTCCTACTACCAGTACTATTGTCACAACCCTTAGCCAAGACCCTTATTATCAAATATTACAACAACCAGCAGATTTGCGTCTGCAACTGAGCGTACCAGCTGCAGGACAACCAGCAATGCCTAGGTCGCTACCAACAGTCTTAACGCAACAGTCTCCTTATATTGAGCTGCTAATAGGCCCTGAAGGTGGTCTGAGTGTTGATGAATGCCAGCAAGCAGCCAAAGCTGGTTTTGAACCTTGGCAAATTGGCTCAAGAATCTTACGCACCGAGACCGCACCCGTGGTGGCGTTGGCGACTCTGCATGCTTTGAGCTATTATGGGTAAATACCCTATGCGTAATCCTAACTGCTGCTCTATTTCGATATGATGAGTCCAACTATGACTGCTTTCGCCCCTATTCCAATCGCAGACAAGCAGCAACTGCTGGTCGAGTTATGCGAGCAACTTGATGATGCCATATTCATCTTGGATGCCCATTTACGTTATCTATCGATCAATGCCAGTTATGAGATTATCATTGGCTACAGTGAATCATTTTTGCTTGGCAGACCACTTGGTGTTTATGCAGCAGAATTTTTATCAGATGAGGAAAGGGCCGTTTTAGCAGATATCACTGACCATCTAGACTGCAATGGTTTTTATGAAAACGACTTTTCGATGCTGAACCGTTATGGACAAATACTTGACTGTCACATGACTTATCGCAAAATCTGTGTCAATCATAGAACTTACTATATCGGTATGGTGCGTGATATGTCCGCGGTCGTCAAAGATCAAAAGCAAGTGGCTCATTTGCTCAATTATGATCAATTGACTGGGTTACCAAATCGTAAAGTTTTCTTGAGTCAGACCAGCGACCTATTGTTGGACAGTTATCAAGAAGTCGTGATTGTGCGCTTTAATATTGACCGTTATCGCAATCTAGCAAGCTTGCTTGGCCCTGACGGCATCAACACTTTGGTAAAAAACTTTGTCACACGCCTGAAGAACCTTAAGCTCGATAATTTACAGTGTTTTTCTCATTTTGGCGGCGATGATTTTGCGTTATTATTCGAATCCAATGACGCTAATATGGTACGTCATCAGCTAGATAGCTTGATGCAAATGTGTGAACGCCCCTTCTCCTTAGATGAAAACACTGCGACAGACGCTAAGATTTATTGTCATATTTCCGTCGGGGTCAGTTACTTTCCCACTAACGACGACGAAGTGACAGGATTATTGACCAAGGCTGAAAAAGCGCTGCATTATGTCAAGCAACAAGGCGGTGATGACATTTGCTGGTATGATACAGCCATTGACGAAGCCACTGCGGGTAGCTTGCAGTTAGAGGCGGAGCTTAGAGCCGCTACCACTGAAAATCAGTTTGTTCCTTATTATCAACCAAAGTTTGAGCTGGCTACTGGCATCATTATTGGTTTTGAAGCGCTGGTACGTTGGCAACACCCGACTCGCGGACTGCTAAAGCCGATACATTTTATCAATGCCATTATCACTCATAAACTGTCGTTTGAGTTGTTCTCGCACATGGCGGTTCAAATTGCTAAGCAGTTATCGACTTGGCAACAGCAAGGGTTTTGTCAACATATCTGTATCAATGCAGATGCCGCCGAATTTAGCCACCCTGAGTTTTCTGAGATGGTGAGCAGTTTACTGGTGCAACATCGTATTTCTGCGCATCAGCTACATATTGAAGTCACCGAGTCATCCTTAATTCAGCGTCATGCAAATGTCAAAAAACAGCTTACTTTGCTCAAGGAACTGGGGATTTGTTTGGCGTTGGATGACTTTGGCACCGGTTATGCCTCTTTGAGTTACTTACAAGAATATCCGTTTGATTTCATTAAAATTGACAAAAGTTTTATATCCAACATCGACACTGATCGTACCCAACATGCCATTGTAAAAGCTATTTTAGACTTGGCGATGGCACTTGATATGCAGGTAGTCGCCGAAGGTATCGAAACTCAACAACAGCGCGATGTGTTGCTAAAAATGGGCTGTCAACAGGGTCAAGGCTATTGGTTTGGCAAACCAGTGCCAGCAGAGGCTGCGACTGAGATGTTGATTCAGCAGTACGCCGCCAAATAAACCCCATTTAACGGATGTTTATTTATCCAGTATCATTAGTATTTTCATATGGTTATTCGCGTTTCCTCTTAACGCCTAACGTCGATTGTATAACCGATGCAAGATAGGTTCATGACTTATCAGTGCTGTCACCAAACTTGTATAATCTCCTCTGAAAGCCTATCTTTTATAGTGAATTTGTTAGAGCTTATTAAGTTTCAAGCTTACTCTAACCATCGCCATTCTTTTCAATACTATTTTATATCGCCGACAACATCGTCAATCTGCATTATTGCCTAGCATTTATTTGGGCTTGTTAGATTAATATGGGCTGGACTTGTGCACTAAATAACAGTGCAGTCATGTGCCTACCCTTGATGATGATTGGTTATATTCTCAAAAGGACAGGAAGTTATGCAATACAAAGCGCCCTTACGTGACATTCAATTCGTGATGCATGAGTTACTCGACAGCGAAAGCCATTATAAAACCCTGCCAGCATTCCAAGAAGCGGATCGCGAGCTAATGGACAGTCTGTTTGAGATGGCGGCAAGCTTTGCTGAAAATGAGCTATCACCATTGAATCAAAGTGGTGACGCTGAAGGCTGCCAGTTTAACAATGGTCAAGTCACTACGCCAAAAGGCTTTAAAGAAGCATACAAAGCGTATTGTGAGCTTGGCTTCCCAGCGTTGTCTGCTGAAGAAGACTTCGGTGGTCAAAACATGCCGTTTTCATTATCGACCGTCATTAATGAAATGGTTGGTACAGCGAACTGGTCATTCTCTATGTACCCTGGTTTATCGCATGGTGCCATTCAAACCATCGAGCATCACGGTACGGACGAGCAAAAACAAACCTACTTAGAAAAAATGGTCAGCGGCGAATGGTCTGGCACCATGTGCTTGACTGAAGCACATGCAGGTTCTGATCTGGGTATTATCCGCACCAAAGCTGAGCCTAAAGAAGACGGCAGCTATAGCATCACTGGTCAAAAAATCTTCATTTCAGCGGGTGAGCATGACTTAACGGACAATATCATTCACATTGTATTGGCTCGTCTACCAGGCGCGCCTGCTGGCACAAAAGGCATCTCACTGTTTATCGTTCCTAAGGTAACGGTCAACGAAGATGGTAGCCTAGGTGAAAACAATAACGTCGTTTGTGGCTCTATCGAACACAAAATGGGTATCAAAGCCTCAGCCACTTGCGTGATGAACTTTGATGGCGCAACAGGTTATCTAATTGGCCCAGAAAACCGTGGTCTACAGTGCATGTTTACCTTTATGAACGTGGCGCGTATTGGTACCGCAGTTCAAGGTTTAACAGCAGCAGAATATGCCTTCCAAGGCTCATTAACATATGCTAAAGATCGTCTAGCGATGCGTTCATTATCTGGTGTTAAAGCCCCTGAAAAAGTCGCTGACCCTATCATTGTACATCCAGCGGTTCGTAACATGCTGTTGACTGAAAAAGCCTTTGCTGAAGGTGGTCGTGCTTTAGTCTATTACCTCTCACATTTTGCCGATACTGTTGCAAAAGGCGAAGGCGATGCGCTTAAATTTGCTGATCAAATGTTGTCACTATTGACACCGATCGCTAAAGCTTTCTTGACTGAAACGGGTCTAGAAGCGGCTAACCATGGCGTACAGGTTTATGGTGGTCATGGCTTTATCAGCGAATGGGGCATGGAGCAAAACGTCCGTGATACGCGCATTGCTTGCTTATACGAAGGTACCACTGAAATCCAAGCACTCGATCTACTAGGTCGTAAAGTATTGGGTTCACAAGGTAAACTGCTTGCAAACTTCGTCAAAATCATCCAGACATTCTGTGAAGAAAACAAAGAAAACGATGAGATGGGTCAGTTTATTCGCCCACTTGCCAAGCATCTTAAAGAATGGGGTGATTTGACTGCACGCATCGGCATGCAAGCCACTGAAAACCCAGATGCAGTTGGCGGCGCTGCGGTTGATTATATGTATTTCAGCGGTTATGTGACGCTAGCCTACTTATGGGCACGCATGGCATTAGTAGCACAAACTGAACTTGCTAACGGTACTAGCGAACAAGCCTTCTACGACGCGAAAGTAAAAACCGCGCAGTTCTACTTTGCTAAGCTATTGCCACGTACCACCACTCACGTACAGCGTATCAGCACTGGTGTTGAACCATACATGAGCATGGACGTTGATCAGTTCGCTTTTTAATTAGACGTTAAATACTGCTAATACTGTATTTTTATCGGCAACATACTCAGGTGTGTTGCCGATTTTCTTAGCACTATTAAAATTAATAACGAGTAGAGTCAACACTTTCAAGAAACCTAACCTTTTCTAAAAATCTATCCTTATTTTTATAAAGGCTATCCTTTATCAATACTTTTGGTGTACGCACAATTCACGAAGAAACACACCCGTGCGCAAGCTTATTTGCTAAACTTTGATTATTAACCGTTAAGGTTAGACCAAAAGAACAATTGATATCTTTAACAACTGATATCTTTAACAACTTTAATTTTATTTATTTGAACCAAAGGAATGTTTATGGCTGTTTATAATGCCCCTCTGAATGACATGCGCTTTATCTTGAATGATGTATTTAACGCGCCTAAATTTTGGCAAAACAATGAAAACTTAGCTCATGTCGATATGGAAACAGTCGATATGATTTTGGAAGAAATGGCAAAACTGTCAAAAAACATTCTTTTGCCAATCAACCGCAGCGGCGATGAAGAAGGCGCAACCTTTGAAGGTAATGGCGTCGTCACGACTCCTACTGGATTTAAAGAAGCGTATAAACAGTATGCTGAATCAGGCTGGGTTGGCTTAAGTGGTAACGCTGAATACGGTGGTCAAGGTTTCCCGAAAATGGTAACTATGCTGACTGAAGAGATGGTATTCACTGCCAACCAATCATTTGCCCTCTACCCTAACCTAACCGTTGGCGCAACACTGTGCCTAAACGCAGCGGCTTCTGAAGAACAAAAGCAAACCTACCTAGAAAAAATGTACAACGGCGAGTGGGCGGGCACCATGTGCTTGACAGAGCCACATGCTGGTACTGATCTGGGTATTATCAAAACCAAAGCCGTTCCTAACGATGACGGTAGCTTTGATATCTCTGGTACCAAAATCTTTATTACTGGCGGTGAGCATGACTTAACCGAAAATATCATTCATTTGGTACTCGCAAAAACTCCTAATGCGCCAGAAGGCTCAAAAGGGATCTCGCTATTTGTCGTACCAAAATTCTTAGTGAATGAAGATGGCAGCTTAGGCGAGCGTAACACCCTAGCAGTCGGCTCTATCGAGCATAAAATGGGTATCAAAGCCTCAGCCACATGTGTCATGAACTTTGACAGCGCTAAAGGCTGGATGGTTGGTGCCGAAAATACGGGTCTATCCTCTATGTTCATTATGATGAACTATGAGCGTGTCACCATGGGTCTGCAAGGCCTTGGTGGTTCTGAGCTTGCTTACCAAAATGCAGCGCTATACGCCAATGACCGTGGTCAAGGTCGTAGCGATACCCAACTGCAAAGTCCAGAAAAACCAGCAGATGCCATCATTCATCATGCCGATGTACGCCGTATGCTGTTGAATGCCAAAGCCAACACTGAAGCGTCACGTTGCTTTGCGATGTACGTTGCCAAAAATCTTGATGAAGAGAAGTTTAGTACCGATCCAGAGGCCGCTCAAGCTGCCGCTGCGCGCGTTGCTCTACTTACGCCAGTTGCTAAAGCGTTCTTGACTGACAAAGCACTAGAAGCAACTATTGATTGCCAGCAAGTATTTGGCGGTCACGGCTATATCCGCGAATGGGGTATGGAGCAAATCGTTCGTGATACCCGTATTGCGCAGATTTATGAAGGCACCAATGGTATTCAAGCGCTTGACCTACTAGGTCGTAAAGTAGCGAAAAATAACGGCAAATACGTCACTCATTTCTTAGGTGAAATTCGTGATTTCGTCAATAACATGCAAGCAGATCATGGCATCAAGCAAGCAACGCTAGATGCTGCTGACACGATTGAAACCTTGACCACAACGGTGCTAAATAATATTGGCGAACGTAAAAACGAAGTCAATGGCTGTGCCGTTGACTACATGCATGCCTTTGGTTACCTCGCTTACTCGTACATGTTCGCGTTGATGGTAGAAGCAGCTAACGATAAAGAAGGTGAGTTTTATACCAATAAAGCCAAGCTTGCGGATTACTTCGTCGGGCGTATTTTGCCACGCATTGATGCTCATGCACAAATGGTTCAAGCTGGTAGTGACCCAATGATGAACTTTGATCTTAGCTACTTTGATGTACCTGCTAGCTAATTTCTTACTTTTATAATAAAGTAAGCCATACCGCATTACGATAAGGGGACAGTCACGCTACTGTCCCTTTTTTTGCCAAAAATATCATCACAGCGATGGTTTCCACAATCGATATAATGAGCGCCACAAAATAACTGCTAACAAAATAATTAACCGCTCAGGCATTGTTACGATTAAAATAACGCAAAGTCACAACATTAAGATTGCTACAAATATCTTTAACGCCGAAACCAATAAGCTCTGAACCAATAATTTCCAAATTAGTGAGCTATAAATTAGAAACCTAACCATCAATAGTGGTAGATATCGCGACATTGATAACCAATATAGCCATTCAAAGCACTTATATCTTTGCTCATACTAAATAATAACAATGATTGAAATAACCACCACAAGGGATGCAATGTGTCAGAAATAAAACACATTTTACAACAGATTACAGCCTTAAGTGATGTGCCAGATCCTGCGGTACTCAAGCGCTTAATCGATGAGCTACGAGTGAGTGATAAAGAGCCCACGTTAGCCAATCAAAACATTCAAGAGCTGATTGATATTTTACGTCAACATCCAGAATATGCAGATGGACTGTCAAGTTTCGTCTTAAAACTGATTATTGAATATCGCCAAATTGCTTTATATACCGATACCGGCATCATGTCGGATCAGGGCTTTTTTAATAGTCTACGTCGCCTTATCGGACACCGTTTTTTACCGCTACTGCCACAAGAAGATTCTGTCGTAGAATTGGTCGGTTATTTATTTGATAAACGCTCTGACGAGCGCTGGCTTGCCAATATTAAAAAAGACAAATGGGATGAACTGGTTGAGCTACTCAAAGTCGATGAGCAGCATTTAAACTTAGTGGCGACAGCAAAAAACAGTATTTTGAACGCGATTATCATTTTGTCATACCGTATCAGCGGTATTGGCTTGCATCCAGATTTGATGGAATTTTATCCGCAAATGCTGAATTATTCAGCTTCATTTGTGGCACAAAATCAAGAGGCGGTCTTATACGTCAATCAGTACCGAGAAGCGCATGAGCTTGATACTTTAACGGATATCACGCCCGAAAAAGCGGTAGATCCTGCGCCGTTACTGGTCATGATTGAACAATGCGAAGATATCGTTGCCACCATACGCAAGCGCATTTATAAAACGGGAATCTCTATTCGCCTGACCAACATGATGCTGCGTTTAGACCAAAGCTTGCAGCGTATGCGCATCTTAACTGAACTGGTAGCAGATAATTATGATAAGCGTGATCAGGCGCTCATTGAGTTGATTCAAGCGCTGATTACCACTGCTAGCCGCCGTTATAGTATTGGATACTTAATTGATAATAATACCAAGCTGCTGTCACGCAAAGTCACTGAAAACGCCAGCCGCGTGGGTGAACATTATATTAGTACCGATAAATCGGGCTACCAAAAGATGTTCAAGAAAGCCTCTATCGGTGGTTTTATTATTGCCTTTATGGCAACGCTTAAGATATTAGCCTATAACCTAGCCCTCGCACCGATGGGACGCGCCTTTGTAAATAGTATGATTTATGGATTGGGTTTTGTTTTTATCCATATCGTTCATGGTACGGTTGCTACCAAACAGCCTGCTATGACGGCGGCGGCAATTGCCTCTACTATATCGGACGGTTCTGGCAAAAAGTCACATCAGTTAAATAAACTATCAGAATTGGTGGTCGATATTTTACGTACCCAGTTTGTGGCAATTATGGGTAATATTATGCTAGCGATACCAGTCGCTTTGATTATCTCTTTTGCATGGCTACAATATACTGGTGCGCCGATGATCAATACCGATAAGGCTGCACACTTACTGCATGATCTTGACCCCTTTCACTCACTGGCATTGCCCCACGCGGCCATTGCTGGCGTCTATTTATTTTTATCTGGTCTTATTGCTGGTTACTACGATAACTTGGCGGTCTATAACCAAATCGGTGCCCGTATTCAGCGCCACAAACTACTTCAATACCTACTACCAAAAACTTGGTTACAGCGTTTAGGCGGTTTTATAGAAGCCAACCTTGGCGCCATTATGGGCAATTTCTTGTTCGGGGTGTTCTTAGGTAGTACTGCAACAATTGGCTATTTATTTGGCTTACCGATTGATATTCGCCACATTGCGTTTGCCTCGGCGAATTTGGCGCATGGACTGTTTAATATATCTGCCAACCAGTGGGATTGGCAGATTGTGTTTATTTCTATTTTAGGCGTTGCCCTTATCGGCATGGTGAACCTCATGGTCAGCTTTTCGCTCGCCTTATTTGTGGCACTGCGCTCTAAAGAAGTCAAATTCATGGAGTGGAGTCGTTTAACCAAGCAGCTTTTCAGCCATATGCTTACCCATCCTTCAGACTTTTTCTGGCCACGTGATAAGCCAATGAAGTATGCTCGTATCGACAGCCAAGGACATATGATTTTTGACGATACCAGCGCTCATAAAGGAGGACAAAGTATTCCCAATAATTATGTCGTGCGCCGTTTGTCTGATGTAAAAATCCTACCTAAATCCAAGCAAAAAAGCATGCAAAATGAACAGGCTATCACAGATATAGATTACGATAATAACATCTCAAATGCTGACACTGACGCTGCGCTAAAAAGTCGGGAAACACACAGTACCACCAATCATATCAGTACCAAAAAAACCATTGAACTCGATGATGGGCTGATAGATGAGGAGCTCAATAGCGTCCCTTATAGTAGTGATATTCAATATGATAAAGCGCATAACGCCTTTACTGAGGGTAATGAGACGACTGCCCATCTTGAAAACGATAACAGCAACCCTGAAAATAAGGCCACGGGCGATGCTAAAACCTCACTACCTAAACCCAAAAAACCACCAAACCTACCCAGCTAATGGGAAGGTTTTGGTGGTTTAATAAATCGTTTGGATAAGTAAAATAGTTGGGGCGTGACCTCATTTTAAAAACGGAGATAGAAATGAGCCCATGCCCTAATATTATGTTTCTAACTGTAAGCAGTAGGCACTTGACCTGATGATTTTTCCATCACTCAAGCGATACGCCAATAGATCATTACCCCAAACACAGCCGCCGTCAAGTGCACGCGCATACGGTAAGTCTACCTCACCTTTCAGCGCTGCCCAATGCCCAAATAATACCTTGCGAGTCCGCGGTACTTGCCATTCAAACCAAGGCAAAAACCCCTCTGGCATAGACGCTTCTAACCCTGCTGCAAAGCTAAATTCTAACGTGCCATCTTGTTTGCACAGCCGCATACGAGTGAAATAATTGGCAATTGCACGCATTTTGGTAAAGCCGCTAATATCTGGATGCCAGTCATCAGCAGTCTTGCTATATAAATTCGGCAATAAACGATCCAGCTGTTTTAAACTACTTTGCAATTGTGACTCTAACTGCTGCGCGTAATTTGCGGCCGCCTCAACCGTCCAATGCGGTGGAATGCCAGCATGAACCAAGACCGTCTGCTCATCAGGAAAAGCCAATACTGGCTGATGACGTAACCATTCAAGCAGTTCATCGCAATCATCGGCAGCAAAAATAGGCGCTGTCTGATCCTTTTTTTTAATCTTTGCCGCACCGCGCCAGACAGCGATCAAATTGATATCATGATTGCCGAGTACTGTCGCGGCAGCCCCTTGCTCGCAAAGTGCTTTGACATGACGCAAGGTATTTAACGAATCTTCACCACGTGCCACCAAGTCCCCTGCAAACCATAGCTTGTCTTGTGCAGGATCAAAATCCAATATTTCAAGTAAATGAAGGTACGCCGCATAGCAACCTTGCAGGTCACCGATGACATACTGATGGCGAAAGCTCATAAATCCTCAGTGTCTTTACGTGATAGTTTTATGTGAAAATTTTATATCGTCATTTCCATATAAATGTCTTTGACGACGAATCGGCAGTAACTCGATTTAAACCTCTACTTTACGCGCTTGATTACTCAAATTCACAAAATCCTTTACACTTAAGACTTCAGGACGTGCTTGTGGGTCGATGCTACACGCTGCAAAATCTTCTTCGCTCAATGTCGGTAGCAACGTTGATTTTTTAAAGATAGCACGTAGCGTCTTACGACGATGGTTAAAGGTTTCACGTACCACAAGCGCGAAATACTCTTCGTCCTCCGCGACGACTGGCTTAATGATATGCGGCGTCAAACGAAAAACCGCACTGGTTACTTTTGGTGGCGGATTAAAAGCACCACGTGGGACGGTCAGCAGATAATCTGTATGGCAGTGGTACTGCATAATGACTGATAAGCGACCATAGGTTTTACTGCCGACGTCAGCGGTGATACGCTCGACCACCTCTTTTTGCAGCATAAAGTGCATGTCTTGTATCACATCGGCATAACTTAGCAAATGAAATAAGATAGGCGTAGAAATGTTATACGGCAGATTACCGACCACGCGGAGCTTGCCGCGCTCCTCGCTATACAGTTCACGATAGTCGACATGCATGGCATTGTCTTTGATAATGGTAAAATTTGGATGGCTATTGGCACCGATACGAATACGCAGGCTATCTGCCAAATCACGATCAAGCTCGACCACAGTCATCGCATCCACTTCTGCCAATAACGGCTCAGTCAGTGCACCCATCCCCGGCCCAATTTCAATCAAATTGTCATTGCGCTCTAGGCGAATGCTCTCAACAATTTCACGGATAACACTACGGTCATGTAAGAAGTTTTGACCAAAGCGCTTACGCGGTTGGTGTTTGGCAGCGCGTAGGCTGTTGGTAATAGACTGAGCATCAAACGATGTTTTGGACATAAAAAAGTCTTCATAGATAAAAAAGAGAGGGTCGATAAGGCAATGCCAGCAATGTGCTAGTTTTATAATGATGAATTATAACACAGCTCATAATTGCACTGTATTTTTGAGACATTTTATTAATAAACCGCTCATACCTTAGCGCAATCGACACAGTGCCTTATTTTGTTCTAAAATCGTTTATTATAAGACTATTATGAGAGTAAGCATGGTTCCCTAGTGAGGACTTGAAGCTTTTGCTGTAGGCTAGTGATATCAATGTTTTAACTCACTGAAATACTCACGGTGTACTTTATGGTGTGCTTACCATACATATTCTATTCGTCTTTAGTGCGCTATAGACGCACCGATTAGACGTTATCTTAAATGAAATTGAGCATAAGAAAAACAGTTTATACAAGGTTCATTGAGGTATATATTAATATCAATGATCTGAATTCAGGAATTGAGCCATGTTAACTTTTCATTCAAAATCATCATTGCCGATAATTAGAACGGCAATGGCTTCTACTTTATTAATCGCTGCTGTACAACTGATGACAGGCTGTGACTTACAGCCCTCATCTACAAATAACGATGACACTACACAAACGAATAATATAGACAAAGATATGATCGAGAATGATGAGATGCCTGTCAATCCAGCACCTACAGATACAAGTGCTATAGATGAAGCCCAAACTAACAAAGCGACAGATATAGCTGATGAACAAATCGTCAGCCCGTCAGGGTATCAGAAACTAAGCTTTGGTCAGGTTATTACTCCTGAACTACTAAGCAGCCTAGGAATGACCAAAGCCAAGAGCGATAACGAAAAATGCTATTACGTCAGTAATCCAGAGCTGAGCTATATCGATAAAAAGTACGGTAAACGTGCTTCTGTGCTGTATCAAATCATAGACAACAAGGTTGCCCTGATTAATATTCAGGATCCAAGTATCCCGTTTTATAAAGACATCAACGTTGGCAATTCCGCTACAGACGTTATGAAAGCACATAATGACGAGCTTAGCTACGAGATCGATAAATATGCGGTTGATGGTGACTACTATAACCTGATTGCTAATGTCAATTTCAAGGTAATAAAAGAAAGCCCACTTGGAGAATTCTTAAAAGATGACAATATTGAGCTTAATAATAAACAGGATAAGTTACCCCTACAAATTGAATATCATGTCAAGGGTGGTCAAAAGCTGAGTGATTCTATGATTAAGGCGACTGAGTGGACAGCAGAGCATAAAAACCTATTAAAAGGTGAGGTAGAAAGCATAGATATTGGTATACCAGAAGCGATTTATTTGGTGGAAGGTTGCTCTTAAAAGTTGAACGTAAAAAACCCAGCATCTAGCTGGGTTATTAGTGGAAGGTCGTTTTTATAAGGTTGCTTTGTGACTCATGCTTAATCAATGAGTTATCACACTCTCTAAAATCGTATACGCTGCTTTGACCCTATCTGCATTGGGATAGTTTTTATTTGCCAGAATGACAATGCCTGATTTTTCGGCAGGAATATAAGCGATATAGCCACCAAACCCATTAGTAGCGCCTGTTTTATTGACCCAGACGTTGTTTAAAATAGACGTTGGATGATTGTCTATTTTAATGGCTTGAGGCTTTAGCACCACATCCATTGAGTTACCTTCGAGTAAGGTATTTAGCTGAGTAGGATAAGAGTACATCTCCCATCCTAACCCTTGGGTAAAAGTACTCACCTGATAGTAACCCTTTCTATTATTGTCTAACGCTTGCTGAATATCTTTATCCAGCGGCACCAGCCCCATATTCGCCGCCATAAACTGCGTCATATCTTTAATGGTGGATTTAATGCCATAGGCTTCAGCGTCTAACATGCCAGGATTGACTCGGATAGCACCGCCAACAGCATTATAACCAAACGCATAATCCGCCATTTTGTCATTAGGCACATTGATAAAGGTGTTGGGCATATTGAGTGACGGCAGTATTTTTTCTTCCATCAATTGTGTGTAATCAGCATCCATGCTCAATGCCGATATATAACCAAACAATCCTATGCTGGCATTGGAATATAAACGCTTTGAGTTGACAGAAAAGACTGGCTGCCAAGATTTATAATAACTAAGCAACTCTTTATTGTTTTTGACTTCATCAGGTACTTGTAACGGCAGACCACCAGCTGAATAGGTAGCTAAGTTTATAAGCTTGGTGTTGCCAATGGTGCTGTTTTTTAGGTAGGGAATATATTTATCAGCAGTATCTTCTAATGTAAGTGTGCCATTTAATTCTGAATAACTGGCTAAGGTAGCAGCAAACGTCTTACTGATTGAGCCTAGCTCAAAAATAGTGTTTTCTGAGACAGGTATTTTGGCTTTCTTATCAGCCAAACCATAATGATAAAAATGTGATTTGCCATCGATGATGACGCCAAAAGACATCCCTGAAATATCATGCTCATTCATTAGTAATTTGGCTTGTTGATCAACGGTGCTCTTTAGATGGTCATTGTTATCTGCTGCTTGTACTGTTCCAGATAGTAATGATGCTGTCACTAAAGCGGTAAGTCCCACTTGATTTAACAGGGTCTGAAAAGATTGTTTCATTCTAGTGTTTCTCATTTATTCTGATAGATGTACTGATAATTTAGTGAGCATGCAAATAGCGCTTTGCTTTCAGTTCAGATATGCCATCTTACATTATCTCAGAATGCTGAATCCCCGACAATCTTAGCGATTTAGTATCATAGAATGGATCTTTTAGGATTACCCTAGCAGAACCAGCTATTTCAGCCCTCTAAACCTATTAATAGACCACTTAAAACAGACTGGTATAATGGAACCACTTATATTAAACCTTGTTTGATAATTCATAAATAGCCATTATTCAAACTAAAGTTACCCAATACTGCGCGATAAATCTCGCTAAGACACCGACTTATGCAAGAGGTCTATTAATAAGCGATTTATCTGCCATCTCGTTTGCCATATTCAATGCTTGATATAAGCTAGTCGCACTTGCGCCGCCGCGTCCCGCTAAATCAAGCGCCGTACCGTGATCAACCGAAGTACGAATATACGGCAGTCCTAAAGTAAGATTGACGGTATCACCAAAACCATGTGATTTCAGCACCGGCAACCCCTGATCATGATACATAGCAATCACCGCATCACAGTTGGCTAGATGTCTGGGTGTAAATAACGTATCCGCTGGCATTGCCTCTGATATATCGACGCCCACATCGATAAACTCACGCAATACAGGATTGATAATCTCAATCTCCTCAACACCTAAATGACCACCCTCGCCTGCATGTGGATTAAGACCACAGACTAAAATACGTGGCTGCGTTAAGCCAAATTTTGCTTTCATCTCATCGACGACAATTTGTACGGTCTGGCGTACATTGTCAGACGTGATTGCAGCAGGGATATCTTTTAGTGGTAAATGAGTGGTGACAAGCGCCACTTTCATGGCTTGATTAGCGAGCATCATAACCACTTTATCACAGCCACTTTGCTGCATAAAAAACTCTGTATGACCGCTAAACATTGTGCCATCTAATAGCTCAATATCAGCTTCTATCAATGCAGACTTTTGCAATGGTCCAGTGACGATAGCAGCCACTATTTTGTTGGTTGCCAACTGATGGGCAATGTCTAACTGCTTAGCAACCATTGCCGAATTGCGCGTGTTAATTTTCCCGCAGACAACTGGCTCAGCACAAGATATATTAAGTAGAATAAAAGAACTATCCACGTCCGTATCTGGCTGCGACATCTGCTCTACAACGTTAAGATTAAAGTCATCGGCATCGATATCAATAGTTTGCCAGATGGGAGGGTTTTTCAATACATCAGCTGCAACCAACTCATCTGCGCGCTTTGTCATAGCGGTGCTATCGGCAGTGACCCAAATTGGACGTTCAAAATCTTGCAATTTACCCTCAGCCGCTAATAGCAGCACGATATCCATCCCAATACCAGCAGGCTCACCAGTTGTGATTAATAATGGTAATTTTTTTTGTATATCTTGCATCATAACTACGCCTTTATATTTATATTGAGTCGTGAATTTTATTGTATTTTTTATGGGAAAAATAAGTACTGACACTTATATTGTATAGATGATTTTTTACTTATTACAACCGTCATCTAGAATAGATAGTTGTCTATCGGTGCCGAAAAAAGCCTATTATGTGTTAAACTTTCGCTTTTCATTATAGCATTTACCAGTCAACACCGAGATCAGGTTTTGGTACTTCAATTATAGTGGCACGTGGCGTTTTATTTGCTGTATCAGCACCCAATGAAACCCTGATATCACATACCCATTTATACCCTCTTTTATATCGACTTTTGACACATTAGGCAATCATGGCAGACAACGAAAAAACCGACGACTTACTCAATCAGACACCGCCGCACAATATCGACATTGAAAAGGCATTGCTCGCGTCCTTAATGAGTATCGAAGAGGCGTACGACAAGATTGCTGATATCGTTACCAAAGATGATTTTTATGCAGGGCGACATCAGTATATTTTTGATGCTATTGCTCATTTAGCGGCAGTCAACGAACCCTATGATACGGTCATGGTACACGACTGGCTAGAAGCACAAAAACTCCTTAAAAGTGCAGGCGGCGATAGCTACTTGGCAGATATTTTGAGCCAAAGCCCTGCGACCTTGTTTAACCTGACCGCCTATGCTCAGCGCGTCCGTGAACTATCTACTCTACGCCAACTGATTACGACTGGCAATGAGATGCTCACGCTCGCCTATAATCCTAAGGACCAGACCGTCAGTGATATTTTAGACAGTGTTGAGGGTAAGATATTTAGCATCAATGAGCAGCACAATAAACGCGCTGAACAGCGTGGACCTGTGGGTATTACGGCTGTTTTGACCAACGTTATTGATAAAATTCAAGAGCTAAAATCCAATCCCGATGGCATGATTGGTTTACAGACGCCGTTTGCTGAGTTAAATAATAAAACCCAAGGCTTGCAGGCAGGTGACTTAATCATCGTGGCTGCGCGCCCTTCTATGGGTAAAACCACCTTTGCCATGAACTTGGCAGAAGGTATTTTATTTAACGAAGATCTGCCTGTTGTGGTGTTTTCGATGGAGATGCCTGCTGAGTCTATCGTCATGCGTTTGCTGTCCTCATGGGGCGCGATTAATCAGACGCATCTGCGTTCTGGGCAAATGAATGAAGATGAATGGGCAAAAATGATGAACGCCATTCAGCACTTGCAATCTAAGCACCTTTATATTGACGATAGTACAGCGCTGCCACCCTCTGAGATGCGTTCACGCTGCCGCCGTATCGCCAAAAACCATGACGGCAAGCTTGGCGCCATCGTCGTCGATTATCTGCAATTGATGAAAGTGCCAAACCTAGATGGCAACCGTGTTGGGGAAATCTCTGAGATTTCACGGAGTCTCAAAGCGCTAGCACGTGAGCTTGAATGCCCTGTTATCGCTTTGTCGCAGCTTAACCGCAGTCTAGAAAACCGCCCTAACAAGCGCCCTATCATGTCGGATTTGCGGGAATCGGGTGCGATTGAGCAGGACGCCGATTTGATTATGTTCATCTATCGTGATGAGGTTTATAATGAGAATACAGACCACAAAGGCGTGGCTGAAATCATTATTGGTAAGCAGCGTAACGGCCCTATCGGCACTATACGTTTGGGCTTTGAAGGGCAATTTACCCGCTTTATTAACCTAACACCAGAATACTATCAAAATGTCAGTTTCGAGAACGACGAATGATCAATCTTATAAAACTTAAGCCTAATAAAGCTAAGCCTGATAAAGACTAAAGCTTCATCATAAGCGAACAAATAGTTTTTAATAAAATAGCCAGTGCTGCATTAGCCCAATTGATGCAGTACTGGCTTTATAACTTCATAATTCTACTTATAAAGAAGCCAATTATGCGTACTATCACAATCAAACCACAAGCCATTACTCACAACTTAAACCAAGTTAAAAAAATGGCAGCAAACTCTAAAGTCCTGGCCATGGTCAAGTCCAACGCTTACGGACATGGCGTGGCAGCGGTATTGCCTGCATTGCACCAAGCAGACGGTATTGGTGTTGCAACCTTGACTGAGGCGCTAGAAGCTCGGCAGTTAGGCTGGGACAAAACCATTGGTTTGATTGAAGGGGCATTTACCGATAATGAGTGGCAGCAAGCCATTGAGCATGATATTAGCTGCGTGATTCACCATGCGCCGCAGTTGCAGTGGGCACTCGACAATATCCCACCAGCCAATAGTGCGACCAGAGTGGTTTGGCTTAAATATAATACTGGTATGAACCGTCTAGGCTTCAACGCTGAAGGTGTTATGGCAGCGGCTAAGCGTCTGCATGAAGCGGGATATCAGCTGATACTAACCACGCATTTTGCTAATGCCGATGACAGCACTCATCCATTAAATACGATGCAAATTCAGCGTTTTTCAGATGTATTAAGCACTTTGCAAGAGACTGTTAGCAACGATATCAAAGGCTCATTATGCAATTCAGCCGGTATCGTTAATTTTCCAGAGCATCATTATGATTGGGTACGTCCCGGCATTATTTTATATGGTAGCGCCCCTGTCATTGATAAAAGCGCGCATGAATTAGACTTACAGCCAGCGATGGATTTCAGCGCACAAATTATCGCCCTGCAAACAGTTCAGGCAGACAATGCTATTGGTTATGGCAGTCGTTGGACAGCGCAGAAAGACACTAGAACAGCGCTGGTGAGTGTCGGCTACGGTGATGGTTACCCTCGTGTCATCAGCGATGAAGCCTATGTCACTGTTATAGATACTACCAACGATCAAAGCTATCGATGCGCAGTCATTGGACGCGTGGCAATGGATATGATTGTCATTGATGTCAGTACCGCGCCAGAAGACATTGCATTAGACAGCAAAGTAATACTGTGGGGTGATGCCCCGCACGTCGATGAAGTCGCCGCACATGCTGGTACGATTAGCTATGAGCTACTATGCCGCCTAAGCATTCGCCCAAATCGCATACAAGTATAATTATGCTGACCTTATCACTATTCATGTAATGTCTGTTTGCCAGACTTATAAATCACGGCAAATTGGACATTTACATTAAGCCTAATTGCGCTATACTAAAAGTTTGTTGTCACCCCAGTATACGCACTGACGCGATGCTATTAAAGACTGATGACGTTTCACTGACTGCGATCGACTGCTAGGATTACTATGAGTTTGCGCCATTTTTTGACCTTATCTGATTTAACCAAACAAGAACTAGAAAACCTTATAAAACGCGCCAGCGAATTACGTAAGATGCAGCATGCTGGCGAGATATATCAGCCATTTGTTGGTCGTACGCTTGGCATGATATTTGAAAAATCCTCAACCCGTACGCGCATCTCGTTTGAGACGGGTATGGGTCAGTTTGGTGGTAGTGCTATATTTTTATCGCCAAATGATACCCAGCTTGGGCGTGGTGAGCCACTAGAAGACTCCGCTCGTGTCATATCGAGCATGGTCGATATCATCATGATTCGTACCTTTGGCCACGAAAAAGTTGAGACCTTTGCTGAATACTCAAGTGTTCCTATTATTAATGCTTTAACTGACGAGTTTCATCCTTGCCAGCTACTGGCAGACATGCAAACCTATTATGAGCATCGCGGTAGTATCGAAAATAAAATCGTCACTTGGGTCGGTGATGGCAATAATATGTGCGCATCCTATATGCAAGCGGCCCATCAGTTTGGCTTTGAGCTACGAGTAGCAGCGCCTTATGGTTTCGAGCCTGACCCTGAGCTGATGAAACGTTTCTCGCATTGCGTCAGTATTGTCGAAAACGTGCAAGAGGCAGCGAAAGATTCAAACTTAATTGTCACTGATGTATGGGCAAGCATGGGACAAGAGTCTGAACAAAACACTCGTGCGCGCCGTTTTGCCGCTTATCAAGTAACGCCATCGCTATTAGATAAAGCCGATCCTGAAGTGGTATTTATGCACTGTCTGCCCGCGCATCGTGGTGAGGAGATCTCTCATGATATGCTTGACGACCCACGCTCAGTGGTATGGGATGAAGCTGAAAACCGCTTACATGCACAAAAAGCCTTGATGGAATTCTTATTACAAGACAAAATCAAACTTTAAAAAATATAGTCGTAACCTATTTATCAAAGGATAAGTATAAAAAAGGCAGACCACATTTAGTATGGTCTGCCTTTTTAATTTTTGCTCGACAATTATTACTCAGCTAACGAGCCATTTAACGCATCAACGTCTCGACCCCACCGCTACTTGCTTTAAGCAATACATCAGCTTGATTGGCCGCAAAAATACCATTACACACGACACCCACAATATTATTCAGCTCTTTTTCAAGCGCTATCGGATTACTAACATCCAAATCATAAGTATCTAAGATGACGTTACCATAATCAGTCACAAAATCTTCGCGGTAAACTGGCTCACCGCCCATACCGGCTAATTGCCGTGCGACATAAGAACGTGCTTGCGGCAGTACCTCAATCGGAACAGGAAACTCGCGACCTAGCACCTCAACGCTTTTGCTCTCATCAACCATACATATAAATTTGTTAGAAGCCGCTGCCACGATTTTCTCACGAGTGAGCGCGCCGCCGCCGCCTTTTATCAATTGCAAATGCTCATTGACCTCATCTGCCCCATCGATATAAATATCAAGCGTACCAGCAAAGTTTAAATCCACTATCTCAATACCAAGGGCACGAAGTTTGTCTTCAGTGACCTGTGAGCTAGCCACCGCGCCAGCAAGCTTTACAGTTGGCAATAATTCAATCAAACAGTTGACCGTACTGCCTGTGCCTACTCCAAGTATCATGTCATCTTCGATATAACTTAGAGCCGCTTTGGCTGCGGCTTGCTTTTGTGCTTGCTGATCACTCATCATAAATCCTTGGCAAAATAAACGTATCGCTTTAAAAAAAGTAAAGGGTAAAAAGGTAAAATGCGCCGCCATTATACCCGATGAGTTTAATGAATGTCTTGCGATTAGCGTGGCTATTACGCTGACATTGATTCAAATTTTAAAATGAAGACAGATAAGGCAACCAAACAACCAAAGCCAGTAGCGTGACCAATAGTACGGGCGGGGTAATGAGCAGTCCAATCTTCATATACTGCCCCCAACTGATTTTATAGTCTTTTTCTGCCAATACATGGAGCCACAATAAAGTCGCCAAACTACCGATAGGTGTGAATTTCGGCCCCAAATCATTACCAATCACATTGGCATAAATCATGAGCTCTCGAGTGGCAGCAGGTACTTGCGCACTATCAATCGCCAGTGCACCAACCAAAGTGGACGGCATATTATTCATGACAGAGGCTACAATAGCAGAGAGGAATCCAGTTCCTACTGTTGCGATGACCGTACCCTGCTGCCCCAACCAACTCAATACTTGAGCACCATAGGCAGTCAATCCTGCATTGCCCAAGCCATAAACCACCAAGTACATACCGATGGAAAATAATACTATTTGCCAAGGCGCTTTTTTCAAAACATCGGATACAGAAACAACGGCATCACGACCCCCTTGCCACCAGCGACCTGCTATAGCCATTAACAGTAACGCCGCCACTCCTGTCACCAAGGAGATGGCAATGCCCAATGACTCAGTCGTAAAGTAGGCAATAAGTAGCAACGCGAGCAGTGGAAAGGCCGCTTTAAAGACCAGCGGATCTTCAATCGCAGACTCTGGTGCACTCAAATCAGCAATGGAGTAGTGTTTTGGAATGTGCCGCGCATAGACCACCCATAATACGGCGAGCGTCGCCAATACAGAGACAATATTGACCAGTATCATCACTGCTGCATAACGACCAAAACCAATGTCAAAATAATTAGCACTAACAATATTGACCAGATTAGAAGTGATTAACGGCAGACTTGCGGTATCAGCAATGAAACCTGTTGCGATAATAAAAGCCAAAGCGGATGGTGGTGAGAATTTAAGACGTAGTAAGATAGCGATGACAATCGGTGTCAGTAGCAATGCTGCCCCATCATTGGCAAAAAACGCCGAGATAAACGCGCCTAAAATCACAATCATAGGAAATAGCAAACGTCCTTGCCCATTGCCAAGCCTAGCCACATGCAGTGCTGCCCAGCCAAAAAATCCGGCTTTATCTAAGATAAGCGAGATAATGATAAGCGCCACAAAGGTAAAAGTCGCATCCCAAACGATGTCCCACACAATGCCAATATCGGAGAGCTTTACCACGCCAAAAGCCAAGGCAATCAACGCACCGCCCATTGCACTCCAGCCAATACCCAGTCCTTTGGGCTGCCATATCACTAAAACCAAAGTCACGATAAATATAATCAATGCGATCATTGAGTAACCTTTTTAGGCTTAATTATTATAAGAACAATTATGTAAGAGCAAGTATTAGAAAATGAAGTATTAGAAAATAAATTAGAGTGATTTTTGATTGACGCGCTGCGACAGCTCCTCTGCGCTTTCTACCCGTTCAGAGTAACGGTCAATCAGATAGGCTGAGCGTCCACGGGTCAGCCAAGTGAATTTCACCAACTCCTCACAAACATCCACGAGACGCAAATATAAAGGAGACTTATCCATACGATCATCGTCGTTAAATTCCAAAAAAGCTTTAGGAATAGAGGACTGATTGGGTATGGTAATCATCCGCATCCAACGCCCAAGAATGCGCAATTGGTTAACCGTATTGAAGCTTTGACTGCCACCGCTGACTTGCATCACTGCCAAAGTTTTGCCTTGAGTCGGACGTACACCACCTAATGACAATGGAATCCAGTCAATTTGTGCTTTCATAATACTGGTCATACTGCCATGACGCTCTGGGCTCACCCACAGCATACCTTCTGACCACTGCGCCAACTCTCGCAGCTCTTGTACTTTTGGATGATCTGCATCAGCAGCATCAGGCAATGGTAAACCCGTCGGATCAAAGGTTCGAACCTCACAACCATACCAACGCAATAGACGGCTCGCCTCTTCACTGGCCAGTTTAGAGAATGAGCGCTGGCGTAGAGAGCCATATAGCACCAATATTCTTGGCGCATGGCGCGGGTCATTTGTTCCAATTAAAGACTCAATATCGATAGGCTGTATACTGTCTGCATCAATATTGGGCAAATCACACAAATCGATCACATCTAAATCTGCTGTTTTATTTGCCATGATAAATCACTTCCCCATCTTCTTTAGTGAAGCTGCTCACGGGATTCTCTAATAATTCAAATACGCATTCTGAGGGACGGCATAATGCTGCGCCTTTATTGGTGACCACGATAGGGCGATTGATTAAAATGGGATGGGCAATCATCGCATCAATGATTTGATCGTCAAACAATTCAGGATTGTCTAATCCTAACTCATCATTGACAGGCTCTTTGCTTCGTAACAGCTCTCTTGGTGAAATTTGCATTTTTGCCAATAGCTCAACTAAATAATCACGGCTTGGTGGGGTCTTAAGATATTCAATTACTTCTGGATTTTCGCCTGATGCTTTCATGATGGCCAATGTATTGCGAGACGTACCGCATTTTGGATTGTGAAAGATTAATGGTTTCATAGCAATCTCACTTATTGTCTGAATATGTTGTTTGAGTTCTGAATATATAGCTATATTACTCACTGTTTACGTCATTAGTATTAACAACCCCACATCCGCTTAAACTGTCCATAAGAGACGCACACAATTCTGGATGTCCCGCACAACAATCTTGCAATAGAAACTGAATAACCTCCTCCATATGTGACAGTGAGGCGCGATAAATTATCTGCCGACTGTGCCGTTGAGACACCACCCACCCTGCACGAGCCAGCACGGATAGATGAGCTGACATTGTGTTATGAGGCACAGACAGTTTGCGAGCTATTTCACCCGCTGGCAGACCAACGGGCTCTTGGCTGACAAGCAACCTAAAGGCCTTGAGACGAGTATCTTGAGAGAGCGCAGCAAAGCTGTCGATAGCATTAATTATTTCCATATGTCCAATAATACAGACATATGGAAATAATTCAATATTTTATTTAAAAAATATTGAGATAAAACCAACCCTATCTTTCATCAAAACTTAAAATCGCTGCAAAAACTGCAATAGGGTCTTGCAAGACCGTTAAAATCAGCATAGGCTAATCTATTTAATTTTTCTATTCATCCACACTTTTTATTAGGGAACATTATGCTGTCACATTGGGTACGAGCCATCTTGCAAGCCACCGTCTATGACGTGGCAATTCAAACACCACTTGAAGCGGCGCCCAAGCTGACCCAACGTTTTGCTAATGACATTCGTTTTAAACGCGAAGACTTGCAACCGGTCAAATCCTTTAAATTGCGTGGTGCCTATAACCGAATTAGTCAGTTAAGTGATGAGCAAAAAGCACGTGGCGTCATTTGCGCCTCAGCAGGTAATCACGCACAAGGCGTTGCTTATTCTGCGCGTAAACTTGCCCTAAACAATATCATCGTGATGCCGACCACCACACCTGACATTAAGGTCGATGCGGTTAAAGCACTGGGCGGCAACGTCGATTTGTATGGTGATAGCTTCGATGAAGCCAACCGTTATGCAATCAATCGCGCTGAAACAGAAGGTCTGACCTTTATTCCCCCTTACGATGATGAATTGGTGATTGCCGGACAAGGTACCATTGGTCTTGAACTCACCCAGCAATGGCGCAATATGGATTATGTGTTTGTCGCGGTTGGCGGTGGTGGTCTCATCTCAGGTGTCGCGGCATTCTTAGGTGAAGTTGCGCCGCATGTCAAAGTGATTGCGGTGGAAGCAGAGCAATCAGCTTCTCTTAAAGCGGCGCTTGAAGCCAATGAGCGCGTTAAGCTTGAGCAAGTTGGGCTGTTCGTCGACGGCGTGGCAGTTGCTCAAATCGGCGAATTGCCATTTGAAATTGTCCGTATGCAAAAGAGTGATAAATCAGGCCCTTTAGTCGAGCCTGAAGTCGTGACTTGTACCAATGACGAAGTATGCGCGGCGGTTAAAGACATCTTTGAAGAAAATCGCAGTATCGTTGAGCCTGCGGGCGCGTTACCCGTTGCTGGTATGAAAAAATATATCGAAGCCCATAATCTGCAAGGTAAAAACTGCGTCGGTATTATTTGCGGTGCCAATATGAACTTTGACCGCCTACGTTATATCGCTGAGCGTACTGAGATTGGTGAGAAAAAAGAAGCCATCTTTGGTGTGACAATTCCTGAGCAGACAGGCGCTTTCTTAAACTTCTGCCGTAGCTTACATGGACGCAATATCACTGAATTTAATTACCGCGCTGATAGTAAAAAATCACCTGATTCCATGGAACCTGCGGCAATTTTTGTCGGTATCGCACTAAAAGAAGGCGACAAAGAGCGTAAAACCATTCGTACGCAATTGGCAGCTGATGGCTACACGGCTCATGATCTGACCGATGATGATATTGCCAAATCGCATATCCGCCACTTGATTGGTGGTCATGCGCATGTTGCAAACGAGCAATTATTAAGTGTGGTTTTCCCTGAACGTCCAGGGGCATTGCTGAAGTTTTTAGAAAAGCTAGGTGATGACTTTAATATCACTTTGTTTCATTATCGCAATCATGGTGCCGCCGAAGGTCGCGTATTGGTCGGTTTGCAAGCGTCTGAAGGTAATTCTCGTCAATTACAAGACGCGTTACTCGATATCGGCTATGACTGCACCATGCTCAATGACAATATCGGTTATCAATTATTTTTGAAATAAAAATAGACTATCAATCCATCAATGGCTGTTTGTTAATCACTAAAAAGCCGCCATTGATGAATGAACAGTGATTATGCATTGGTAGCTTTCATTAATTCATAGCGACCATGACTAGGTAATAAACCGTGACTCAAAAGATATTGATCTTTGTATTATTACTGGTTTTAGCACTTTTGGGTTATAAGATGCTGCAACCTGACAACACGACCAGTAACCCTATTGCTAACGTTGCGACTGATACTCCAGTTGACGCTGATTTTACCTCAACTGATCTGGATGATATACCGCCAACGTACGTCGACTCAGATGCAACGTCAACATCAGTCTCGGCAGTAAAACCAGTACTCACGTCGTCAGTATCAAGCTTTACCTGTGATGGCAGGAAGCATTGCTCTCAGATGACGTCATGCGCAGAAGCCACTTACTTTGTACAACACTGCCCGAATACCAAAATGGATGGTAATAATGACGGTATCCCATGTGAGCAGCAGTGGTGTCGCTGATTTTATATCAAATATAAACTGAGAACAGCATCCATACTCCTGCTATTTTTTCCGAAGAAAACCTAGAAAATATCATTGGATTTATCGCAGCCAATCCCTTAGCAACCTTGGTTGCTCAAACCAAAGATGGCATCGAAGCCTGCCATATACCACTCTTCTGGCATAACGATAACTTTATGCCTGATGCTAGTGTTGATTCTGATATTAACTCTAATGCTCAGCACGGCTATCTTTACGGTCATTTCGGTCGTAAAAATCCTATTTATCAGAACACCTTACCAGATACTGCGTGGTTAATTATTTTTCAAGATTCTGGACATTATATTAGCCCCAACTGGTATCCTAGCAAAGCGAAAACCCATAAAGAAGTGCCCACTTGGAACTATCAAAGTGTTCATATTCAATCCAAAATTGAGTTGCTTGAAGACGCCGATACGTTGAAATGGATATTAGCAACCATGACTGCACGGCAAGAGGTGCTATCCGACCATCCTTGGTCATTAGATGAGGCACCTGCTACTTATATCGATGCTATGTGCCGAGGGATTATTGGCTTTAAGCTGCCCATCGATTCTATACAAGCCCAATTTAAATTAAGCCAAAATAAAACCGTAGAAAATATCACAGGTGTGATTAATGGTTTAGCGCAGTTAAAGACAAATGATGCGGCAGAAATGGCGATGAAAGTTGCCAATCAGAATAATGGCTAAGACGAGACTTTCTCTCTTTACCATAAAAATCTATTTTTAAACATTTTGATAGCGCAGGGCTCTTTCAATTTGCAAAAAAGCCACCATTATTATTATCTTACTTTATGGATATCGATGAGGTTTTGATGAGTAAACACAACAAAAACCACAATCAGCCTAGCCATAGCCAACCTGATGTCGTGCGTATGCGCCTCGATAAGTGGTTGTGGGCAGCACGATTTTATCGGACACGTAATCTCGCCAAAGAAGCCATCGAAAGCGGACGGGTACATTATGCGGGTAGCCGCGTAAAGACCAGTAAAGAGATTATGGTTGGCGATGAACTACAGATTCGTCAAGGCTCAGCCACTGCCATGACTGAAAAGACCGTCATCGTTGAAGCACTAACGGCGCAACGTGGTAATGCGCTCGCTGCTAAAATTTTGTATTCAGAGACTGAAGAAAGCGAAGAGCGCCGCGCTTATCATGCTGAGCAGCGCAAACTTGCCAATCTTGCACGGCCTGATAATAAACCCAACAAAAAAGAGCGCCGTGACCTTCAACGCTTTAAGCACAAACAAGAATAAGCTGGTCAAAGTACGACCTTAGATTATAAATAATATCATCGAAAATTCGTGAACAGATGACCGTATTGTTTAGCTTCTACTCTTGCCATTCAAGGCATTAAACGTTACGCTGACAGCCGATTTACTTAATTAATTGCATGCTAATAAAAGCCGCACTAACATGCCGGTCTCTTATAGCATGTTTTTTTGTTATACAAGGTCATATTATGCTGATGAAAACCTGTACTCCGTCTTCTGTATTATTGGTTTGTTTGGGAAATATTTGCCGATCGCCAACGGCTGAAGAAGTCTTTCGTCAGCAAGCAGCGATTGCTGGATTGTCAATCAAAGTAGATTCAGCAGGAACGAGTGACTCGCATATCGGTCATGCGCCCGACACTCGCTCGCAACGCCATGCAAAAGCGCATGGTTATAAAATCAATAAACTGGTCGCCCGCCAAGTCAGTGCCGATGACTTTCGTAATTTTGATTTAATTCTAGCGATGGATACACAGAATTTAGCTGATTTACAAGCCATCAAAGACAGCTTGATAGAGACAGAAGACAATTTGGCTAAGTTGGCTTTATTTAGTGAGGAAGATCCTACTTATGGCGGCGATGTGCCAGATCCTTATAAAGGCGATGGTGATGACTTTGAAGAGGTGATTGAGCGTATTGAATCAAGCGCACAAGCGTGGATTGAAAGCTGGAAAGCTTGCTAACGATAAAGCTAACTTTCTGCCACCTTTGTGTCTTTCACCCTCTATAATAAACACTGTGTAATCCATTATCTATCTGCCACATGGGCTATGTTATGACCTCAGTTTCACGCTTGGATTCTAGTACTCAATTTGCCATGACCACTGATTTGCCAGCGAGCTTATTGACCCGTAAACTAGTCGATTTGTCACATGGTAATACCATGGCCTTAGCCTGTGTCGCGGATACTGTCGTGACACTGACGGCTGAAGCACAGCTTGATGATTTTATGGCAAATTATACAAAAGACATAGCGCAAAATAAGCCATTATTTGTGTTGTCTGGCGGTAGTAATGTGTTATTACCAGCGCATCTGAATGCTATCGTATTGCAGCCCCAAATGCGCGGTATCAGCCTAACCGCTCAGACAGATAGCCACGTCGATATCGCAGTAATGGCAGGCGAAAACTGGCATGACTTGGTGGTATATACGGTCAGTCAAGGTTGGTATGGGCTAGAAAATCTGGCACTAATCCCGGGGCTAACTGGTGCGGCACCCGTACAAAATATCGGTGCTTATGGTGTCCAACTAGAAGACTGCTTACAGTATGTACGAGCCTATCACTTACCCACTCAAACTTGGCATCATCTCACAGCCGCCGACTGCGAGTTTGGCTATCGTGACAGCATTTTTAAACGTGCGCCTAATACCTGGTTAATCAGCTGTGTTGGATTCAGATTACATACCGATGCAACCAAAATCCTAGCCAGCTATGGTGATGTGCAAACCGTTGCACAACGCTATGCCGAGCAAGACGATCGTACGCAGCCAGTGCCTGCGGATATCATGCAAGCGATTATTGATATTCGTCAGCAAAAACTCCCTAATCCCAAGCATCTGCCAAATTGTGGTAGCTTTTTTCAAAACCCCATTATTCCTCAATCGCACTTTATTGCTTTACAATCGACCTACCCTACTATCGTCGGCTACGCTATGCCTGATGCCATGGTAAAGGTTGCGGCAGGCTGGTTGATTGAACAGACAGGCTTGAAAGGTGGTGGTATTGCACCGATTGTCACCCATCAGCAGCAAGCCTTGGTGCTGACCAATCATGCCCCTTATCACGCCACTCAAGATGATGTAGCAGATGCCCAACGACATATCGTCGATACGGTTTATGAAAAATTTGCGATTCAGTTAGCGCGTGAGCCAGTTTGGGTAAATACTGACGGCTCTATTGGGTATGATGAGCATGTGGTCTAAGCGGCTATTATCTAAGCGACTATGGCGTTATTACCTGCGTTCAGCTGAGCGTATGATAAAGCTATTTCGCATTATTAATATTACCTTTTTACTTGGTTCAACGACTGTTATTTTAGTACTCATCAGCCTATTCACGCCGCTGTTCTCCCAAGCGATTGTTTATCTATTTACGCTTTTGCCATTGCCCAGCCTACCCTCTGCTGCGTTGAGTTCACCGCCTACCGCTTATGTGGTGTTAGGCGGCGGACTAACCAATGATCATGACAATCAAATTATTCTTAATAGCTACAGCCTCAACCGTGCCCGTACCGCTGCCAGCGCTTATCACGACTTACCCCTACCTATTGTGCTAAGCGGTGCTGAAGCGCCATGGCTTGGTCAATGGCTCATTGAGCATGGTATTGATGGGCTGATAAGCGAAAATGCCAGTATGAATACCTGCGAAAATGCGCGTTTTACCGCCAAACGTATTCCACTGCATCATGTGTATCTCATTACTGACAGCTACCATATGGCACGTGCTCGTAGACAGTTTGCCTTAAATGGTATCAATAGCACACCACTTAGCGCCCCTTTACCAGTGAGCCGTGACTGGATGAGACCTGCGCAAAACTTAAGTCATTCTCGACGCGCTGTTTATGAAGTTGCCGCTTATTTACGCGATGTGATACGTCCTCAAATGAATTGTCGTCATGCCAACGACGTGACCTCACAGCAGCTGTTAACCCCTAGAGGTAACGCAGCAAAAAAACCTGACGAATAGATTTCAATACAAGCAGGTAGCCAGTTCAATATCTTTTGAGCACTCACCCTAATCACTACCGGTCATCCACTATACTTGTGATGAGTGTATAATAACAAAAGAAAATGCTATTTAAGAGAGTTACCATGCTCAGTATATTTTTGTTAATTCCATTAAGTCTCATGCTATTTGTGGTTGCCATTTGGGCAGTACGCTATGCGGTCAAATCAAACCAGTTTGAAGATTTGGACAATGCATCACAGCGCATCATATTGGATGATCGCCAAGAGCGACGGCAAACCATACAGGCTCATGATTACTCAGCGCCTATTTCGCAGAATGACGATACCACAGTGACTGATATAGTCGCTGATGATAAGGTGATCCATCCTGATATAGAGTCAATTGATCATGCTGACCTTGATAAACAGCCAAAAATCTAGCATTGAGCTACCTTATCTATAGTAGAAGCTATTGAAAGTGTGAATATATGGCAACCGAGCGCAAATCGTACGACTTAGTACATTGAACGAGGTGGATGCCATAACCACTTATCAAGGCTTGGACTATCTGCGTAACCTACTGTTAAGTGTTGGTTAAATGCCGATTGTATACGTAGGTTTGCTTTTCATTTTTTAGGAGAATCGCCCCATGACCACCGCTTTACTTATTGCGGCACTACTGATGGGATTTTTTGGTTCACCGCATTGCTTAGGCATGTGTGGCGGTCTGGTAACAGCATTTGGGCTATCGATGAAAGACGTCAGCCCTACCAAGCGCCGTGCTCTTGTGGCAACTTACCATTTAGGTCGTTTGACCAGTTACGCATTTTTGGGTTTGATGGCAGGACTGATTGGCACCACTGTACTAGAACCCTTAATGAAAGGTAATAGTACGCCACGTATCTTGCTAGGCTTGGTGTTAGTATTCGTCGGCGTGACCATGCTTGGCGCACCATTTTTAAAAAATCTTGAGCGTTTTGGTATGCGATTTTGGCAATATCTCAGCCCACTTCGTCAAAAAGTATTTCCACTCAATACCTTTCCGCGAGCATTAACGGCTGGACTGCTTTGGGGATTTTTGCCTTGCGGATTGGTTTATGGTGCATTATTACTTGCAGTGGTCGCTCACAATCCACTAAGCGGTGCTGCACTCATGTTTGTGTTTGGCTTAGGAACCGTACCGATGCTAGTCGCCACGCACGAAACCGTTGGTTGGTTACGTGACAAGATTGGACGTTTTCGCTTGAGACAGCTTAATGGCGCTGTCATGGTATTATCTGGCTTAGCCGTTGTGTTTGTCCCTATAGCAATGTCTAGCATGCATGGGGGGCATGATATGTCCAATATGCAAGGCGATCATATGCAAATGAGCGATTCACAAATGATGGATATGCCGATGGATACAAATATGGATCACAGCAGCCATAATATGATGCCAACTGATAACAACACAACTCCCCAAAGTATGGATCATAGTATGCATGATATGAGTGATGGCGCGATCAACACGAACCACGATGAACATTCTGAAATGATGGAACAAGCTCAATAGAATCATCGACAATAGATATTGTTAAAATATAAAATCATTTAACATCAAAATCTGCCATATAAAAAAGCCCTTAACATCAATCATGACGTTGAGGGCTTTTATGATTCCAACAGCTATACACTATAGTAGAACTGACGGCTTATAAATCACTATTCTTGCCACTGCTCAAGGGTAAACTTAGTATCTAAGTGCTTCTCTAGCGCGGGTATATTAAAAGCATCATCTTCACTCACAAAACTAATGCTGATGCCTGTCTGTCCAGCACGACCCGTACGACCAATACGATGCACGTAATCATCTGGCTGATCAGGCAAAGTATAATTAACCACGTGGCTAACATCATCGACATGGATACCGCGTCCTGCGACATCAGTTGCCACCAAGATAGAAGCATGACCATCTTTAAAACGCTGTAAATACTTTTCGCGTTTTTGTTGAATGACATCGCCTGACAACATCGCAATTTTATGCGCTTGACGCAGCTTATGATAGAGACGCTTGACTTGGTCTTTACGATTGGCAAAGACAATCACTTTATCCACTCCCGTATCACTGATGATACGCTGCAACGCTTCTAATTTTTGATCTTCTGTCAGTAAGTAAAAGTGCTGATCGACTAACTCACTGGTTTTATGTTCTGGCTCGATTTCAACAAACTGCGGCTCATGCAACCAGCGATAGGCTAGATTCATCACATCCTGATTAAAGGTGGCAGAAAACAGTAAGCTTTGACGGTCTGTATTGGCTGGCATCCGACCGACCAAACGCTTGATGTCAGGGATAAAACCCATATCTAGCATGCGATCTGCTTCATCTAACACCAGTACTTCCACTCGATCTAAATAGACCATGCCTTTATTGGCAAGATCAATCAAACGACCAGGTGTCGCGACCAAAATATCAACGTATTGACGCTCAAGCTCATGCTGCTGAGTCTCATAATTGGTGCCACCCATGATACAAACACTGTGTAGCGAAGTATATTTGGTCAAAACGATACAATCATCAAATATTTGCTGAGCAAGCTCGCGAGTTGGTGCCATAACAACGGCACGTGGCTCACCCAAATAACGCTCTTCATCATTGGTAAAAGGACGTTTAAGCAAGGCTTCCATAATAGTCAATAGAAAGGTTGCCGTCTTGCCAGTACCCGTCTGCGCCTGTCCAATAGCATCTTGATTTGCCAAGGTATACGGTAATATTTGTGCTTGGATGGGCGTCAATGCCGTAAAACCTAGATCGCTTACGGCACGTAAGGTCGGTGCTGAAAGTGGCAAATCAGTAAACGTGGTAAAATTACTCAAAAAAATATCCTTTTAAATTAATCACTTGTTCATTACTAATAATAAGTAGACTCATGATAAATAGGCTCATGATAACCCGTTATATTGCTATCTAAATTAAGCAGCAACAATATGAAATCTATATATAGCTGACTGAGATACGGGCATAAAAAAAGCCAAGCCTAACGCCTAATCCCACCAAAAATGCTGATTTTGACTCAACATGGGTAAGATAAAACGGGCTTGACTCAGTAGTATATCAGTAGTGTCTACAGACATTATAGCTAAACCGCTCTAATGACTGGATAGATTACTCCTCTACTTTTCTGACTTCTTCAGCTTGAAGGCCTTTATCACCTTCTACCACACTGAATTCGACCTTTTCGCCATCTTTTAGAGAACGATAGCCATCACCTTGAATCGCGCGGAAATGGACAAAAATATCTTCTCCGCTGTCACGTTGAATGAAGCCAAAGCCTTTTGAGTCATTAAACCACTTAACGATACCTTGCTCACGAGCTGACATAATATTGCTTCCTAAAAAAGTCCGCTTAGCCCCAAATTCCTTTGCAACATTGCATATAAACGGGATCTAAGATGATGAAATCAAAAACTTAAGAGTACTACCCTCACTACTATCACCTACATACCGCATCTATAGCAAATAACGGTATGTAGCAACACAGTGAGTATTTACAAACATAACGACTGTCTTACTGATTGCTCTACTTCGGCAGTAGCAACAAACTTGCAATAATTATTGCATAAAAAATATCATAGCACGGGTTTTTAGCAACATAAAGACTTTTAACATGATTTTTTGGCTTTAGCTTTATTTTTCCTGTAATTTTTTTATAACCTCGCCATCAAGCTGTTATCATAAAGAGAAAGGTTTGATTAAACTGTGCAATTTTACGCTTATGCCATTTCATGCTTATACAGTATCTAAACCTTATAACAAATAATAAATCCTCAACCTCGTTTCATCGTTATAGAGACCATTATGACCTCTCCTTCTCAGTCTATACCAACCGTCACGCCTTCGAAGCAAAATGCCGATAAAACACTCACTCATAAGTTATTGCTCGTTAATGGGGTCAATTTGAATTTATTGGGTAAGCGCGAACCTGAGATTTATGGTCATACGACATTAGCAGATATCGAGGAACGTCTGATCGCACGCGCAGCTCAGCACGGTATTGAATTGATATGTATACAATCCAATCATGAAGGTAAACTGATAGATGACATTCAATATCATGGACTTTTAGCGGATACCGCCCTGCAAGTAGATGCCATTATCATTAACCCCGCCGCCTTTACTCATACCTCGGTTGCGTTACGTGATGCGCTCTTGGCCACACAAAAACCGTTTATCGAGGTACACTTATCCAATGTGCATGCGCGCGAGCCTTTTCGCCATCATTCTTATCTAAACGATGTCGCCGTCGGTGTTATTTGTGGTTTGGGGCATCTGGGTTATCAAATGGCATTGTCCTACTGGCTTGATAGCCTCTACTCTGTCACAATCAGCGATTAATGCTTAATGCTTAATGCTTAATCCTGATTACCGAAAATCATGAATTGTCTAACTATACTTTATCAATAGCACACGAGTTAAACAGCAATTGTTTGACTAAAATACTAAAATTATGGCTGAGCAAACAACCCACTATATGGTGATATGAATGGCAAAATCGTCTGGAAAGCGCTTTATGAAATTGGCTGGCATGACAGCAAGCATTGCCGGCAAAGCAGCTAAAAACTCATTTAAGCACCTCTCAAGTGACGAAGAAAAACGTTTGCAAGCACGCTCAGAGCTGATGCAAGATGTGGGCATTCAGATAGCCGAAACGTTGGGTGAAATGAAAGGCGCGGTGATGAAAGTCGGGCAAATTGCCTCACAATATAAAGACGTGTTCCCACCAGAAGTAGCGACAGCGTTAGAAAAGCTGCAAAAAGATGCGCCGCCCATGCCCTATGCGCAGATACGTGCACAAATTGAGCGCGAGCTTAAAGCGCCTGTCGCAGAATTATTTAGCGAATTTGATGAAACACCTTTTGCGGCGGCTTCCATCGGTCAAGTGCATAAAGCCGTTTTGCCATCTGGTCAAAAAGTGGTGGTTAAGGTCCAATATCCTGATGTCGATGAAAACTGTGATAGTGACCTCAAACAAGTACGCATGGCACTAAAAATTGCGGGTGTGCTCAATATGAGCAAACAGTTGCAAGAGCAACTATTCAACGAGATTCGCCAAAGTTTACATGATGAATTGGACTATATTAAAGAGGCGCATAACTTACGAGTGTTTGGCGCATTTCATGCAGAAGACAAGGGTCTTATCATTCCTAAAGTCATTAGCAGCCACTCTTCTAAACGGGTTTTAACCCTAACAGAAGAGATGGGAGAAACCCTAACCGTCGCGGCGACTTGGGACAATGACATCAAACAAGACATAGCCAAGCGCCTGTTCCACTTTACCGCAGGACAACTATTTGGCTTATACCGTATGCACTGTGATCCACATCCCGGCAACTTTGCTTTTCGCAAAGATGGTAGTGTGGTGGCTTATGATTTTGGCGGCATTCGTAGCTATAGTGACAGCGAAGTTCAATTGTTCCGCCGTTTTGCCAAGCATGCCATTAAAGGAGATGTGACTGCCCTTGAGCAAGACCTCATCGCTCTTGATATTCGCCGTGATGACGATAAAAATATCCCCGGAGAGTTTTATGAGAAATGGCTATCCATTGGGCTAAAGCCTCTGTCTATTCAACCTTATCAACAAGGCGCTTTTGATTTTGCTCAAAGTCAGGTTCATCACGAAGTCATTGCTCAAATGCGGACGTCATTGAAGTACTTTGGTCAATTCCAACCTTCTGCAACCACCATGATGCTAGATCGCACAGTGTCAGGACAATACTGGAACTTGGTCAACCTCGGTGTTGAGATTGACTTATCACCGCTCGTTAGTGAATATATTGATGTATAACGATATAAAATATAAAGTGTTAAAAAAGCAGACAACGCACAAACACGGCTAAATATGCAAAGCGTGTCCACAACGATCACAGAATTCTGCTGCAATGGCATGACCGAATTTGCCACAATTAGGACAAGTGACCGGATTGAGTTGCGGACGCATATTACGTGCCAGCTCAGAAGTAAAAATCCCCGTTGGCACTGCAATGATCGAATAACCCGTAATCATGACCATGCTCGCAATCGCTTGACCTAACGGTGTTTTGGGTGACATATCACCGTAACCGACCGTGGTCATGGTGACGACTGCCCAGTAGATAGACAGCGGAATACTGGTAAAGCCATTTTCAGGACCTTCTACCACGTAAATAATCGAGCCGAAAATCGTGACCAATAATACCAGCGACAAAAAGAATACCGTGATTTTTTGCTGACTGGTTTTAAGCGCCGACGCCAAAAATCCCGCTTGCTGCATATAAGCTTTGAGCTTGAGTACGCGAAACACACGTAAAATACGCAAAACCCGTATCACTAATAGATACTGTACCCCCACAAACATGAGGCTTAGGTAACTTGGCAGCACAGACAATAAATCGACTACCCCAAAAAAACTAAAGACGTAACGCACGCGGTTAGGCGCTGAAAACAACCTGAGCGCATACTCTATCGTGAATAAAATGGTAAAAAACCATTCAGCATAAAAGAATATAGTGCCATATTGCAGGCGCATGTATAGCACACTGTCAAGCATGACCACAGCCACACTGGTCAAAATCGCAATCAATAATACAATATCAAAAAGTTTACCCAAACGGGTATCTGTGCCTTCAATAATAATATGAATGCGGTTGCGCAAGTGGGTAATGGCTTCAGCCGTCGGTTGCTTCATATAGTCAGTAGTATCGAGTCAGTAGCGATATAAAATTAATGGCTTGATGGCAACCAATGATTTAAAATACGCTGGATAAGGCCAAGTTAGTCAAAATAGATAAAATTGGTTTATAATATTGTTCACAGGTCACATGTGAATACAATCACTAAGTTGCCACAGTGTAGCAAAAAAGCACTCTCAACAAAATACAAATCGTTAACGTGTCGGTAGCTCTGTTACTTCAAAGAGATAGCGCAAGCTATATCATAGAAACAGGTGATCTGAGGTGTGTCATCATGCAGATTGAAAAATCTTAAAATGTATAAATACTCTTATTCATGACACACTCATAGTGAAAGATTGTTATTAAATACTTGTTTTAAGCACAATAAATAATACGCAAAACTTAAGGATGTTATATGGCAGGCCATTCAAAATGGGCAAATATTAAACACCGTAAAGCCCGTCAGGATGCGGTAAAAGGTAAAGTATTCACTAAAATTATTCGTGAAATTGTCTCTGCTGCCAAGCAAGGTGATCCTGACCCTAACAAGAATCCGCGCCTACGTGCTGTCATTGAAAAAGCCCTATCTGTCAATATGACACGAGATACCATCAACCGTGCAGTAGCTCGTGGTACAGGCGGTGATGACAATGACAATATGGACGAAGTAAGCTATGAAGGCTATGGCATCGGCGGCGTTGCCGTACTTGTCGAAACCTTGACTGACAATCTTAACCGAACAGTCAGTGAAGTACGCCACGCCTTTACCAAAAATGAAGGCAATCTGGGTACTACTGGCTCGGTCGCTTATCTATTTAATAAGCGCGGTGAAATCATCTTTAATGATACAAGCCTAGAAGATGAAGTCATGCTAGTGGCATTAGATGCAGGCGCGCTTGATATCGAGAATGATGGTGAAAGCTTGCTCGTCATCACTGAATGGGAAAATTTCGGTCACGTCAAAGATGCGCTTAATGCTGCAGGTTTGGTCTCTGACAATGCTGAAGTGACCATGGCACCGTCTACCAGTGCTGAAATAGACAATGTCGATGACGCACTAAAAGTCATGAAAATGATTGATATGTTAGAAGATATCGATGATGTGCAAGAGGTTTATAGCAATGTGAACTTCTCAGATGCGGTAATGACCCAACTTGAGCAATAGTTTTATCCCGCAACCCTTTATGTCTCACACATCAAAAAGCCAAACGTTTTAAATGTTTGGCTTTTTTTGTTTAGTATTATGTGACGAGCGCTTCGCTCCTACTAAGTTTTGCAAGTGACACCTTCGAGAGCTAGCAAGTATGTTTTCTTATCCAGTCCACCTGTATAGCCACCAAGCTTGCCATCGCTAGCAATGACTCGATGACACGGAACGATAATGCTAAAAGGGTTTTTACTATTAGCATTAGCAACCGCGCGAAACCCTTTGGGACTAGCGACATTTTGTGCCAGTGTCGCATAGCTTATTGTTTCGCCATAGCCAATATCTTGTAACGCTTGCCAAACTCGTTGCTGAAACTTGGTTCCTAAGCTTATATCTAATGGCAAATCGAATGCCTGACGATCCCCTTTAAAATACGATTTTAATTGCGCTATAGTCTCTATGAGTAGCGCTTGGGCAGGCTCATTTTCGCTTAGGCTATCTTCATTGATAAGCGTAAAGCTCTGATCGACAAGCCCATAGTGTTTCTTAAGTTTGGGAATGGATTTTGAGCTATGCCAAGAGTCACCTGCTAGCAGCCAATTGACTTCTACCAGCTTAGGGCTACTATGCTCATTGACACTCGCAATTAACGTTAGCTGGTGTGCGCCAAAAGCGGCTGTGGTGACTATCATGATGCTTCCTTTCAAATGATGATATTTTCAAAAATTATTCATCGACTAAAATGATCTATTAAAATGACCTATCGAGCGCTACTCTTTATCATCGGTCTCAAATAAGGCGGCGACAAATTGTTTTGGACTAAAGGCACGTAAATCATCGATCGATTCACCGACCCCAATATAGCGAATAGGCACATCTGTCGTTTCGGCAATATTAAAGACCACACCACCTTTTGCAGTGCCATCTAGTTTGGTAATGGTAATACCGGTTAATGGTACAACTTTGTTAAAGAGTTCTACTTGATTAATCGCATTTTGACCCGTGCCAGCATCGAGGACAATCATGCCTTCGTGCGGTGCGCTTGGATCAGCTTTACGCATAACGCGTACCACTTTTTCAAGCTCAGCCATTAGGTGGGTTTTATTTTGCAAGCGTCCAGCAGTATCAGCGATTAATACATCGATATTTTTTGCTTTGGCAGACTGCATGGCATCAAAGATAACAGAAGCACTATCAGAGCCATGACCTTGAGCGACGACTGGAATATTATTACGCTCACCCCAAATTTGTAGCTGTTCAGTGGCAGCAGCGCGGAAGGTATCACCAGCCGCCAACATGACGGATTTGCCTTCACCTTGTAAGCGCTTGGCAAGTTTACCAATCGTCGTGGTTTTACCGACACCGTTGACACCCACAACTAAAATCACAAAAGGTTTTTTGCTGGTATCAATAATGAGTGGTGCGACTTTTGGCGTTAAAATATCAACCAGTTCAGTTTGCAACGCTTTATATAATGAATGCGCATAAATCAAATCACCACGGTCTGTCTGATCGGTCAGACTTTTGATAATACGATTGGTCGCGTTGACACCGATATCGGCGACCAACAGTTGGTCTTCAACTTCTTCCAATAGCTCATCATCAATCTCTTTGCCACCGATCAAAATACTGACCATACCTTCGGCAAGATTTTTACGCGACTTACTTAGCCCCGTTTTCATGCGGTTAAACCAGCTGCCTTTTTTCTTATTTTCTTGCAGCTCTGTAGATTCGATTTCTGCTTGAGTGGTCGCTTGTACCGCACTACTCGCAGGACTGACGTTTGGGCTATCGCCAAGTTGCTCTTGTAATGGCATGGTTGGGGCAGTAGAAATAGTGCTAAGCTTAGTATCAATATTTTTATTATTATCGTTATCAGCTGATGAAGCGCTTATAAAGCTTTCAGAGGCATTTTTGGACGTGCTTTGCTCTTCTGTCCTCACAATTGGCGCACCCAAAGCAATGTTTTGTGCCGCACCAGCACTTGAGACATCTTTGTTTATCGTGCTGTCTTTTTGCTGATCTTCGATGCTTTGATCATTGGACGCTTGGATGGAGCCTGCATCTTCTTTCTCATCGATAATGGGCACAGATTGCGAAGGCAGACTGGGTAAGGTAATATCATCGTCATCTAAGTCATCAAGATTGCCATCGAGATTAATGATTACACGACTGCTATTATTGGAGTTATTCATAAGCTTGCCCTAAAAGTTATCACGGTCAGTTATTTGATTATTTTAAATGGGTTGGTATATCGTCATGTTTTTGTCATGGACCATGACCCACGACAGTCAATTTTTAGCCTAGTTTATCATAATTCGAGTTGTGCTCAGACCTTACCATCATAGCCTATCGTCAATTTTTGCAAATCTGGCAAGTCATACCATCTATTTAGAAAGTTTCGCTTAAGATTTGGCAACAAAAATCTGACCTTACACATGCTAAACTTCGCCTACTCTACCAGAGTTTATTGTAGAACAAGCCTTATTCCAAAACTTAACAACTACTTCACTATCGCTCACTCAACCCTCATTTTTAGGAATTATCTATGCCATCACTATCTAATACTGACAAAACGTACGGTAAAAAAGCAATCAGCATCAGCGCAGCTTTATTAGTAGCAACACTGGTGCTATCTGCGACAGGCTGTAATACCACCCAAGAATTTAAGCCAACAGCCAGTGTGATGGTTGGGGCACATAAATCTTTATAAAACCTGCTATCTATCGTTAGTATTTAGAGTGATCTAACCACTGATCAATTTACAAGTTACCATTTTATATAAGTAGAATATACCATGCCACTGCCTTTATCACCTTTGCCCTTACCTACCGCCTCTCTACGTCTTGCCTGTGCCTTAGCAATAGCAACGACTCTTGCTGCTTGCCAAACCAGTACTATCAGCGCCAACACATTGTCGACTGCTCAGAAGCCAGTCATTCAAAATACCTTGGGTAAAGATGGGCTAAATACCGCTAAATCAGGTCAAGACATTCAGCCCTCATCAGCATTGACCATGGATATGTCAGGTCGACACGAATATCAATTAGAAAACGGTCTAAAGGTAGTGGTAAAAGAAGACCATCGTGCACCTGTAGTAATGACTCAAATCTGGTATCGAGTTGGGTCAGCAGATGAGCCACTGGATAAAGGGGGCATCTCGCATTTGCTTGAGCATATGATGTTTAAAGGCACTACTAACGTTTCGAGCGACGACTATGAGCGCTTGATTGCTAAATTTGGCGGCGTCAATAATGCGTTTACCAGCTACGACTATACGGGCTATTACGAGCTATTCCCTGCCAACCGTTTTCCTTTGGCATTAGAGCTAGAAGCGGATCGTATGAAAAACCTACTGTTTAATGAGCAGGAATTTACCAAAGAGCACCAAGTGGTCATGGAGGAGCGCCGCCAACGCACTGATGATAATCCACTTGCCAAGGCTTATGAGTCATTTCGCTTATTGGCACTCCCGAATAGTCCAAAAGGCGAATCCGTTATTGGTCCGATGGATGAGCTTGAATCCATTACCCTTACAGATTTAAAAGACTGGTATAAAACATGGTACGCACCAAACAATGCAACGTTAGTCATCGTTGGCGACGTTAAACCGCAAGAGGTGTTGGCTCAAGTCAAACGTTACTTTGGTGAGCTAACACCAAGCGATCTACCTAAACGTCCTGCCGTCAGTCAAAAAGGCTTCCGTGGCTATCAGCAAGTCGACTCCGAGCAAGCCGTACAAGTACCAGTATTGTTAATGGGTTATAACGTACCCAGTCTCGTCACTGCTGGTGCAGCTAATGAAAAACAAGCTTATGCGCTCTCACTGGCTCAAGATGTATTAGACGGTGGTCTCTCTGCGCGCCTTGAGAGTCGATTGATACGCGAGCAAGGTCTACTGACCACAGTGGGCACTTCATATGACTTGCTAGATCGTGGAGATGGACTGTTTTTGATACAAGCGACTCCACGTGAAGGTGTCAGCTTAGAGCAAGCACAACAAGCCATTATGGCTGAAATAGAAAAGCTCAAAACCGATCCCATCGCCGCCGATGAAATCGAGCGTGCCAAAACCAATACGGTCACAGGGCTCGTCTATGCGCAAGACAGTATGGAAGGTCAGGCGCAGATGATTGGCTCCTTACAGTCTATCGGTCTTGACGATACGCTGCTTGCTGAATTGCCCACCAAACTCGATAGCGTGACGATTGCTGACATACAAGCTGCTAGCAAAAAGTATTTGGTAAAAGACAATTTAACAGTGATGCATGTCATCCCACCTAAAGACCAAGCAGCGACAGAGAAATAATCGCGCCGTGTTAGCTCTTTATTCGATACAAGCGCCAATCATAAAGACCTTATTTATAAGAAGAAAACCATGACTCAAAATAGTGATTTGTTGCAAAATAGAAAAAAAGCGTGCAGCTCAATACCATCAACAATCGCCACCATGCAAAAGCTGTCGCATCTTAGTATTGGCATCTTGCTAGGTCTAACAACGTTGACAGCACAAGCAAACACAACAGGTGCTGAAGAATATCGTGGCTCTGCGGCCGTGGATACCAGCGCACCAATTGCCGCATTATCAAAGCTAACCAGCCTTGATGATGATAAACCGTTAACCGTTACCATCCCAACGATTCAGCAGTTCAAAACCAAGGCAGGCGTTCCCGTACGTTTTGTACAAACAACAGCCTTACCGATTGTCGATATCGACTTGCGTTTTAACGCTGGTAGCGCCCGTGATGGCAGTATTAGTAACACAGGTTTTGGTATTGCTAATATGACTGCCACTATGTTGACGCAAGGCTCTAAACGCTTAGACGAAAATGAATTTACTCGTGCTGTCGAAACCTTGGGTATCAACCTAAACAGTAGTGCTTATAAAGACATGTTTATTGTCTCACTACGTAGCTTATCTGATGATAAGCATCTACTTCCAGCCGTTGATTTAATGACTCAGATGCTCAGCGAACCTGCCTTTGACGACAGCATCCTAGCACGTAATAAAGCACGATTATTGGTTGGTTTACAGCAGCAAAAACAAGATCCCAACAGCCTTGCTAGCATTGCATTTAGCGAAGCATTGTATGGCGAGCATCCTTACGCCCATCCATCAGCGGGTACGCTTGAAAGCGTTCCTACTATCGAAAAGCAACAACTGATAGATTTCAAAAACCGCTATTTGGTCGCAGCAAATGCCTCTGTTGCCATCACTGGTAACCTAACCTTAGAGCAAGCAAAAAAACTGGCGGAAGATATCACTAGCAAATTACCGAAGGGTCAGCCTGCAACTGAGCTGCCTGAACCAAAACCACTGAGCCAAGCCAAGCACATTCATATTCCCTTTCCAAGTACTCAAACCACCGTACTCATGGGACAATTGGGAGATAAGCGCGCCACCGATCCCCAGTCTCAGCAGAAGCAAACCAACTTTGCGGTTGGTAATGAGGTACTTGCAGGCGGTGATTTTAATGCGCGACTCATGACTGAGATTAGACAAAACTTGGGCTACACTTATGGCATATCAGGCTCTATGAATCCCATGCTGGCACGAGGACCGTACCAAATCGGTTTTTCAACGCGTAATGACAAGGCGCGCGCGGCCATTGATGCCAGCTTAGCCGTTATCAATGACACTTTAGCAAAAGGTATCACCAGCACTGAGATGCGCTTAACGACGGACAATCTTAAGAATAGCTTTCCGATGGGTTTTGCGAGCAATGCAGGAATTAATGGCTTACTTGGGATGATGAATTTTTATCAATTACCAAACAGCTATCTGACTGATTATGTCAAACGTGTTGATCAAGTAAAGCTATCAGAAGTCAATCAAACCATGCAAGATACCCTTAAACCTGATGATTTCCTGATTGTCACCGTTGGACAAGAGGATCCTTGGAAAGATAAAAAGACCAATAAATAGCCGCACAAAGAAATGCTGGGCAACACTATTTAGTATTGCCCAGCATTTCTTTATAGGTTGGCACTCTTTATGAGTGGTAATAAATTATGAGTAGCACTGTTTATGAGTGGTACTAAAAGTCGATAATGGGTTGTCCATACAAAAAATAATGCTCTTAACCAGAAATAGTCACTGCCACGTCATACATGAAATTTTCAGGCTTATAAGTTGCACCATTATAGGTCAATCGAATCACGTGCTTGTCATAAGAGTCTACTTTATAATCACCATTGGCGAAGTCATGCAGCGCTGGCACTATTAGTAGCGCTTCAATTTGACTGTCGTTAATGCTAACCGAGATCTGCTGACCACTGCGTGGGTATAAGAAATAATCACAATGATTATTCACCATCACTTCTGCAGTACGCTCAACGACCTGACTACCTACTTCTTCTTGTATGAATTTTGGACAGATATCTGAGCGCTTTGAAGCCAGCCGAGCGTAAGAGTTCTTAATATTATCTTCAATATCCTCAACGTCCTGTAAGTTTCTGTCAGGATCAGTAGCGGAATCTTCTGCCGTTAGAGAGCCTTGTTCAGAAAACGTTTCTCAGTATTATTATAGCGCTTTTACTCTACTTTAATTCGCTCTGGTTTATATTTATTTGGTTTTTTGATAGATCATAAATGACTTAATAGCGGCACGAAGATGAGCTGCTGGCATGATTAAAGCCCCATTTACGATAACCATCCGTGTCTAGATGTATCGCACCCGTAGCATATAGCCCTAAACCAAAATTATGAGATTGACCCTGATATTGCCAAAACTGGCATAGGCCATCTTGCATCGTACTGAGCCGCCATAAGTTATCTTCATACTCTGGTACCCAGATGTCGATAGCACTGGCATTCATATGCTTGCTACTATCGGCGCCACCTGCACAGTCATTAAGACCAGGACTGCGATATACCGAGCGTATTTCACTACTGATGGGTAGAATTCCTTGATGCTTCAATTCGCCGTATAAACGTAATGTTGGGACGATATTTGCCCATAACTCTTGCGGTGGCAACTGATAAGGCTCATAACCACATTTGCTCCAGCTTCGCGCTGTTGTGAGCAACTGCGACATAGGCGGTACATTGTGTACCCCTACCCGCGAATTTAAGTAGCGTTGAAAATCTGCTACTTGCCTAGCACGGTAGCTATTGCTATTCAACCACGCGTTAAAATCCATACTAATAGAATCAGTATAAGTACTATTGTAAGTATTATTCGCAGTGCTGTAGCTGTTATTACTGTAAGTTGTATTATAAACAGGCGCGCGCCGATTGATATTCATGCGCTTATTTTCTTCAATAGACAGACTGTCATCGAAATCAAAATCACGCTGCTTTTGAGCAATCAATCCTTGCATGCTATCGCCACTCAGCATGGTAACGCCAGAATTATAGCTTGTATTATTCGTCGAAGGTCTGATGTAAGCATTACTGCTACTACCCTGACGTACTTGGATACGGCGTTCACTATTGTCGCTGATAATAGCGGCATGAACAGAGATGCTACTGGCACACATAAGTAGTGCAAGCATAGGCTTGTGAATCTGCTTATAAGGATATTTTTTTGTATTGGTCATTGCAACAAGCTACCGCTAAAAACGTTTTATCGATACTATCAAATTTTCAGCAAGCAAGCTAAACTATCGCCTCTAATCAGAGGCGTGTTATTGGTAATTAACACTTATCCTTATAATTTTTATAATTATGTGACTTTATTTCTTATGTGTTACTTTATCTACGATATTTTACTTGCATAGATATAGATACGGTGCGATTACCTTTAAATGTTGATCTGATTTGAAACTTCCCTCTTACCCCAATTGCCAGACACACTTTGCCTATGTCTTCTAATCCGCAATACCGTTTTTCACGTCAGAGCCATCACTTAGGCCAAGGCCATGCACCATCGTTATGGCAGCGTATACATATCGATCCATGGTTGACCCTCCTCTTATTGACGGTTTGCTGCATTGGTTTGACAATTTTATATAGTGCGGCCGGTCAAGATGTCGGTATGGTATTACGTCAAATGGTCAGCTATGGTGTGGCCTTTACGGTTATGTTTATCATGGCACAGATACCGCCTAGCCTTTATCGCACTTTTACACCCATCTTTTATGTAATGGGGTTAATTTTATTGGTATTGGTCGATATCATCGGTGAAGTACGTATGGGTGCTCAGCGCTGGATTAATTTACCGGGGTTTGGCAGTGTGCAGCCCTCAGAATTTATGAAACTTGGGATGCCAATGATGTGTGCTTGGTTTTTATCCAAGCGTGATCTACCGCCCTCTCTATCTAGCATCGTCATTACCTTAGCCTTAATCATCGTCCCTGTATTATTAATTGCAAAAGAGCCTGATCTTGGGACGTCGCTATTGGTGGCAGCCAGTGGTATCTTTGTGCTTTTTTTGGCAGGATTATCTTGGCGATTGATTTCAGCTGCCGCCATATTAGCGATACCGCTTATTGCGATTGCTTGGAACTTTCTATTACATGATTATCAGCGTACCCGTGTCTTAACACTGCTCAATCCTGAAGCCGATGTACAAGGTGCTGGGTGGAATATCATTCAGTCAAAAACCGCTATCGGTGCGGGTGGGCTCACTGGTAAGGGCTATTTAGAAGGCACGCAGTCGCATTTACATTTTTTACCAGAAGGTCATACTGATTTTATTATCGCGGCTTTTTCAGAAGAGTTTGGCTTGTTGGGCGTGATTTTATTAATGTTCATTTATTCCTGTTTACTCCTGCGCGCCTTATACATCGCTTTCACCCATCCTGATGTATACAGTAGATTACTAGCGGGTGCAATTGCCATGTCTTTCTTTGTTTATGTGTTCGTTAATGTGGGTATGGTTGGTGGTATTTTACCCGTCGTTGGCGTTCCTCTGCCCTTCATTAGCTATGGCGGTACTGCGATCGTCACTTTGATGGCAGGATTTGGACTACTTATGTCCATTCACACTCATAAGCCCAGTTGATGCACAGTTACCAGTGATTCTCTAATGAACATTCAAACTTTATCTTAATGCTATTCATGTTAAAAATCAAAGAACACAGGCTATATAAAAGTCGTAAGGCAAATAAACCAGCCAATTAAAGCCTTTATTTAGAGTGTTGTCACATGCAAAATGCTCAAAAATAAATATAAATCAACAACAAATTAAGAGTTTCTAACAAATTTTATTGTTTCATCATTTTATGGCAAGTCCTATAACTTGCCATAAAAATCCTTCTATCTATTTTTAATAATAAATACAAGCCATTGATTTAATTGAAGTAATTAAAAATACCCTCATATTTCTTCTCATTAAAACACTTCGTTGCCAATTGGTACTGATAGATTTTAATCCTTGTTTTTTACAAATAATTGCGTTAACCTCGTTTTACTGTACTTTGATACATAACCCGTACATAGCTACTAATAAACTTTGCATTTAATTATATTTTGGTTGTAGCTCGTACGTATAGTTAGCGAATTGTAGATTCCAAGCTTTCAAATACACTACTTAATTAACGGTTTAATAACAAAGACACACGTAAGGCCTTCTAAAACCTTTATTAATTTAGCAATGTTAGAAAGTTTGTAAATAGCACATATAGCGAATTCGGTACTCAACCTTTGTATTCAGATTGGGTATTCTACTAATATCGTTAGCTGTCATTTGAGCGTTTCATAAGTATCTTTGGTCGTATTATCCTGACCCGCTTATGATAATAAAATGAAAAATTACCATACCTTAAAATCTATAAAAGCCACGTTTAGTATCAATAATTATATGAAAAAAAATATTGATGATGCGGCTTTAGAGTTTGTGACGCTGTTAGATTGGTCTAACATTGCCATGCTCAGTCTAGAACTATTAGAGTTAGATTTTAAAGTATAAGTTATAGAGGTGTCTATGAATAAGCGTTTATCTGGTTTACTTACCATGTCAGCAGTATTGTTTGCTGGCTCCGCGGTTGCTACTAATGCAAATGCTGTAGAAGCCAAAACCTCTCTTGCGATGATTTCACAAGATAACGCCTCCCATATCGATCGCGTACTTGGTGAGCTTAGCCGTCAACATGATGGCGCATCAAGTTTGGTGAAGTCAGCACGTCAACCAACCTCGTTGGCACTTAGCAGCTCACTGTTAGCCAGTGACACCTCTCAACTGACCAATGATGAAGATGTATTAGAGCGTCTGACAGCCGTAGCCTCTAACTCGGTCAGTAAATTCAAGCAAACAGGCCTAGCCTCTTGGTATGGTCGTAAATTCCATGGTCGTAAAACAGCCAGTGGTGAAACATTCGATATGAATGGTTTGACAGCGGCGCATCGTTCACTGCCATTGAATTGCTATGTTAAAGTCACGAATAAGACCAATGGTAAAAGCGTCGTGGTAAAAGTGAATGATCGTGGTCCATTCCATGGTAACCGTGTGCTAGATTTGTCTTATGGTGCTGCCAAAAAACTCGGTATTACGGGTAAAGGTGTGGGTAATGTTGCTATTGAGCGCGTTTCAGGACCATAATTCTAAAAAAACAGTCTATTTGTATTAGACTATAAAAAGCGCCTAACACTGATGTGTTAGGCGCTTTTTTGTGGTTTCAGTTTATTGTATCCATTAAGCTACAGATAAAGCTGTAGCGCCTAGCAATAACTTATAAAACAAGGTGTAATCAAAATGATTAACCCTTACACCTTACAGTTCAAATGCACTCTCAATGGCATCATCGAGACGTTCAACGGCAATCACATTGATGCCTTTAAATTGAGGAGCATCCTTAGCAGGCGCATTGGCTTTTGGGATAATGGCATGCTTAAATCCATGTTTCATCGCTTCCTTTAAACGTTCTTGACCGTTCGGTACAGGACGGATTTCACCCGATAATCCCACTTCACCAAATACGGCCAATGACGATGGCAAGGCTTTTTCTTTAATGCTTGAGGCACAAGCCAACAATACTGCTAAGTCAGATCCCGTCTCTATAACCTTGACACCACCGACGACGTTGACATACACATCTTGTCCGCTGGTATGAATACCGCCATGACGATGCATGACGGCCAGCAGCATGGACAGACGCTGAAAATCCAATCCTAATGCCATTCGTCTAGGTGAGCCTTGCGAATCATCGACTAACGCTTGTACCTCCACCAACAAGGGTCGTGTGCCTTCGCGGCTGACCATGACGACAGATCCAGCAACGGGTTTGTCATAGCGGCTCAAAAATATCGCTGATGGATTGGCGACCTCTTTCAGTCCCATATCTGTCATACCAAAAATACCTAATTCGTTGACGGCACCGAAGCGGTTTTTGACGGCACGAATCATCCGAAAACGTGAGTCTGATTGACCTTCAAAATATAAGACAGTATCAACCATGTGTTCAAGAACGCGCGGCCCTGCGAGCGTGCCTTCCTTGGTTACGTGACCCACTAAAAATAGCGCGGTGCCTGTCTGTTTGGCGTAGCGAGTCAAGATGGCCGCAGACTCTCGAATTTGACTGACGCCGCCAGGTGCAGAATTGATTGCATCCGTATAAATGGTTTGAATAGAGTCAATAATAGCGATGGCGGGCTGCTCTTGAGTCAAGGCGGCACAAATAGTCTCTACATTGGTTTCGGCCAGTACGCGTAATCTATCGGCCGGTAAATCTAAGCGCCTAGCGCGCATAGCAACCTGTGCCAATGATTCTTCACCAGTCACATACAAGGCGCTACCTGCCAACGAGTCGGCACGTGCCATATTAGTCGCAGTTTGCAGCAAAATCGTCGATTTACCGATACCAGGATCACCGCCGATTAAAACGACTGAACCAGCAACCAATCCTCCACCAAGTACACGATCAAACTCACTAATACCAGTTGGTAAGCGTGTGTCTAGCGTTACGCTCACGGCATTGAGCGGCATTACCGCACTATGCGTACCTGAATAATTTCCTGCTGGTGCACCGCCTGATTCACGAGGTGCCGATCTATTTGCTACTGGTTTAGAAACGTTTTTATTGTGATGCGGCATGCTCACATTTGGTGCTTCGACCAAGCTATTCCATTCACCGCAATCGGTACATTGCCCTGCCCACTTGCCAAAATGCGCGCCGCAATGCTGACAGACATAACTGCTCTTATTTTTTGCCATAACGTATGAACCTTATTCAAGTGTCCAATCAAGATTAATTGATAAAATATCGTGACGCTCTGATAAGCGTTAATTTGAGAATAATTTTTGAGATAAATTAGCCATCAGTATGATGGACTAGATCTTATAGAAGAGGTGATGCTAAATGTGATGAATAGCTAGATATAGGAAAATTAGCAAGCGCTGTCTTGAGCACTTAATGGAAATTATAAATCTAACAGACAGCGTAAATAGTAGCGCGAAAAACACGTTGAGATATTAGGGGTGTATTGAACATTTAAAAATACGCAGAGCTAATCGATGCGCATTTAGCAAAAATGTATTAGAGACAAATACAATGCTCAACACATCCTCATTTATACGTGAAAGTCTTTACCCAAATAAACGGCTTTCACCAATTCATTTTCTAACACTTCACTAGAAGTACCCTCAGCAATAATAGCACCTTCTGAGACGATATAAGCTTTCTCACAAATAGCCAAGGTATCGCGAACGTTATGATCAGTAATCAAAACACCAATCCCACGATTTTTGAGTGTCAAAATAACGTCTTTGATATCACCAACAGAGATAGGATCCACGCCTGCAAATGGCTCATCTAATAAAATGAATTTTGGGTCAGCCGCCAATGCACGGGCAATTTCACAGCGACGACGCTCACCACCTGATACGCTCATGCCTAATGATTTTCGTACATGCTCTAGATGGAACTCACCGATTAGTTTTTCCAGCTCTTGCTTTTGCTCGCTTTTATTTAATTCTTTACGAGTTTCTAAAATAGCTAAGATGTTGTCTTCGATAGACAATTTGCGAAAGATAGATGCTTCTTGTGGTAAGTAACCAATTCCTGCACGCGCACGCTCATGCATGGCATATTTAGACAGATCCATTTTTCCTAAAGTGACGCGGCCTTTGTCCATATTGACCAACCCTACCACCATATAAAAGCTGGTTGTCTTCCCTGCACCATTTGGACCTAGTAAACCAACGACCTGCCCTTGTTCTACGGAGAAAGAGACATCTTTCACAACCCAGCGCTTACCATAGCGTTTGCCTAGATTTTGCATTGATAGTCGCGTTGCAGGTACTGCGTTATTGTTGGTTACCAAAGGGTTTATATTTTTATTATCACTCATAACTTACTCATACGGTTGCAGAATTCAAGCACTAATACACTAAGGGGTGTTGATACAGTTACATTAACCATTCAGCTTTTTAGCGGATGCTACTTTGGCTACCATTACTACTGGGCGGAAAAACCAACTCTACGCGCTGATTACCGCCAGCAGTTGCTTCAACATCACCAGCTTTTAGGCTATAACGAATGACATTACCCGCAAAACTGGCGCCATTTTGAACCAACTTAGCATTACCCGTCAATGTAACAATACCAGTGACCGCATTATAATCAATCTTATTGGCTTGACCTTTTGCCAGCCCTTTTTCTTGTGTGACCACCTGTTGCATGGTTGCAGGGCGTCCAGTCGCTACTGCCGAGTTGATACTGCGACCCTGTGATAGGTTAACCGTAATGTTATCAGCGGTCATTTTAAACGTACCTTGAGTGATAATGACACTACCCGAGTAGCTGGTAACGCCTGTACGCTCACTATAGGTCGCTTTATCAGCCAATAGTTTGATTTCTTGATTGGCATCTGATGGCAGCGCATGACTGTAAAGTGGTAGTGCCAGCAGCATAACCGTTGGCAGCACATGTAATTGACGCAAGCGGCACGATGTTAGATTAAAGCGTGCTAATGATGAGCGCAAAGTAGGCAAAAATTTAGATGTCATAAAAATCACTCGTTTTATAATGGGTAGTAGGATTTGCAAACTTTATGCTAGCTGCTATTCTTATTACATAGTCAATAAGAGTTACTGCAATCAAAACAATGCTTTATCTTGGCGTTCAGCTGGAGTAAAAGCGACAGCCACTTGACCAAACTCATATTCACCGGTCTCAAGGTTGGCGGTCATGCTAGAAGCTTCAAACCGATTCATGCCTTGTTCAATCTTAACAGGCGCGTCACTATATACTTGCCCTGATTTAGTATTGCCTTTAAGGATACTACCTGTCACCTTTATCGGTTCAATATCTGGCGCGTTTTTATTGCCTTCACTAACCAGTGAAAAGCCCCCTGACAAGCTGAGTTCACCCGTCTGCTGACTGATAGCAGCACTACCCGCTTCAATACGATAACGCTGCTCTGCCGAAGGCTCCCAATTCATAGTGATGCCTGACATCTCGTCTAAATTGGTCTCTGGATTGTGCGTCAATGTTTTGGCAGTCAGCTCATACTCAGTTTCGCCTTTCTCATTAGTCTGTACCGCTTTGATATCTGTTGCTTCATAATCAACATCGGTCGCTTCCATGCTAACTGGCGGCGCTATCTCTCCTTGCTGTTGAAAAAACCAACCTGCAATACCAGCAATAATTAAGGCAAGAACTATTAAAACACGAGTATTCACGACAAATTATCCTGAGTTTCGGCTGCATCAAGCGTATAGTGCGCGATGAAGTTTTGATAGTGTCCATGACCTTTCAAAATGAGGTCACATACTTCACGTACAGCGCCAGTGCCACCTGCTCGGGTGGTGACCATGTCACTGCGATTGATGACTTCAGCATGCGCATTGGGTACTGTTGCAGCAAATCCAACGGTCTGCATCGCTTTAATGTCTGGTAAATCATCGCCCATATAAGCGCAATCAGCAGCCGTGATATTGAGCGCTGGATCAATTATGGTTAGCAGCTCATTTAAAGCAACCAGCTTATCATCACGACCTTGCACCACATAATTAACGCCCATTTCCGCAGCGCGCTTATCTACCATGGCACTGCTACGACCTGTAATAATAGCCGTCAAAATGCCATAACGTGCTAACGACTTAACGCCTACGCCATCATGGACAGAAAAGGCCTTGGTCTCGATACCATTGGCATCATAGATAATTTGACCGTTTGATAAAATACCATCGACATCCATTATCAACAGCTTTACTTGTCCGGCTTTTTTGATTAAGTCTTGCATCATATCCCTCTTTCTTAAGGCTATTTTTTACATTTTATTGTTATAAATAGATACTGTGTGAATCTATACTGTACAAACCGATATCTTTATTAATGCTATTTATTTTACACCGGCTTGTAGCAAATCATGTACCGTAATAATTGCTTCTAAACGATCTTGGTCGTCAATAATTAGCAACTGGCTAATACCATTTTCATTCATCACACTGAGCGCATCTGATGCGCGCATGGTCTTGCTAATGTGCCGTGGATTACTAACCATTACTTCACCCATCGGCGTTTGCAAATCGATGCCTTTTTCTAGACCACGGCGTAGGTCACCATCTGTAAATACCCCAACCACCTTATCATTATCATCGGTCACCACCGTCATTCCTAAGCGCCCAGCAGACATAGTAAAAAGCGCTTCTTGCAGTGGCGCTTGCTGATGAATGAGTGGTAAATCTTCCGACTTAGTATGCATTAAATCTTCAACTCGCGTTAGCAGCTGACGACCTAATGCGCCTGCTGGATGCGATAATGCGAAATCCTCTGAGGTAAAGTTGCGCGCATGGACTAAGGCAACGGCCAATGCATCGCCAAGCGCTAAAGTCGCCGTGGTACTGGAAGTAGGAGCAAGATTAAGTGGACAAGCCTCTTGCGATTTACCGAGCGTCAATACAATGTTCGCGGCACGAGGCAACATACCGCGCTTATCACGGCTAATACTAATCAGTGGAATATTTAGGTGTTTGACCACTGGCAGCAGCATCTTAATCTCATCGGACTCACCAGAGTTAGAGATAGCAAGCAGTACATCACCTTTTACCAACATGCCTAAATCGCCATGCCCAGCTTCACCAGGATGCATAAAAAAGGCTGGCGTGCCAGTAGAGGCAAACGTCGCCGCTATTTTACGTCCAATCAATCCTGACTTACCCATACCAGTGACCACGACTCGACCCTTACAAGCCAAAATAATATCGCATGCTTGTGCAAACCTATCGTCTATCTGCTCTGTTAGTAAAGCCAATGCCGATATCTCAGTGTTAATCGCTTCGATGGCCTTACTAATAAACTGCTCATGGGTTAGATTGATTTGGGTATTACTCATGGATTCGCTCTATTTTATAATGAATCAATACTGTATTTTACTATACTATGCCCAATATTAATAATAATCTAAGAAACCAATCGCTAACAACTCGGCACGCCATTTTAGACCATTATTATACGTTTATTTATACAAAAAAAACCCACTATAAAAAGCAGGTTTTGATCGGATAAATCACGTATTAGTAATGCGCCTTCGATAATGAATCTTTCTCTCTAACCCTTGGTCTCTAACCATTGTTATCATTAGATCCATCATTTGGTTTTTCTTCAAAACCCGTATTATCTGCTGGGTTTTCGAAGCCACGGTCTTGACCAAAACCGCCACGCTCAAAGCCACGCTCCTGACTCTGACCAAAGCTACCACGCTCAAAACCACGATCTTGGCCTTGGCTAAAACCGCCACGATTAAAACCACTGCGATTAGACGCAAAGCCGCGCTCTTCAAAGCCACCTGTGCTAGCAGGATTACTACCGCGTTCAAACCCACCACCTTGATAACCTGCTGGAGCAGCGCTTTGCGATTGGGTGCTCGTACCTGTCGTCGTACTGCTACGTGGATTACGTGCAGGCACGACGGTTGAGATAGCGTGTTTGTATACCATTTGACTGACAGTGTTTTTGAGCAATACCACGTACTGATCAAATGATTCAATCTGACCTTGCAGCTTGATACCATTGACCAAAAAAATAGAGACAGGAATGCGATCTTTGCGCAGCGAGTTCAAAAACGGATCTTGTAAAGTTTGTCCTTTTGACATGAGAGCTCTCCTAAATATTATTAATTATGTTTTAGTGCCAATTATTTTAAGTGTTAATTTAATTATAATGGCTAACGGCAGATACAATAATAAATTTTCTTTATAAAACGTATCTAAATAAACGCTACTTGTTCTTAAGTGATTCCACTTTATCGCGAATACATTATTATTGTAAATAATTAAGTAACTAGTTGTTTCATTAGTTATTTTTATCAACAAACGTCAATTAATATTGATTAAATACACAGTTAGGCTAGTATTACACCTACTATTTTGATGAATTTAAATTATAACAGCTATCTACGATATAATTTGATACTAATTGTCATTACTTTATAATAGTTGCATAGAGCTTTTTGCAATACTATATTTTTAGTACACCATATTGTATTTACAAGGTATTAACTCATACCATATTTTGAGGCAGTTTATCTAATTTTTATCGCCATTTTTAAAATGAGGACACGCCCTAGTATCATTGATAGATTTAATATAAATAGTCTCTTGCCTGCGCCATGGTGGTGAATGCTTTTACCACCATATTGCGGTCTATAGAATAGCCTTTCTCGCTAGAGGTATCGGCTGCTATCGCCCCATCCATGCAAGTACTAGGCAATTGCATGACTTTGCGTAACCATGTGTACTGACGTTTTGCCAATTGTCTTGTCGCATATAATGCCTTATTTTGCATTTGCTGACAAGCAAGTGCCTCGGTCGCACCATCAGACAAGCTTGATTGAGCTGAAGACTGGAGCACTTCAAAAGCACTGTAAAATTGCGCTTTGTCTAGATTAGGCTGTTCAAATACTGGGTGATCGATGTGTACTAGGTATTCTAGTACTTGTCGATAACCAACGCATCGCATGGACGGTAGATTTGGTGTTAAAGGATAGCGCTTCAGCAGACCAATGACCTCAGTCACCAACCCGTCATTCCACATGATATCTAAACGTTGCTCGATACGTGTATGCAACCATGGACGATCAGGCATGACTGTCAATGCATGCCATTGCTGATTGGGATTATTTGCCAATGCCTGCTTGGGCTTTCGCTGCCAGTCACTTATAGGAATATCAGTTTGCAGATAAACTTCAACTGCTCGGGTGATGCGCTGAGTATCAGTCGCATTAAGGCGCTCATGGCTGATCGGATCTATCTCACCCAAATAGTCGTAAAGCGCACTAATGCCTTCATTTTGCCGCCACTGCTCCACACGTACGCGAACACTATCATCACTGTCAGGTACTGGAGATAGCCCGTCTAGCAGTGCCATGTAATACATCATAGTACCGCCAACCAGCAACGGTATTTTGCCATTCTCGTGACAGCTATCAATCAAACGGGCAACGTCATTCACAAATTCGGCGACGCTATAGCTATGCATAGGATCGATAATATCAACCAAATGATGTGGGTAACGCGCCAACTCAATAGCAGTTGGTTTTGCCGTACCGATATTCATATCACGATAAATCAGCGCTGAATCTACTGAAATTAGCTCATAACGCCCTGTATCATATAACTCATAAGCCAGTGCAGTCTTGCCACTTGCTGTCGGCGCCATCAAACACACCACGCTATTATCCGCTAAATTGGCGTTTAGGCGATAAGATGAGCTGTCAGATGAACGTTGCATAGGCTTGCCTTTATTAATGATATTAGTAGCAATAAACAACTTTGAGCGGTGTCATTGCTCAAATCTACTTATTATATTTTGTGTCGTTACGATTATCTTGACTCAGGTGCAGATGATAGCATCAACGTTGCTAATTGATTACCATCTATAGCTTTGATCGCATACTGAGTCAGTAACGCGTCGATATCCGCCAAGAACACCATCAAGTCTTGCTTTGACATTTGCATGCTCACGGCGGCAAGTTGTTGATTAATGTCATTTGCACTGTGCAACCATTGATCTTTTTTATATGCCCTATTGCTAAATAAACTTGACTCAAATAACGAACACATCTTTGATTGCCAATTCTCTGCACCGATCAATACACATTGGCTTTGATGATAAAACAATAACCAAGGCAGCGCTTTGTCCTCACTATATGTTGTGCCAACAGATTCGGTTGATGCCTCATTTAAATGAGTAACAACGTCTAGGCAATAAGGCAAAGATGTCGAATGTATTGCGACATCGTTAGCGATATCTCTAGTGTTTTGACTTATTTTCTCAGAAACACTTGATACGTTTAAGGTTTGAGGCGAATACCTATTTTCTGACAACTGATAGGGTTGTTTGGGCGCTTTTACCTGATGGCTTTTGCTTGAATGAATGGTCGTTGATGTGTTTGGCATTACAGTAGCGAATGCATTATCGATAGACAGATTACTATCTACTACCTCACTATTACCTAGTATTTGAATAGCATCATTAGCATTAGGAGATCTGATCGTCTCTGTAATCACTACCGTCTTAAGTTTTGCCCGAATCGCATGGCTTACATGCGCCATAATATTATTGAGCGGACTTATTTTGATACGCTGTTTAGATGGATGCACATTGATATTGAGCCACTGAGTGGGCAAGTCAAAATAAAGCGCATAGCCAATACCCACCAACTGAGCAGTTTGGGCAAGTTGGCGTAGCTGATTGCTTATCAATGCTTCTTTTACCAGTCTGCCATTCACATAGATTAACTTTGGTAAGGTATCCTGCGAATCAGTGATAGGCCATAACCAACCATTAACGCTTGCTTGATCGCCAAAGCTATTATTAACATACTCTCTAGATGACTGCATTAAACTGGTGAGATCTATCGCTATTTCTAACGCCTTTTTGGTTAACGACAACCTAGTCGCTTGCTCAAGACGTGATAATGGCAAAGGAGTGATATTATTATTGCCATTAGCATTTGTAGAAACGGCACTTAAAGACTTTGAATTTGAAAGCCTTGTAGTTGAAGACATGGTACTTAAAGACATCGCACTTGAAGAAAGTGACAATCGTTTTTTATGGTCATGAAAGAGCGTCAGTGCCACATCTGCTCGCGCCAAAGCCACTTCGCGCACAATCGTTTCGATATGACCGAACTCCGTCGCAATAGATTTCAAATTGCCACGGCGTGCTGGTACGTTGAAATATAAATCCTTAACCGTAATGGTCGTACCACGATGATGCACAACTGGCATGAGCTTTGGCGCATCATCTAACACACCCGCGACTTGCAACTGGCGACCGATGCCACTGTCATCATGGCTACTGGTTAAAGTCAGCCGAGATACTGCCGCCGTCGCCGCCAACGCCTCCCCGCGAAAACCCAACGTCGTAATACCGTGTAAGTTAGCGACATCCGCGACTTTACTGGTTGCATGACGGGTAATTGCCATGACCATATCATCGGGATGAATACCCACGCCATTGTCGACCACTTCAATCATACCCATGCCGCCTTGGGTAATATGTATCTCAATATTGGTCGCACCAGCGTCAATGGCATTTTCTAGCAGCTCTTTGACTACGGCTGCTGGGCGTGTCACTACCTCACCCGCTGCCAATTGATTGATGAGCAGCGGCGATAGCTTTTTGATGCGAGTATAAGAATGATTGTCTGGCATTTTCGGCATTAAGAGGTATCGTTGTTTTACTTGATGATAAGTAAGTAGTGCTAGCAGATATCGATGACTTATATTAAGGTCTGTTGAACATTCAAATGTATAATTAAATCTTAACAGAGGATAAATCCAAGCCTTGCGCTTGTCCAGCCTTCGATAGTCGCAGCTCAACTTGACGAGACTCATTATCCTTATCAGTGCTAGTAGCTTGCGTCATATCGATAAACAAGGTCGGCGGCGGCAAATAGCTGTCTGCGCGGCTGGCCCATTCAATGATAACCAGCGCATTTGGCTCATCCAAATACTCATCAAAACCGATAAAAGACAGCTCTTCTGGGTCTTGCAGACGATACAAATCCGCGTGGTAAACTGGCTTGATCGAGCCATCTTTTTGCTCGATGCTATAAGGCTCAACCAAGGTATAAGTCGGGCTTTTGACGGCACCTGCATGCCCGAGCGCCTGCAACCAATAGCGAGTCAGAGTCGTTTTACCTGCCCCTAAATCACCTGCCAACCAGACACTACCTGTCAAGGGTAAAGCTGCCAATTGCGCAGCCAAACGTTGAGTATTAGCTTCTGTATACAGTGTCAGCGTTTTAGTATTTTTGTCCTCTGTTGTACTATTAGGCATCAGGCTTACCTACCTGCACTTGCGTCTGTACCTGCATAGTCACCGTTGGGTTGATAAAGCTTTCACCGCGGATCAATTTGGCATATAGCTCAGGGTCGTGCCACTCGGCACTGACTTGATCGCTAAACTCAAACGCTTCTAGATGAAGCTTACCCATTTGCTCATTTGCCACATCATCAGCAAAGCACTGCGCGTAACCGGTAGCGGTTTCATGTGCTATCACCGAGTAAACGCTGACATCAGATTCACCGTTTTGCATTTGGGTTTGTTTTAGAATTTCTTGCGCCCAAAAGAATATCACGCGTGAAAACTGCTCTGCCGATGGCGATACTGGCAAGCTTATCCAGCGTGCACTGAATTTTTTACAGGCAGCGACATACTCAGGGTCGTCTTTATTCCAAAAACAAATCGCGTGATCAAAGCTATCGATAATGTCCTTGATAGACGATTTTAATAAGCCAAAATCATAGACCATTTGCCCATGATCCAAGCGCTTAGCCTCAAGAATCAGCTCAATCTGATAACTATGACCATGGATAGAGTGTTTGCAGCGCTCAGAGCTACAATTACGCACAATATGCGCATTTTCAAATTTAAAAAGTTTACGGATACGCATAACAATCAACCAAAACAGTAAGCATTTTTATGCTAAATATGAATATTATAAAAGTTTGCCGCGACGACTTATCGGCTTGTGGCTTATTATAGCAAATCGTGATGACTCCGTAAGTAAGCACTTATTAATAGCAGTATTGACTAAATAAATCCATGGCATCGAAAATCTACTTATACAACCTATTTATCAGACAAATTTTTAGAAGTAGCATTAAAGAAGGGATGAATACAGGATTGACTCGAATCGTAGGTGAATTGTGCTAGCGCTATCTATTGCGACCCCTTAAGCATATACTCATTGCAGTACGCACTATTTGCGTCATCAGCATTAATCTAACCTTTCAGCTATTTACATTGGCTTAAAAGGTATTACGGCTTATCTCAAGAGGAAAAAACCATGAGTAAAGGTCAAGACAGTAAAAAGAACGTAAAAAAGAAACCGCTATTAACGGCAAAAGAGAAAAAAGCCGCCAAACAATCTAAGAAAGACGACAACGGCAGTATCTTAGGTAAACATTAATATTTAGTGCATCATTGTGTCACTTAAATCTATGCCAATCGAACCTCACGGTTTGATTGACATTTTTTATGCTAGGTGCGGTCTTTATGCTAAGCACCGCGCGGCGCAAACATAATAATTGCCATGCCTAATAACGCAACCGCAGAACCTACTATATCCCACGTGGTCGGCCTGATACCATTCACTGTCCACAACCATAAAATAGCCATCGAAATATACACGCCGCCATAAGCCGCATAGACTCTACCAGCTGCAGCAGGATGTAAAGACAACAGCCAAACGAAAGCGACCAAACTTAGTACGCCAGGGACAAGCAGCCAAATAGACTTACCTTCTCGCAACCATAGATAAGGCAAATAGCAGCCCGCAATCTCTGCCAATGCGGTCAGCGCAAACAGTCCAAAGGTTTTTAATTCAGTCAACCCTATGACTCCTCGATCGTGATAAAACCTGTCATGTACTGTACGGCATTGCCAGAAATCATTACTCTATCGCCAGCGACGACACAGTCTAGAACCCCGCCGCGACGTGATGCTTGATAAGCGACCAAGTTATTTTTAGCCAAACGCTCAGCCCATAATGGGGCAAGACCAGTATGCACTGAGCCAGTTACTGGGTCTTCACCGCCACCATTATTTGACCAAAAATATCGTGATATAAAATCATAATGATTATAAGCGTCCGATTCAGCCTGACAAGTCACCACCACATTTAATGGTAACAACTCTTTTAATTTCTCATTATCACACTCTACATTGAATACGTCAGACTCAGATTCAAAAACGACAAAATAGGCTTTCTCATTGCGGTAAACCTCAATGGGTACAATAGACAAACCCGCTAACAAACTATCCGGAATATCATAAACTTTTTCAGGCTTTGAGTTTGGAAAATCCATTTGTATCTTGCCATCGTCTGTTTGCACGATGGTCAAAACACCAACCGCTTTGGCTGAAAATTTAATGTTTTCTACATTGGGGTTTTTGTTAAATAACACAAAGGCTGACGCCAAGGTTGCATGCCCGCAAAATGCAATCTCAGTGAATGGTGAAAACCAGCGAATATGATAAATACCGTCATCGTCAAGAACCATAAAAGCTGTCTCGGATAAGTTGTTTTCAAAAGCAATAGACTGCATTAAATTATCAGAAAGCCAATCTTCTGTAATAACGACTGCCGCTGAATTGCCTTTAAAAACTGTATTCGTAAAAGCATCAACGACATTTATTTCTAGTTGCATTTTATGTTCTCGCTTTATTTTTATAGATCTATGATTTTATAGCTTTATGAATTTTATGGTGTTACTGGCAATATCAATCAACAATAAATAGCTTAGCACCTGTGTTCGTTGACGAACGATGTGCAATCTTATTGTCCGCTACTTGATAAGTCATACCGGCTGTTAAGGTAAAAGTACGCCCATCCTTTAACTCGGTGTTTAGCTCGCCCTCAATACAAAATAAAATATGCCCTTTATCGCACCAGTGATCGGCAAGGTAGCCTGCGGAGTACTCAACCATATGCACATTGATATTGTTAAATTCGCAAGTCTTCCAATACCCCGTGCCCGTTTCACCTTTGTTTTCTACCGCTTCTACTGTCGTCCAATCGGTAATAGCAAAAGGTATGTTTTTCATTTCCATAACGTCATCTCCCTGATTTTATTGTTCATTCATTTATCATAAAATCTTTACTTACTATACCTCAAATCCAGCGCCGCACTTTATTTAGATAATCCTGATAAGTTTTGCCGAATTTTCGTGCCATCATCTGCTCTTCTGGCTGGATTTGAAAGCGCGTCATATAAAGTATAAAAATAGGCAATAATACAAACGCCAGAAGGTGAGACAAATAGAACGCCCAGCCTAATAATATAAGCACCAAGCCCACATACATCGGATTGCGGCTATACTGATATATACCACTGGTCACTAAACTAGAGACCTTCTCTAACGCTTGCGGATTGGGTGTGGTCTGAGCGATTCTAAATTGAGTCACCCCCATGATACCTAAGCTCAGACCCACCACACCCAAAGCCACTGCCAGTACAGTTGAGCCGTTGAGTGAGAACGTCAAAGCAGGAACCATTTTAGAGACGCCATACATAGCAGCGGCGGTAATAATCACTTGGGCGACTGGAGGGACTTTAAGTGCTAGAGCGTTCATGATTAGACCTCATAGAGCGTCAAATAAAAAACCTCAACAGTGAGTGCTCATTATACCTGCTCACTATTTTCGTTTTAATTTTTACTTTTGGCCCTTTACTATTTAAACCGTCAAAAAATAATTGTTTTCACCTTTTAGATGTCGCTATTCTTTATTTTCATTCTTTGCTCTCTAACTATATCACTGTATTTATACGGTTAACTGGGATTGTTATTTATCAAAATAACGCCATTTATGTAAAGTAAAAACATATATAAAAATATAATACCTCATAGAGTATTATGTCTTAAAGCTGTATTTAAATTTAAATGAGGAAACTGGCATCATGATGCGTATCGGATTGTTCTTATTAACCAACTTAGCGGTGATTGTGGTATTTAGCATCGTGTTTGGTATTTTATCCAGATTTTTTGGAATTGGTGGCGTACATGGTGCAGGCGGGCTAAATTACACCAGCCTTGCCATTATGTGCGGCGTATACGGCATGGTTGGTTCGATGGTATCACTATTTATCTCGAAGTGGATGGCCAAAAGATCAACGGGGACGGTGGTTATTGAAACGCCAAGCAATGCCACTGAAAAATGGCTGGTAGATACGGTCGCTAGACAAGCGCGAGCGGTAAATATTGGCATGCCAGAAGTGGGGATTTTTAATAATTCTCAGCCAAACGCGTTTGCCACAGGCTGGAATAAGAACAAAGCGTTGGTCGCTGTTTCATCTGGCTTACTGCAAAGCATGACACCCGATGAAGTAGAAGCGGTATTGGCGCATGAAATTGGTCACGTGGCAAACGGTGATATGGTCACCCTTGCGCTCATTCAAGGCGTAGTGAATGCCTTTGTGATGTTCTTTGCGCGTATTATTGGTAGCTTCGTCGATCGGACGGTGTTTAAAAACACCAGTGATAGCCCAGGTATTGGCTACTTCATCACGAGTATTGTGATGGATATTTTACTTGGATTTTTGGCATCTGCCATCGTAATGTGGTTCTCGCGTCTACGCGAATTCCGTGCGGATCAGATGGGTGCAAAGCTTGCTAGCAAAGACAAAATGATTAGTGCGCTTGATGCCTTGCGTCCTTCTGAGCAGCGTCCAGATCAAATGCCTGAGAGTATGAAAGCATTTGCTATTTCATCAGGACAATCTACGGGCTTTAGTATCGCGAACCTCTTCCGCTCACATCCAACGCTGGATGACCGTATTGCGGCGTTGAGAAATTATAATCCTAATGAAGGGTAATGACAGGATCAGCTCCCCTACCTCCTCGTAAAATTAACGTAAAAACCCAGACAACAAAAAAGCCTATCTATAAAAGATAGGCTTTTCTAAATCAAACTCGTTATTTAAATATCAAACGCTAACGCTCTGTCGCCTTCGCTATCTTTGATACGCGTTGGCAAACCAATCTTATTCAGCAGATTGATAAATGGCTTGGCATCCAGCTCTTCGACGTTGACCATTTTGCCAGCATCCCACTCACCAGTTGCGACCAGAATCGCAGCAGCGACGGGTGGTACACCTGCGGTATAAGAGATACCTTGGCTACCGACTTCGTTATAAGCGTCTTTATGATCTGAGATATTGTAAATAAATACCTCGCTATCAACGCCGTTGATTTTGCCTTTGACTTTGTCACCGATGCAGGTCTTGCCCGTATAGTTCGGTGCAAGAGAGCTTGGGTCTGGTAGAACCGCTTTCACTACTTTTAATGGGATAACTTCTTGCCCTTCAGCAGTCATCACCGGCTGCTCAGAGAGTAGACCCAAACTTTGTAGCACAGTGAATACATTAATATAATGCTCACCAAATCCCATCCAAAAACGGATATTTGGTACGTCTAAATTGGCGGATAACGAATGCACTTCATCATGACCACTTAAGTAACTGTTTTGCACGCCGACCACTGGTAAATCGTCAGTACGCTTCACTTCGAACATTTTATTAGACTGCCACTTGCTGTCCTGCCAAGAGTAAACCGTACCGGTAAATTCACGGAAGTTAATCTCAGGATCGAAGTTAGTAGCGAAGTATTTACCGTGGCTGCCAGCATTGATATCAATGATATCGATATCCGTCACCGAACCTGCATCCATCATGTCATAGCCAAGACGCGCATAGGCGTTGACCATACCGGGGTCAAATCCTGCCCCTAAAATCGCCGTGACATTATTATCCGCACAGCGCTGTTTGCGCTGCCATTCATAGTTGTCATACCATGGCGGCGTCTCACAAATCTTGCGTGGATCTTCGTGAATGGCGGTATCGATATAAGCAACACCTGTCTCGATACAAGCTTCCAATACCGTCATATTGATAAATGCCGAACCGACATTGATGACGATTTGGATACCCGACTCTTGAATCAGCTGTATCAGCGCCTGAGTATCCATAGCATCCACTTGGTGCGTATGCAATACCGCAGGCTGCTTGAAGCTATTCTTATCTTTCACGCTTTGGGCGATGGCATCACATTTATCTTGCGTGCGCGAGGCAATATGAATCTCGCCAAGGATGTCGTTATGCATCGCACATTTATGCGCGACCACTTGAGCGACACCACCGGCTCCGATGATGAGTACGTCTTTTTTGCTAGATTTGGCTTGTTGGTTTGTGTTCAATGAACAATCCTCCTTTGTGTCTCTGTCGATACCATCGATAGTGGCGAGTCAAAACAGAAACGAGTGAATGATATGCGTGAATTAAAAAGGAAGACCGAGGAAAACCCACGCACCCGTCGGGCAAAGCAGCATTTGATGACTGGCTTTTGCCCGTGGCGATTATAACAATTTTTATGAAGACATCGGTAAAAATAATGTATAAAAAACAGACGAGTTAAATTCATTCAAAAAAAACTTAAGTCTTTGTTTTCTAAAACTTAAGTCTTTGTTTTCTAAAACTTAAATCGATTTATCGACACAACTAAATTAAGACAAGCTGGCTTTGTAATCTTGATAATCAAATTCGCGCTGCACATCTATACTGCCATCTAGACGACGAATCACAATCGCCGGCATATTAACACCATTGAACCAGTTCTTTTTCACCATGGTATAACCTGCGGCATTACCAAAGGTTACGGTATCACCTATTTTTAGGTTATTTGGCAAGGCATACTCACCAAAGATATCGCCCGCCAAACAAGAACGACCATAAATAATCGTATTATCAGCTGACTTAGCGTTCTCGCTGATGGGTGCGATATTGGTAGGGTCGATATCAAGAGAGGCAATATTCATTAAATCACTATTCACAGCCGCTATCGGCGCTGACTCACGGTAAATTAGCAAATCCAGCATATGTGCTTCAATGGATGAATCTACTACAGCGAGATTTTTTTCATTGTGCATAGTATCTAAGACGGTCGTAACCAATGATCCAGCACCATGGATACTTGCCTCACCCGGCTCCAAATAAACTTGTACATCATATTTTTCACTAAAGCCTTTTAACCTGTTAGCCAGTTTTTCTAGTGGATAATCAGGCGCGATAAAATGAATACCGCCGCCCAAACTCACCCACTCAAGCTGCGCTAAAACATCGCCAAATCTGTCTTCGATATCTGCCAAGCTGGCACTAAAGGCTTCAAAGCTGTCATTTTCACAGTTGTTATGAATCATTACCCCACTAATGTCATCAAGTACCACTGCAATCTTGTTTTTATCATGTTCGCCCAAACGGCTAAAAGGACGCGCAGGATCAGCAATGATAAAAGACGAATTGCTGGTTTTTGGGTTTAAGCGCAGCCCAACTGGTATATTTTTTGCCGCAGCTTGGTCTTTAAATGCATTGAGTTGCGAGATTGAGTTAAAGATAATCTTATCGGCATAGCTCAATACTTCATCGATCTCATCAGCGCTATAGGCAACGCTGTAAGCATGAGTTTCTTTTTTATTATCACTGTCTTTACCTTTACCAAAAGTCTCGTAGCCAAGTCTGACTTCATTCAGTGACGATGAGGTTGTGCCATGCAAATAAGGTTGCATCACATCGAACACGCCCCAAGTTGCAAAGCATTTGAGCGCTAATAATGCTTTAGCGCCTGATAGCTCACACAGCCGTGAGATAATCTGCATATTGGCAACGATTGCCGCTTCATCGAGCAAATAATAAGGCGTGGGCGGTAGAGGTGATTGGGTGGTGTTTAGCGAAGTTTTTGCATTCATAAGAGGTTACCTAATAGCTGCTGTTGGCATCATGACAGACATAAATATTTGCGCTATAGTAGACTAAATTCATCATAATTAGAATATCTTATGTCACTATCAACCGATTATTCCACTGCTACTAGCCAAGCTTATTCATCGCAGCTCGACCCAAAAAATATTCATTTAGAACATCTTGATGCTAATGCGCGTGCAGTACTGGAGTTTTGGTTCGACAAAGACAATGAGCAATATTGGTTTGCGCAAAATGATGCTTTTGATAAGCAGATAAAGGATAAATTCGGTGACATCTGGCATGCGGCAAAACAAGGTGAATGCATGACATGGCGTATCGCCAACGCACCAACCGATAGCAATAGCTCCATCACGGCGTTGGCAGGCAGACTCGCAGAAATTATTGTCTTAGATCAGTTTTCGCGTAATTTGTGCCGCGGGCAAGCAGGCGCTTTTGCACAAGATAGTATGGCTATCGCATTGGCACAAGAGGCTATTGGACAACCACACTTTGATACATTACCGACTGAATGGCGCAAGTTTATCATCATGCCATTTATGCACTCTGAATCATTGATGATCCATAAGCACTACTTACCATTGTTTGAAAAATTACATGATGACAATACGCTGGATTTCGAAAATCGTCATAAAGATATCATTGAACAATTCGGTCGCTATCCGCATCGCAATGACATTTTAGATCGCGAGTCAACGGATGAAGAAGAGGCCTTCTTGCAACAACCGAACTCATCGTTTTAGCGCTTATATATCTATATGATTGATTGCAATATGGTTTATTGCAATATGATTTATTCTAATATAGTTACTTCAACTCAAAAGAAGTGTGAAGTACAAGGCAACCAAGTATAGGCATATACACTATTTCAAGCGAGGTGAACGCTGAAATTTTTTATAGTGCAATGGATTGACTATGATAATAAAGCAAGGGCTGAATCAGATAACTGGTTCAGCCCTTGCTTTATTTTACTTACTCTTTAGATACTTTCGTTCAGATTGGTGCTTTTATTCAGATTAAGAACGCGTCTTAGTTCACCTAATTATTAGTTGACTATCCCTGTCGTAAAGGTAAAGCTCTCACGCTCGATAGTTTTATGATCCACTAAAATATCAAAGCTGACACGGTAGTCACTGTTGCCATGTAAACCACAGTTTTTGCCTTTTTTACTGGCAATCTGGCAGCTTTTTAAATTATCAGTGATTGGTAATATAAAAGCCTCGTTTGCTGGTAGTGCATTTGCCGTATTTTTATAGGGATCTTGGCGATAGTCTAGCAGCTCAATCGGTACATCGATATTTCGCTGGATATCATGGAATGTCACATTGCTGATATCAATCGTTTGAGCGGATGGCATATTGATATAAATGGGTTGCCCGATAGGATCCACTCGCAAGTCACGTCCTGTATGCTTGACAGGATCTGGCGTCTCATTATATAGCGCGGTTACTGTATCCGTCACGCCTTCACATGGATAAGTAAATACGCCTTTAACCGTATTATCTTTAGTCGCTTGGGTCGCTGCTGCATGGTTGACCAATACATAACCTTGGTTATTCGCCGCCTCTTTATTGTATGGCTTATAGATAACCACGCCAGCACCCGTCACGCTTGCACTAGGCATCATTAATGAACGCAAATGGTAAGGCGCTGCCAGCAAGGACTTTGCCATCGAGCCTGCCACAACATCCGAGCGAATAAGATTGCCTGCTGAACTATAGTGGATAGATTGGGCGATATTTTCAGTCACACCATATCGTACATTTGGGTAATTTGCGTTTGATAAGCGATCGGTAAAACTGAGCCCACCAAAAAATGGATTATTGCTACTGGTAACGCCCGAAATATCTGCAATCTTATTTTCGTAATGCCCGCTGAATGCGGTCGGTGAGCTATTGGCAAAGACGTATTTAATATAATTTGCATGTTTAATAGCAACATCATCAAGCGCGGTATCAACAGATAAGCCGCTCAGACCACAGCTGGCACGCGCCAAACTGAACTTATTGTTGGCAATTAATGCAGCCTTTACCTCATTAGTAGCAGTCGTACTATCAGGTTGCTCGCCAACATTATCGCTTGAATTGTCGCTTGTATTATCATTGGGCTGATCGTTTGGCTCGATAGCAGGTGGGTTCGGACTTGGCGCATTAGTATTAGAGCTGCTATCAGAGCCCCCACCGCCCCCACCACAAGCCGTTATAAATACTGTCAAAAAAAGCACTGCAGCAAGATTTTTCTGTGGCGTACTGATTAATAGCGTACTGAGCGTCATTTTTTATCCTATAGAATAATAGCGCGTATATAAGTCAATAAATGCCAGCGTTAAGTATGCGGACATAAGCTGCTAATATCACAGTATTGAATTTATTTGTAATGGCATTGTAATACAGTCCATAAATTTTTACTTGGTGTTTGTTGAAGACTGATAAGTTCATTATAGACTGTCTTATTTTTAGTCATGACTATGTCCGCTTAGGCTATTTTAAAGAAGCACGCTCAGCTTAACGTTTATTTTTAAGTGCTTTCTTCTTAAGTGATTTGTTCTTAAGTGGCTTTCTCTAATGACTTTCTGACTGGTGCAAAACTACGTCTATGCGCAGATAATACGCCGTATTTTTCGATTGCCTCTACGTGTGCGCGTGTTGGATAGCCTTTATGTTTGGCGATACCGTATTCTGGATGCTCGGCATCAAGCGCATACATGGCTTTGTCACGGCTGACTTTAGCTAATATACTGGCGGCAGCAATGCTGGTATGACGCGCATCGCCCTTTACCCATGCTTGGCAATCGATAGTCGATTTGTCTATACCCAGTTCAGCGAGCATTGCCTCATTTAATTCAGGGCAGCGATTACCATCGAACAAAACTTCGACCTGCCTCATAGAGTTGACAAGATGATGAGCAATGGCTTTTAACAATACTTCGGTACATAAGCGCATACCGAGCATCGTCGCTTGCAAGATATTGACTTGATCGATGACCGCTGCTGGGATCTCGGCGACAACATAACCAATAGCATGCTGCTGAACCAACGGATAAAGACGGTCACGCTTCTTTTCACTCAGCTGCTTGGAGTCGGTCAAGATAGATAATGGCGTGTCCTTTAATGGCTGCATCTCAATCAATCCTGACCAAGTTTTAGGCAATATCGCAGCAGCCACATTGACGCTACCGAGCAACGGCCCACGTCCTGCTTCATCAACGCCTATTTGTAGCGTTGACTGCTGTAAGCCTTGCTCCACCTCGATCGGATACTGAGCAAGTAGCTCATCAATATCTACCTGACCCGATAAACGAATAGGCTCAACCAGCTGTAGATATTGACCTTTGATATCAATTTGCTCAATACTTATATCAATCGGGGTAACGGAGTTGTCGGTTTGGTACTGGTTACTCATAGGGGCGCGGTATCTTTGTTATCAGGTATCATTGTGATTAATAGAAGAAGAAATGATCGCAATCAATAATAGCTTAAATCCGATGTTTCGCTTGGATAAACCATTGCTCAATCACACTATTAGCAGGATCATGATTACTCTGCTGTTGTAATAAGTGCTTGGTGGCGATGAGATCTTTTAATTGCTCAGCATAGGCACGCGGTTGTAGTAGCCGCATGACCGTACGACAGATATTGTCGCCACTCGCCTGCTCTTGAATCAACTCAGGAACGATTGCAGTATCAGCCAAAATATTGGGCAGCGCCACATAAGGCACTTTGACCAAGCGTTTGGCAATCTGATAGGTGAGTTTATTTAATTGATAAACCACCACCATCGGTCGCTCTAATAGCATCGCCTCTAGCGTTGCAGTACCAGATGCCAGCATTACAATATCTGAGGCTGCCATCGCTTGCTGACTAAAGGCTGGCTGGCTATCATCATAGACCACCACAATGGCAGCACGCAGTTGCTCTGAGCGCTGATCAATAACATCTTGGACGATGTATTGGTGATTCTGGTCGACGGTCGGAATGATAAAGCACAGCTTGGGTTCAAGCAATATCAACTTTTGAATACCATCTAACATCAATGGCAAAATAGCCGTGATTTCACCGCGCCGAGAGCCTGGCATTACACAAATAAGCTGGCTGACATCGTCAAATCGTTCAATAAAAAACTGCTGCAAGCCATCGTTGTGCCAAACCAGCTCACTACGGCGCTGATTGATCGGTGTCTCTAATAATGTTTGATCGATCGTACGCAACAGCGGATGACCAACACATATTGCTGGATGATTATGGCGCTCATAAACGGACAGCTCAAAGGGGAACAAACACAACACAAGGTCGGTCGCTGCTTTAATATTATGAATACGTGACTCACGCCATGCCCAAATAGAAGGGCTGACATACTGCACGCAGAATACGCCTTGCGGTTTTAATTTTTTAGCCACTCTAAGATTAAAATCAGGCGCATCAATGCCAATAAACCAATCAATATCAGCGGCTTTAAATGCGCTCAATAATTCACGGCGAGCTTTAAGCAAGTCAGGCAATTGCGCCATGACTTCTACCAAACCCATCACCGCCAAACGCTCCAACGGAAAAATGCTGTGTAGCCCTTGCGCTTGCATCTTTGTACCACCAACACCGACCCACACAATATCACCACGTAGATTATTCATCTGCTGCATAAAGTCTGCGCCCAAGCTATCCCCTGACACCTCACCTGCGACGATACCGATGACCAATGGCACAGTCTGTAATTCAGCACTTCGAATTTCAGTCTCTATTTGGTCTATAAGGTTATGATATTGATCAGGCGTAGCAGAATCTGTCATGACAAGCTCTCGATATTAAAAAATACAATAAATGCATATAAAATAAATGAATGATTATTATAAAATACGACGCATAAAATCTGCGTGAAAGCTCTGTGATACATAAGCATTCGCCATACTCACTATTTTATCGTCATACCTTTTATGTTGTCATCATACGTGACGATGATACAAATAGCTAAATTAGCTGATAAAAGCCAGAAATAACTACTTAACGGGTTAATTCGTTTTTCTATACGGACAGATAAATTGAGTAACAATCTTGCTTGTTGAAGCGCTCATATACGATTGGCGCTGAACAAGTATAACTAAGTTTTGGTTTCCTCATTCCAGTTATCAGTCAATTAACTGCGCGACTGCCCTTGTCAACCAACACTTTTGTCCGCATAATGAAACTCCCTATAAATCAGCTAGACGATATATAACCATGACAACATCAGTTACCCATAATGCAGATATTGACGACGTGAATATTGAAAAGTTCATTCCTTTGATCACTCCCGCTGAGCTAAAAACTGAGCTACCTTTATCAGATGCAGCCTATAAAACCGTATTAAACGGTCGTAATACCATCCAAAACATCTTGGACGGTAAAGACAAGCGCCTCTTTGTGGTCATCGGCCCCTGCTCTATTCATGATATCAAAGCCGCTCACGAATATGCCGATCGTTTGGCCATATTAGCAAAAGAAATCGAAGATAGCGTGTTTGTGGTGATGCGCGTATATTTTGAAAAGCCGCGCACAACCGTTGGCTGGAAAGGCATGATTAATGATCCTGATATGAACGACAGCTTCGATATCGAAAAAGGTCTGCGTACTGCCCGTAAGCTACTGCTCGATTTGAATGAAAAAGGTCTTCCTTGCGCCACCGAAGCATTAGACCCGAATACCCCGCAGTACATGCAGGATTTGATCAGCTGGTCAGCGATTGGCGCACGTACCACTGAGAGCCAAACGCATCGTGAAATGAGTTCAGGCTTATCGTGCCCAGTAGGCTTTAAGAATGGAACAGACGGCGGCATGACAGTCGCTGTTAACGCAATGCAAGCCGTAAAAGAAGGTCATAGCTTCTTAGGTCTGTCAGCAGATGGCAAAGTCTCAATCATCAAGTCTAAAGGCAATCCTTACGCGCATGTGGTACTTCGCGGTGGTAACGGCAAGCCCAACTATGACGAAACTGCGGTTGCACAAGTGGAAAACGAGCTGGCAAAAGGTAAAACCAATAGCAAGATTATGATTGACTCAAGCCATGCCAACTCAGGTAAAGACCCATATCTACAGCCGATGGTTATCCAAAACGTTGCGGAACAAATTCAAAACGGCAATAAATCTATCATCGGTATGATGATTGAGAGTCATCTAAAGGGCGGCAATCAAAAACTGACGGCTGACTTAAGCCAGCTCGAATATGGCAAGTCTATCACTGACGGTTGCTTAGATTGGGATAGTACGGTCACTGCCCTGTATAATCTACGTGATATGGTCAAAGACGTTTTGCCTAACCGTTAATATTGACAGTCCCTCATCACGATAAAGATCACTCTATCTTGATGAGTTGCTCAGCAAAAAGCCCGTCTGACATGATATGTCAGACGGGCTTTTTTGTACGCTTTAACTTATTAGATTATCACGTTTAACTTTTCAACGTAACTGATAAAATATTACGCTTTATACATTTGCCGCACCTAAAACACTGTTTAGACTTTCAAGTACGTGCTTAGAAGAAGCTTGCTTTTGCAACTCAATCAACCGCTCATGCGCCATTTGACGACGTGGCTCCGCCAAGGTATTCCAACGCGCTAGCACTTGCAATAAGCGCGACGCCAAAACAGGATTGGCATCATCCAACTTTTTAATCACACCAATATAAAGCTCTAACCCTTCTGCCGTCCATAAAGCCGTTGGCTGCGAGGTGAAGGCGCTGACCACTGAGCGTACACGATTGGGCGTATTCCAATCAAAATCTGCGTGAGCGATCAAGGATTGGATAGTATCAGCGGTCACAGTATCAGCAGACGCTTGCACACTAAACCATAAATCGATGACCAAATCATTATTTTGGAAGCGATTATAAAAGTCCGCTAAATACTCATCAGCATTTAGCAGTTGATGATTGACCATCGCTTTCAACGCGCCGAAACGCTCCGTCATACAGCTTGCATCATCATACTGCTGCTGCGCCCATTTATCTGCGCCATCGACATTTGCGGTCAGCGCCATATCGAGCACCACATTACGCAAGGCACGGGTGCCACGAGCTTCGGCACTATCTTCATAAGACTGCATAGGTAGCTGCTCATAAAGCTCAGCCCATTGATCTTTTAGCGCCTCTGCAAGCTGCTGATACAAGTCGTCGCGCTGCGCTTTCACCAATGCTGGATCGTAATCTTTATGAATAGCAGACGCCAGCTCTTGCGCTGATGGAATATCAAGCAAGCGGGCAGCCAACATCGCATCCTCAGCCGCGAGCACAGGCAATGTCTGCGCTAGTGCTTGCAGATAGATGTCAGAACTGCTCTTCTCGCCTTGACCTTGCAGCAAGATACGATTGACCAGCATCTGCGTCACTTGCCAGCGGTTAAAACCATTGGTTTCATGTTTGAGCAAAAATGCCAAATCTGCATCTTGATAATCATAATTGAGCTGTACTGGCGCACTAAAATCACGTAGCAAGGATACGACAGGCTCACGCGCTATATTTTTGAAGGTAAAGGTTTGCGTGGCTTGATCGAGTAGCAGCATACGCTCAGCCACAATGTCACCACTGTCTTTATCAAATAGCGCAGTCGCGACCGGAATAGGCAAGGGTTTTGGCGCAGCAAAGCCACTGACATGACGGGTTTGCTGATTTAACGTAATCGTCAGTGTCTGCGCTGCATGGTCATAATGTTGATGACCAGACACCATTGGTGTGCCTGGCTGACGATACCAGTCGATGAAGCTTTCAATCTTGCTATCAGTGATGCTAAGCGCAGATAAAAAGTCCTCAACCGTGACTGCTTGCCCATCATAACGACGGAAATACTCATCCGTGCCTTTACGAAAATTCTCGGCTCCTAACGTATTGGCAATCATGCGTACGATTTCAGCGCCTTTCTCATAAACAGTCGTCGTATAAAAATTATTAATCTCGACAAAACTCTCAGGGCGTACCGGGTGCGCCAGTGGTCCTGCATCCTCCGCAAACTGATGAGCACGCAAGGTCGCCACATCGTCGATACGCTGTACGGCACTCGACTGCTGATCCGCTGAGAATGATTGATCGCGGTAAACAGTAAAGCCTTCTTTTAAGCACAATTGAAACCAATCACGACAAGTGATGCGATTGCCTGTCCAGTTATGAAAATACTCATGGGCAATGATGGCTTTCACACTAAAGCTACGCGCATCCGTTGTCGTCTCAGGACTGGATAACACACAAGCGGTATTAAAAATATTTAGACCTTTGTTTTCCATTGCGCCCATATTAAATTGACTCACTGCAACAATCATATAGCGATCTAAATCGTAGGCACGACCATAATTGATCTCATCCCATTTCATCGAATCTTTCAACGCTTGCATACCGACATCACATTTATCGATGTCAGCAGACTTTGCGTATATTTCCAGCAACACCTCACGACCTTCGCTGGTGGTATAAGAATCCGTCAATACGTCTAAATCAGCGACAACACAGGCAAATAGATAGCTTGGCTTATTGGTTGGATCATGCCATATCGCATAGTGACGGTCTGGGGCATCTGCCACTTCACCCGCTTCAACCAAGTTACCATTGGCTAATAGTGTTGGGTAACGCTTATCCGCCTCAAGACGCGTGGTAAATATCGCCAATACATCGGGGCGGTCTGGATAAAAGGTAATCTTGCGAAAACCTTCAGGCTCGCACTGAGTGACAAACATCGTCTCATCACCACTGCCCGCCATATAGAACCCTTCAAGTGCGGTATTGGTCTGCGGACAGATGCGTACTTGAATCTCTAAAAAAACCTCATCAGGTGCATTAGCAATCGTCAACGTACCTGCTTGTTGTTGATAACCCTCAGCCATCAATGGCTTACCATTCATCGTAATGGCGATCAGCTCCAACTCCTCACCAAACAATACGAGATCTCCTGCTGTTTGACGTACCATCTTCAGTGTGCTGTCTACCTGTGCATGATTTTCGAACAGTTTAATATCTAAATCAACCGTTTCCACATCAAAGCTAGGTTTCTGGTAATCTTTTAAATTAATTTTACTTGGTGTATGCGGTGGCACATCTGGCATATCAGGATTAATGATTTGAGCATCAGTTTCAGCAATAGACATGGGTATTCCTATTATTATTTGTGGCAAAAAATATATACGGTAAAAAGCGGGATAATTTAGGTTAAGGCAAGTCATCAATTAGCATAATTTTATGACCATTAACATGATAATGGTATCTTGCTACATTGACCTAAACTGCCAAATTTCAAGAGCAGGTCCCAATTTTATTATGTCCATCGTCCATGACACTTATCAAAATGCGATGGCAATGAGAGAGTCGATATATCAAAAGAATGAGAGAGTCGACATATTAAAAGAGCAGCATAATCAGCATCAATCACCCATTGGATAATCGCGATTAAAATGATTTAATAGGGTCACTGATGACCAACACTCGATAAACGGCCTATTATATGATAAAGCAAACTGCCAGTCGCTCAGACATTACGTTACCATTATTGATAGATTACGTTGAGGCTCTTTTGCCCTCACTAACCATACAAGCGAACGCATCCACAACCATTGAATCTACTGATAATGACACTGAGTTGCTGTGGGTCGTCCCAGACCAAAATGCGCGGTTAGCATTAAAGACACTGCTAAAAAATACCCGCTCACCACAAATATCGACACTATTAGAGCTCAATCAACGACAATTGCCTGAACGTTATGAGCTCGCCTGTTTTTGGTTGCCCACACTCTCACCAGAGTTGCTGCAGCAGTATATTCCGCTGCTCATGCGCTATCGAGATCTTTATGCGGCACACCTGCTCATAGCCCTTGATGGCACCCTAGATTTAAAAGCTTATGGCTTTACCCCATTTGATATCTTGCATGAGCCATCTTTAGAGATGAATACTACTGAGCAAACAGAGCAGCCTTTATCTGTAAAGTCATCAGCGTCCGCCAGACTTTGGCAGTTCAATTTATATGATTATAAACAGTTGCCAAATTGGTTAAATGCGGATTATTGGGCCAATCCTGAAAATTGGGGCAAGCACCGCTGGTAGTGGATCTCATATCTATCTGTAAATTCTAGCATTATTTACAGTAATACTACTTACATAAAGTAACATTTAGTATATGATAGATAGCAATTGCCTAAGTTTTATCGTAAGCAGTTCAAAAAAACAATTTTAATTAATTAAAATTTTAGGAGCTCATTATGTCAACCAGTTTTTCTAAGATCGCAGCCCTCGCTGTATTATCAAGCGCTGTGGCACTAACCACAGGTTGTGCGACCAAACGTGCTACCTCTGAAGTCGTGGTTGCCCCACTAGGTATCCCAGGTGGTCAAGTTGGATACACTGGCGCAGTCATCGTAGATAACTCAAGCGCGGTTATTATGGGCGCTGAAAACCTACAGGCGGTTGTTTACTTTGCTTTTGATAGCAGCGAAATTACTTCACAAGCAGCGAGCATTCTTAATCAACATGCCAGCTTGCTAAACTCAAATCCAGCAGCCAGCGTTGTTATCGCAGGTAATACTGATGATCGCGGTAGCCGTGAATACAACATGGCACTAGGTGAGCGCCGTGCTGCAGCAGCACGTGATTACCTTGCTACTCAAGGCGTCGCAGTAAACAATATCCGCGTCATCAGCTATGGTGAAGAGCGCCCTGCTGCCGCTGGTAATACTGAAGAAGCTTATGCACTAAATCGCCGTGCTGAATTGTCTTACTAACACCAGTAAAACCAATCACAGTCGATAAAGCTCAACATATTTTATAATTGAAAGCCCAGCAATAATATATCGCTGGGCTTTTTGCATATTACTAAGCGAACCAATCCAATAGATATAATCAATGATGCCAAGCTCTATCTTAAACCTGACCCATGTCCAATATACCCAGCTCGATCCTGTAACGTGGTGCGCCACTGCACAAGTAAGCGAGTGTTCATCCCTCAACTTTAAAAGACTGTGGGATGAATTACTGTGGTCATCCGCGAACAATATATTGCAGGTAGATTTTCAGAAAATTTACGAGCTTAATTGGCATTACTGCCTATCACCAGTAAGTTTATCAACGCGTGAAATGGCGCAGCATCAACGTCAACTACAACGTAAAGGCGTTCGATTATTGCTACAACAATTACTGGATCAGCTAAAGTTGCGCGATACTCTGGATGAGTCAAACTTCCCGTATCGGCTTAGCAGCAGTGAATATTACGTATGCTTTAGTCATACAGGCAGCAAGAATCACCATGATATTAATCAAAATACTGTTCAGACAATTGATACATCATTGAACAGTAAAGTAACAGTGGTCATTAGCGGTCACCGTCCCATTGGTATTGATATTGAAACCAATCATGTAGCATGGCGCGTGGCACAGCGGTTTTATTCTGAGCATGAAATGGCTGCTTTACAAACACTGTCCCCACTTCAGCGTGAGATTATCGCTAAATTACTGTGGCAAATAAAAGAAAGTTTTATCAAAATTCATCAATACAAACTGGCACAAGGGTTAGGAATAGATTACTCCTACCTGATTGCTGATTTGATTCATGCTATTAGAGAACCGTCATCTTTAATGTTCATAGCAGACGTTAAATCCGATTACCATATCGCGGTATTGTCAGCGCAACAAACCATCGTTGTTTTCTAGACCATTTACACCTGTTATTCATTCTAACAACTACCCTTTCACAGACAAAAAAACGACCCTAAAAAGGATCGTTTTTTCTTACTCTTCTTCTAATAACAGTACTTAAACCGTGATTAGATTAGAAACGGTAAGTTGCACCAAGCTTAACAATTGGCATCCACTCAAGATAGTCTTTATCTTCAAGCTCACGCTCAGCAAGTTTAGCAACTTGACCAGCATTTAAGCCTGAATCTACACCACCTGGAGTAACACCATTATCAATATTCACATTTCTTTCTGGGTCAACTGCATTTACAGTCGCGTTAGTTTTACCCATATAGGCTGCGCCGATTTCGCCGAATACACCCCAGTTGTTACCGATGTTAGGACGGAAACCGATAGTACCATAAGGTGCTAGTTTGTTACGATGTTCCATAGTACCTTGTAAAGAACCTACACCGTTTTCGCCATCAGCAACAAACGTTCTATCGTTAATTTTGTATACGCCGCCATCTGGATTAGCAGTTACGTCGATGTCGTTGTCAGGTACAATGATACCAGCACCCATTGTAAACCAGTTACCAGTAGGACGTAATTGCACACCTAGGTACGGGTTGCTGAAGTCAGAATCAACGTCATAGTTTACGTCGTTTGCGTCAAAGTCACCGCCGAATAGGTCAGCAACATCGCCACCAGCCCAACCAGCTTGTAATTCAGTTTTCTCATTTAGTGACCAACCGATGTTAGCACCATAACCTAGTGTACCAACTTCAGCGCTAACAGAAGCTGGGTTGATAGCAGTTTGGAAGAAAGTCTTAGTACCACCGACAACAGCACCAGTAGTATTGCGAACGATACCAGCGTCAGCATTGTATGCATAAGCAACAGGCTCAGCTTCATATGCAACAGCAACAGGCTCAGCTTCATATGCAACAGCAACAGGCTCAGCTTCATACACAACTGCATCGTTACCATCAACAACGATAACAGGTTCAGCAGCTAGTGCAGCAGTTGACGCTAAAACGGCAGCAGAAATTGCTGTTAATTTAATAAGTCTCATAAATACTCTCCTAAAGTGTGGAATAAGTCGCCCATAAAAAATGACAATCTAGCTTTTTTTAAATCGATCATTTTGTTGAGCAGATTAAAACAATTTTGGCCGGAAAAGTCACCCCTCTAGGAGCGCTTTTTATTTGCCGTTATGTAAAGATTGCATAGATATTGTAATAATTACTACACCAATCTGCAAAACTTCGACTTTCTGTTACACAATGCTCTTAAAGTAACTCAAAAGCGCAAACATGAATATTGGTTAGCTTAATCTTCATGTAAGGATATTACAAAATATGTCATTATAATGACCTACCTCTTTATTTAACTCAATAGCAGTTATATAGCTTATTACTACAGTTTGTTGTGTTTTGTGAGTTGGTGTAGTAATTATTGCTTTTAAAAAACTTTTCAGAAAAATAAAGCATTAGCATAAATTTTCAATATTGTATGACTTTGTGACGTTAGTATTGATACATTTAGTATTGGCATATAAAGTAACTAGATCTTGTCTAGGCTTGATATTATGCTAAATTAGAGGTTAGGGAAAATGTGTCGCAAGGCTGCGTATTTACTTTTATCTGTTAATGCCTTGTTGTATTTCCTACTGTATTCTTTTTATTCTTATTGAGCCACTCATATGCCTAAAGTATCGTCGATTACCCGTGTGTTAGAGATTATCGAGGCGGTTTCCTATGCCTCAAAACCGCTCTCGCCACTTGAGCTATCGCAAGAGCTTGATATTCCAAAGCCGACCATTCATCGATTGATTCAAAATCTGCTCGATGAAGGGTTTGTGACTGTGGATATTGGCGGCGGTATTATACCGGGCAAGCGAGTACGCAACTTGGGTGTTGAGCTTTGGCAGCAGCGATTGTTCTTTAATGAGCGACAAATGATTTTGCAAAAGCTGGTTGATGAGCTAAAAGAGACTTGCGGGATCGGTGTGCCTTATCAGATGAACATGATCTATACCAACCGTGCAAATACGACCTTGCCAATACAGATCTATTTGCCAGTGGGCGCAAAATCTCCAATGTGGTGTACAGCGACTGGCAAGCTATATTTAAGTCAGTTGCCGCGCACAAGCCGCGACAAAATACTGCAAAACCTGTCATTGGATAAGTTTACCAAAAATACGATTACCGATATCGATGCGCTAAACGCTGAGCTTGATCGTATCGCTGAAACAGGTATTGGTATCGATAATGAAGAGTTTATTTCTGAAATGGTGGCAATCGCCGTACCGATACGGGATAGAAAGTCGCGCTACCTTGCTTCGCTATATCTTCATGCACCGACCATACGAGTGTCTTTAGATGATCTCTTAACCCATGTCCCACGACTGCAAAAAGCAGCGAAAGATATTCAGTCGCTTGTCTATAACCTACCCAGCTAGATGATGCAATATAAGCAAAAAAAAGGTCTGCATTCAGATAATAATACAGACCTTTTTCATAGGTACTTTGATAATTTAAGTCAATACTGAGCTGTCATGTCGCCCCATAATGCTCGAAAAATCTTTGTCGCCATTGTCAATTGCATGTGCTTCATATAGCTCTGTCGCTTTAGCGCCCATCGGTGTCTCTACCTGAGTATCTTCAGCGGTCTGCATGGCAAGGTTAAGATCCTTTTGCATGAGCTTACTCATAAACCCGCCTTGATAGCCATTGCTAGATGGGACATTCTCCATCACTTGCGGATAAGGGTTGTATACCTCTAGCGTCCAGTTACGACCTGAGCTTTGCAGCATAATATCTGATAGCACTTTAGGGTTCAGACCGTTTTTGACACCTAAGTTAATCGCCTCTGCTGTTCCTGCCATCAGAATGCCTAACAGCATATTATTACAGATTTTTGCCACTTGTCCTGCGCCATGCTCGCCTGCATGAAAGATGTTTTTGCCCATCACAGCCAGTATCGGCTCAGCTTTGGCAAAGGCATCAGTGCTGCCACCGACGATAAAGGTTAACGTACCAGCGATAGCACCGCCCGTACCACCAGAGACTGGGGCATCTAAGAAGTCTATGCCAAGCTTGCTTGCCGCCTCCGCCACTGTTCTTGCATCAGCCGCTGCAATGGTACTGCTGTCAATCACCAATGTGCCCTGTGGTAACTCTGCAAGTAGACCGTCAGCGCCATTATCTCCTAAATAGACAGAATGGACGTGCTTGCCAGCAGGCAACATACTGATAACGACCTGTGCATGACGTGCAGCATCTTTAGGACTGTCTGCTACACTGGCACCTGCTTGCTGCAAGCGCTCAGTTGCTTCTGCGGATAAATCATAAACCGAGAGCGGGTAACCTGCTTTTAACAAGTTCTCTGCCATTGGTGCGCCCATATTACCAAGCCCAATAAAAGCAATATTTGGCTTAGTAGTATCGTTATCGGTGGCATTTACATCCTTTGTATTCATCTCATCATTCCTTGATGGTTAGTATTAATCATGCACGCAGGCGTTGCTACACATATAGCTGTAAACTATTTAATAGAGTGTAATTTTAATTTGATGTCTATATTGAATTGATAAATTCAATTTTTAACGCACAGACTGACTGCCTAAAGCCTCATCACCCAACCAATCGCCTAACGGATGCTCATCTTTAGCATAAGGGTTCACAAAGTGCTGCTGTATGTACGCCTGCCCTTCGCTACTCAAGCAGTCTGCTAGTGAGCGTGACCACTGTGGATTACGATCTTTATCAATCAGTAGCGCACGTACGCCTTCTTTAAAGTCAGGATTGGCGGCACAATGTACAGCGACATTGGCTTCTAAATACAGAACTTGCTCTAGCGATAAGTCAGTGACTTTATAATAAAGCGCATAAGTTAAAGCAGCAGTAACTGGACAGCCATGTCGATAAGTTGCTACAGCCCTCTGTGACCAGCTGTCGGCAGCAAAATCTGCATCAAGTTGTGCAAGCGCCTCATCGCTTTGTAATAGCGCATCAATATCACCCAAACCGCCACTGTTCATCAGCTGCTGGATAGCACGCCAATGCTGCGCCAACTTACTAGCAGGTATCTCAGCAACAGGCTGCGCCGCTAATGCTCGGCTCACGATACTATGGGCGCTGTTATTATTTTCTTTATAGCTTTCTTTATTGTCTGCATTAGCTGCCGGTTGCCAGTCACTTTGCTTCAGACGTTGCATGATGGCATCATAATCAGAGCTGGCAACTGCATATTCTGCTAAGTTGGCTAATAATGCATCACTGCCATTACACATCGCACCCGTTAATCCTAAGAATAAACCCGTTTTAGCAGGCATGCGCTGCAAGAACCAGCTGCCAGAAGCATCAGGGAACAGTCCAATGGTCACTTCTGGCATGGCAAAGCGGGTACGCTCGGTGACTAAACGATGACTACAGCCTGCCATCAGACCCATGCCGCCACCCATGATAATGCCATCACCCCAAAGTATTAATGGTTTAGAGTAAAAGTGCATTTGTCGATAAAGGTTGTATTCATTACCGAAGAACTCTGTCGCATACGGGTTTGGCAGCGGTGCATTTACAGACATACTGTCATAGAGTTTACGTATATCACCGCCCGCACAAAACGCTTTATCCCCTGCACCTTTTAAAACAACCGCTATTATCTGAGCATCAGTTTCCCACTGCTCTAGTTGCTGTGATAATAATTGACACATCTTGACGCTTAACGCATTGAGAGATTTGGGTGTATTTAACGTCATTATCCCAATCAGATGACCACAATCTGTCGGTTCTGTATTAAATAATACTGGTGCATCTTGGGCGCATTCTTTTGTCTCTGTCATATTTACCGTCATAAAAAAGGACCTACAAAATTAAAAAGGGCAACATCAAAATCAAAGTTTATTTTATAAAACCACAGCTGATTTTATTTATTTTGCCAAATGGGTTTACGCTTTTCTAAGAACGCTTGCACGCCTTCACGCTGATCCATGGTATCGAATAACTTAACAAAGGCTTCACGCTCATGGATAAGGTTTTGCGCAGGCGGTGTGTGTCTTGCCGCTTGAATAAGTGTTTTGGAATAACTGACCGCAACCGGTGATTGCTTACCAACTTTTTGCGCCAATGCTTGTGCTGTTTGTAATCCTTCACCTTTTGCAGTGACTTCTTCGACTAAGCCAATGCGTAGTGCAGTCTGGGCATCGACGCGCTCGCCGCACAATATCATGCGCTTTGCCCAGCCTTCACCAACGAGAGCCGTTAGATTTTGCGTGCCGCCTGCGCATGGCAATAAGCCCACACCAGTCTCTGGCAATGCCATTTGGGCATGATCTTCTGCAATACGAATATCACAGGCTAGCGCACACTCAAGACCACCGCCCATCGCATAACCATTGATCACGGCGATACTAACGCCACGATAGGCTGACAGCGCTTCAAATGCTTCACCAAAGGCTATCGCCATACTGATCGCACGACCTTTATCACCATCTGCAAAATTATTTAAATCGGCACCTGCTGAAAAGAACTTCTCGCCATCGCCATGAATAATTATCGCATAGACTTCATCATTAGCATTGAGGTCAGTGACCAGTTGCTTAAGCGCCAGTAGACTGTCCATCGTCCACGTATGAGCAGGTGGGTTATTTAGGGTTAGCGTTGCAGTATGACCATCAATCGATAGTTTTAAGTTGGTATAATCCGTCATGAAATATCCTTGTTATAATTTTTTATAAAATTGCTTTATCCATACATTCGAATAGGCAAACTATCTATTTATATAAAATGGTTAACGCAGCTGACTTAACGCATCATCTTGTAGCAGCTGGCGTGAGACAATCACGCGCATAATCTCATTGGTACCTTCCAAAATCTGATGCACACGCAAGTCTCGCACATGACGCTCAAGCGGATACTCATTAAGATAGCCATAACCACCATGCAGCTGTAAGGCTTCGTTGGCGACATCAAAACACAAGTCAGTAGACAAACGCTTTGCCATTGCACAATAAGTAGAGGCTTGAACATCGTTATTATCGACTTTGCTCGCCGCTAAATAGAGCATTTGCCTTGCGGTAATGGTTTGGGTCAGCATATCAGCAAGCTTAAACTGTACCGACTGTAAGCTAGCAATCGGGCTGCCAAACTGACTGCGCTCTTGTACATAATTGGTCGCTGTCTCAAGCGCCGCTTGCGCAGTACCGACTGCACAGATACCAATATTAATCCGCCCGCCATCTAGCCCTTTCATGGCAATACGAAAACCTTGACCTTCCTCGCCGATGAGATTTTCTACTGGCACTTTGACATCTTTAAAGCTAATCGTCCGTGTCGGCTGTGCTTTCCAGCCCATTTTATGCTCGTTTTTGCCGTATTCGATACCAGCACTGTCTGCATCAACGACGAATGCTGAAATCCCCTTTGGACCTGTAGCGCCCGTACGTGCCATAACGACCAACACATCGGTGGAGCCTGCGCCTGAGATAAAGGTTTTTTCGCCGTTAAGAATATAATGCTCGCCTTGCTTATCGGCTTTGGTACGCAGTGATGCGGCATCAGAACCGGCATTAGGTTCCGTTAGACAATAGCTGCCCAGCCATTCACCACTAACCATATTTGGCAAATATTTTTTGCACAATGCATCACTGCCAAACTCACCAATCATCCAGCCTGCCATATTATGAATACTCATATAAGCAGCGACCGCGGTATCACCCCATGCTAACTCCTCAAACACCATGGCAGAATCTAAACGCGGCAATCCCAAGCCATCATATTCAGGGTTGGTATATAACCCTAAAAATCCAAGCTCGCCTGATTTTTTAATGACATCAATCGGAAAATGCGAAGTGCGATCCCATTCAGCGGCATTGGGCTTTAGCTCTTTTTGTGCAAACTGTCTAGCAGTTTGGCGAAAGGCAATTTGGTCATCGGTCAATGAAAAATCCATGGGGTCATCCTTGTGCTGAATAGAGTGTATTAAAGCGTCAATGCAAATATAGGTGATTCAGCGTTAAATTGAAATAGTCGTATTAACACCGCGACTTGCTTCATCATCAAACCAGCGCGCCGTAACCGTCTTGGTTTGGGTATAAAATTGCACCGCCTGCTTACCATAAGGACCCAAATCACCAAGCTTACTAGCGCGTGAGCCTGAAAACGAGAACATTGGTAGTGGCACAGGAATCGGCAAGTTAATACCAATTTGACCGACTTGGATATCTTGTTGGAATTTATGCGCTGCAGCCCCTGACTGAGTAAAGATAGCCGTACCATTACCATGTGGATTGGCGTTGAGTAATTCAATCGCTTCATCTAAGCTGGCAGCACGCATGATACACAGGACTGGTCCAAAGATTTCTTCTTTATAGATTTGCATGTCCGCAGTAACATTATCAAAGATAGTCGGCCCTACGAAGTTACCCTTTTCATAACCTTCGACCATAATGCCACGACCATCAAGTATCAAGCTCGCCCCTTCTTCTACCCCTGTGCCAATCAAATGCTCAACACGCGCTTTTGCGGCAGGAGAAATAAGGGGACCCAAATCTTTATCATGCTTACCAGCTGAGACGATTAAACCTTCTGCTTTGGCCTTGATATCATCAATCCACTCACCTGCAGCACCGACCAATACTACAACCGATAGCGCCATACAACGTTGACCAGCAGCACCAAATGCCGCGCCTGCTAGTTGATTCAGCGTTTGCTCTTTATTGGCATCCGGCAGGATAACGCCATGATTTTTTGCGCCCATCATACACTGTGCGCGCTTACCTGACTGACTGGCACGCTCATAAACGTGTTTGCCGACGTTGGTCGAACCCACAAAAGAAACTGCTTTGATATCAGGATGATCACAAATCGCATCAACGGTCGCCTTGCCACCATGTACGACGTTTAGCACGCCTTCAGGTACGCCCGCTTCTATTGCCAGTTCAACCAAACGCATCGTGACCATTGGATCTTGCTCAGAAGGTTTTAGGATAAAAGTATTACCCGTCGCAATCGCCATTGGGAACATCCACAGAGGAATCATCGCTGGGAAGTTAAATGGCGTGATACCCGCACAGACGCCTAATGGCTGCCAAATACTATAAGTATCAACGCCTGATGCAACGTTCTCAACGAAGTCACCAATTTGTAAATTGGCAATACCAGCAGCATGCTCAACCACTTCTAAACCACGGAATACATCACCGCGTGCATCAGCAATAGTCTTGCCCTGCTCTGCGGTCAAGATTTCTGCCAGCTCATCCATGTGGTCGCGTATCAATGCTTGATACTTTAAAAAGATACGGGCACGTGTGGTAATGGGCGTTTTGCGCCACGTTTGAAACGCTGCTTGAGCAGCAGCGACCGCTTGATTTATTTCATCGTCAGTAGTTTGCGGAACTTTGGCTATGACTTCTTGCGTGGCAGGATCGGTGATATCAATCCATTCACTGGTATTAGAATCAACAAATTGACCATTGATGAGCTGCTTGACGTGGTGCATAAGATATCCTTATCTTGTTTGCGAGACTACCCTTTAGCGGTGTCTTAATATTCAAAAAGAGAGAAAAAATGACGAGCTTTTATCGATCAAACGTATTTTATAAAATGATTTATTTTGTATCGTTATTGACTATACCAATAAACCATTTTTAGGGTCAAGCGCTTTGTCAAAATTTTATCTGAGTTTATGTTAACGAGAAAAACTTTATGTAAGGTATATTTTCAGTTTGAGCGAAAGCGACTAAGTGCTGATAAAAATTAGGAGACGCCTTAAATTAAAAATAAAAAAGCCCATGATTGTGCATGAGCTTTTTTCAATATTAACGTCAGATGGCTTTTTTCAATTAATACGCCATCGTATTAGTAGTCTTTCATGGACTGCTTAATCGCGTCAATCGCTGTTGGATTATCAAGCGTTGACATATCTCCTGTTTCGTTGCCTTCTGCTAAAGCACGAATGGCTCGACGTAAGATTTTGCCAGAGCGCGTTTTTGGTAGTGCTTGCGGGAAATAAATTGCCGCTGGCCTTGCGATACCACCAAGGGATTTGACCACAGCACCGATGACCTGCTGCTCAATACGGAAACGATTTTCAGTGGTCGTGACTTGTTCATGATCTCTCAGCACACAAAAGGCTATCGGCAACTCCCCTTTCAATTCATCATGAATACCCACAACCGCACATTCTGCCATCTCTGGATGCGTACTAATCGCTTCCTCAATTTCTTGCGTGCCAATACGATGACCGGCGACGTTAATCACATCGTCAGTGCGTCCTAAGATATAAAAATAACCCTCCTCATCAGTCACGGCATAGTCTGAGGTTGAGTATTGCTTGCCATCAAACAGACCAAAATAACTGCTAATAAAGCGTTCGTCATTTCGCCATACCGTGGTCAGACAACCGGGCGGCAATGGTGCACGAATCGCGAGCAGTCCTTTTTCGCCAGCTTTACAAGGTTCGCCTGTTTCTTCATTAATGACATGCGCATCATAACCATACATGGGATAACCGGGTGAGCCTTGCTTGTGCGGCTTATGATTAAATTTGGGTGTGTTACTTAGAATGGGCCAGCCAGACTCTGTTTGCCAATAATGGTCTAAAATTGGCACACCTAAATGCTTAGTCAGCCAGTTGGCTGTCGATTCATCCAGTGGTTCACCTGCCAAAAAGAAGGATTTTACGCTGGAGACATCATAGCGCGTCATCCATGTCTCATCTTGTTTTTTCAGCATACGGACACCCGTCGGTGCCGTGAATAAAATATTGACCTTGTTTGCTTCGACAATTCGCCACCAAATACCGGGATTTGGGCGATGCGGCAGACCTTCATACATCACACTCGTCATGCCCGCCAGCAATGGCGCATAAATGGTGTAAGAATGCCCAACCGCCCAGCCGATATCTGATATCGCCCAAAATGTCTCGCCCGCCTTGCCATCGTAGATATAGTCCATCGACGTCGTTAACGCAACCGCGTGACCACCTGTATCACGTTGCACGCCTTTTGGCGTACCCGTCGTACCAGAAGTATAAAGCAGATACGATGGCGTATTTGACTCAAGCCAAACTGGCTCGACAATCGCATTGGCTTCACAGCTGATACGGCGCTGGGTTGCATAATCAACATCAATATTTTTTGGCTCAAATGGTAAAATGCCACGATTGATGACCAATACATGTTCGGGCTTAACTGTTGCTTGCTCGACCCCTTGATTGACAAGGTTTTTATAATTAATAACTTTACCACCGCGCAAACCTGCATCCACCGTGATGACCATTTTTGCTTCGGCATCATCCATACGAATGGCTAAGTTATGAGCCGCAAAACCACCAAATACCACCGAATGTACCGCACCGATACGAGCGCAAGCCAACATGGCATAAGCGGCTTCTAGAATCATCGGCATGTAAATGATAACGCGATCGCCCTTGCCAATACCATGACGCTGTAGCACATCAGCAAAATAATTGACTTCTTTATATAGGTCATTATAGGTCAGACGACGCTTGGTATAGTCCGTGTAAAGCTCAACGTTATTACCCAAATCTTTAAACGCATCGACGACTGCAGGAAAGGTTTCTATTAACTCTTGGTTAATCTCAGAGGATAACCAGATAAAAGCATCCTGCTCTGCGCGTTCTGCAAGATGGCGATCCACACAGTTATAGCAAAGATTGGTCTCGCCGCCGACATACCATTTAGCAAATGGCAAATTACTGTCATCAAGGATTTGCTCAGGCTCTTTATGCCAATAGATACGCTTGGCTTGCTCAGCCCAAAACTCTTCTTTATTTTCAATAGAAGAGTGATAAATTTCAGCAAAAGTTTGAGTGGTATTAGATAACGCTTGAGAAGTCTGAGCTTGATCTGACGATTGGTTAGTCACTGAAGTGGCGGTTTGCTCGCTCATAATAGCTGTCCTTAGCATAAATGATGGGTAATACGATGTAATATTGTCTAATAATGTCATAATAAAGATTGGCTATCCCTGCCAGCTATCTCTAATAGAACAAAAAAACCGATACACTACGTATCGATTTATTAGGTATCGGTTTAAAATGTAGCAGAGCTAACAATAAAGGTCAACTATTAAGCCGGTTATCTGCTCAATAGTTAAGACACTTTAAACCTACACCTCAGTTTGATCAGCATACATCTCACGCATCACTTTTTTGTCATGCTTACCAACAGAAGTCTTTGGCAACTCATTGACGAACTTAAACTGACTTGGCACACCATATTTCGGAATAATACCCCGCTCTACGGCTTTCTCAGCAATGGCTTTGATATCATCAACGCTCGTGTCTTGAGCATTAGGTTTTAACACAATCAAGGCCAATGGACGCTCGCCCCATTGCTTATCACGTATCCCAATCACAGATACGTCAGCGACCGCTGGATGTAACGACAAAATCGTCTCAATCTCTAATGACGATATCCACTCGCCGCCTGACTTAATGACATCTTTTAAGCGATCAGTAATCCTAATATAACCATCAGGACGTATATAAGCAATGTCTTGGGTGTGCATATAGCCGTTTTCCCACAGCTCTTTGCCCGCATCGTCATTTTTCAGATAGCTTTGCGTTAACCAAGGTGCGCGTAATACCAGCTCGCCAGTATTGTCTTGACCGGTACCAACCGACTCATTATTGCTACTCCATATTTGAGCATCCACCATCAGTACGGGCTTACCAGTCATACAACGGCGAGCGATATCTTCATCTTCACTCATTTTAGGCTCGTCGAGACTAAATTCTGTCAAGCTAATAAGGGGCGCTGTCTCTGACATACCATAACCAGTATATACTTCGATACCTTGTGCCATGGCTGTTTTTGCCAAGCCTTCTGTCAATCGTGAGCCACCGATGATCATTTTTAAGCCATTGAAACTGGCACCACGATCTTGCGCTTCTTTGAGCACCATTTGCAAAATCGTTGGGACACAATGGGTAATACTAACTTTTTCATTAATAATCAAATCCATTAACACATCTGGTGCATAGCGTCCCGGATACACTTGCTTCAGACCAGCCATGGTCGCGGTAAATGGAAAGCCCCATGCATGCACGTGAAACATTGGCGTCATCGGCATATAGACATCACCGTAACTGACGCCTTGCTTGTCGGGCAGCATACCTAGTGTCGCAGCTTCGGTGAGGGTATGCAATACTAACTGGCGGTGGCTAAAGAATACGCCTTTTGGATCGCCCGTCGTGCCTGAGGTATAAAACGTCGTGGCAATGGTGTTTTCATCAAAATCTGGGAAGTCAAACTCACTATCGGCAGCTTGTAATAACGCTTCATATTCACCTACTACGCGGTTTTGATTACCACCGAAGACTCCTTCAAATGTCACACCATCATCATCTAGCCAAATAATGTGCTCAATACTAGAGTTTTCAAACTGATAGCTTTTGACCAATGGCGCAAACTCAGAGTTGAGCAGCAGCACTTTTGGCTTAGCGTGATTGATGGTATAAAGAATTTTTTCTGGCGATAGGCGGATATTAACGGTTTGTAAAATATACTCTGACATCGGTACCGCGAAATACGACTCAAGATAACGATGGCTGTCCCAATCCATCACCGCCACTATATCACCTGCATCTAGATTTAAACCTGCTAAGACATTGGCCAAGCGATTGATACGATTGAATAAATCTTTATAAGTGAGGCGTTTTTTGTCAGCATAAACGATTTCTTGCTCAAGCGACACCGTTTTGGCACGGTTCAATAGTTGCTTAACTAATAAAGGATAATCGTAAGCAGAAGGGGCGCTGTGGTAAATATTTGACATAGATGTGACGTCCTTGTTGGTCATGCGGATAAGTTATTATGCGGGTGAATCATGGATAATTGATGGCGTATTGAGCAGGCTATATCGATAGTAAGAAAAAATAGGTGCTATGTAAAGCGACCTTACGTAAACATCCTAAGCTGCAATAGCTTGATGAAAATTGCTCAAAAACAGCCATCAAGCCGCGCGTGATTTTGTTTTTATCATGCCAAAACTGGCAACCAGTAATGCCAAAATCTGTACAAATAAGAGCAGCCATACTGTGAGCGACCACTGCCCGCGCGCATAAGCCATGCCGCCTAACCACGCACCCATCGTACCGCCAGCATAATACCCCATGTAATATAAACCAGACGCCAATGAGCGCCCTTTTTTAACATTGACGGCGATATAACTGATGGTGGCAGCTTGGGTGATAAAGACACCTGAGGACATAATAGCAAGACCAATAATAATGCCCCATAACGGCGTCACTAGTGTTAACAGCACCCCAATCATAGAAACGAAAACAGCCACACGTACTGTGCGCGCTGAACCAAAGCGACGTAGCAAGGTCGTCGACAATGGCGTGATGACAACGCCTATTAAATAAACGGCAAAAATATTGGCAAGCGCACCCGTACTCAACTCATATGGCGTCTTAGCAAGATGTAGATTGATAAAGGTAAAACAACCCACGAGTGAAAATAAAACACACGCCCCTAACAGACAAGCCGTCACCACATAACGATTGGTTAAATGCTCACCGAGCGTCTGCATCGCGGAACGAAAATTCGGATTGGCCACAAACTGCTGTGACGATGGTAGCATCTTGCCGACCCACAGCGCACCGATAAGGGTCATCGCTGCCATCACATAATAGCCTGCACGCCAGCCGATAAGCTCGTGCAAGTGCCCAAGTAAAAATCGCCCCATAAAGCCGCCAAGTACCGAGCCTGAGACATAGAACGACATCAGTTCCGTGACAGCGCGTCCCTCAAACTCTTCACCGATATAAGCTATCGTCACCACGGTAATGCCCGGTACAGACAACCCTTGCATAAACCGCCACATGCCCATCCAACCAATACTCGGACTTTGGGCAATTAAAGCAGTTGGTATCGCTAAAAATAATAACGCGCCAACGACAAAGGATTTACGCCCCACAGCGTCAGACAGCATGCCCAAGAATGGCGACATAATAGCAATCGCCATCACCGTTGCACCGACGATCATACCAGCTTGCACCTCAGTTGCAGACAGGTCTACCATTAATACGGGCAAAATGGCCTGAATAGAATAGACTTGCAAAAAGGCAAACATCCCAATCAAGCCAATGGTGAGTTTTAAGACCCACGATGTTGCATTATTGATTGGTGTAGATAGAGGTTCTGGCATATTATTTTGGGATTTACTGATGGTATTTTTCACAGGGATACAGGCTATGTTGGACGCGGATGATCTGGCGTGAGTAATAGAAATAGGACGATAATAGCTGAAATAATGACAAAAACAATAATGAAAATAATGGCTGATGCTAGGGATAGGCGTCATATATGATTTTAGCACACCAAATACCAGACTCTGGTTTCGGTGTGTTATCGGTATTGCTTTATTTATGCTTAGGGTCTGTTGAACACTAAAAACTGCTGATTTATATACTGCGTAGATGACGTATATTTTTGACAGCAAGCAGATTACTGTCTACTATTATTTTGATCTATTATATATAAATGCAATTCACAAAAACTTATACCCACAAAATATAACCTGCGACAAAATCCAACTCACCTATAGCAGACGCTCTATCATGCCCAAATACCCTTATTATTCGCAATGGATTGGCGCTATAGGCGCACTGGTTTTTTCTATAAATGCGTCGGCAGTTACGTTAGACGAAGTAGCCGCAACGAACAAGCTCACAATTAAAGAGCAATCGACCAAAATAGTATCAACCCCGATAGCGTCAGCGGTTGCAATAACATCGCCTGTATCAGCACCAGCCGTGCCGTCAAACTGTATCGCCGACAGTATTATTACAGCGGCTAATCTGTCAGATACGCGTGATAAAGGGCCTTTTTCGGTGGCCAAAAAACCCGTTCCTCGTCAGTTAGCCAACGGCTTTGGTGGCGGAACTATTTATTATCCAACCAATGCAGGCGGCTATGGTCTGTTAGGCGGAATCGCAGTGATACCCGGTTATGTGTCCTACGAATCTTCTATTAAATGGTGGGGGCCACGTTTGGCATCTTGGGGATTTGTGGTTATTACCATCGATACCAACTCCATTTATGATGACCCAGAGAGCCGTGCGGCGCAGTTAAGTGCCGCGCTTGATCATATGCTTCGTGACAATACGGTAGGCGCTCAGATAGATAGTACGCGCTTGGGTGCTATTGGCTGGTCAATGGGCGGCGGCGGTGCACTCGAGCTAGCGACAAAACGTCAGACGGTTCGAGCGATTATTGCGCAAACGCCCTATCACGATAAAGACTATGGCGAAATGAACACGCCTGCTTTATTCATTACTTGCCAGAATGACCGTATTGCCTCAAATAAAAAATACAGCAGTCGTTTTTATGATAAAGCTACAGGCGCAAAAATGAAGATTGAGATAAAGAACGGTAGCCATTTTTGTCCAAGTTATCGTTTTAATGAGATATTACTGAGCAAGCCCGGTATTGCTTGGATGCATCGCTATATTAATGGCGATACCCGATTCGATCAGTTTTTATGTAGTAACGACAACTATGGCAACAATCCTCGTATATCCGCTTACGACTATAAAAACTGCTCATAAACAAGGCATTCATGAGAAAAGCACTTATAAACTAGGTACTGATAAACAATCTGCTGGTCAATCTCTGACTTAGGAGCGCTTAGCATACAAAAAGGCTACCGAAATGGCAGCCTTTTTTGTAAAGTCATTAACGCAATTATTCACAGCTCGCTTTGCCAGTGCGATGATTCACAGCACCATTGGCGGCTAATAGCTTTTGCATATCAACCAAATCTCGCGAACACGCATATGAATAGGCACCTTGATTATATGAGCCCATTTTTTTGTCTTTGGTCGTTGCCACTAGATTTGGATTAGCACCTTGCGCCAATAAATAGTTGACAGTTTCAAGGCGATTATTACTAGCTGCAACCATAATCAAGGTTTCACCATCACTTTCTACCGTCTGATCATTTAAGTCCACAGGCGCTTTTTCATTCAATAACGTATGTACTTTTTTGACAATATTGGTATTTTTTCCCAGTACAGCAGATTTCATGACGTTATAAACATCACCGTCATCTTTAGCATAGATATCAGCACCTTTGCTGACTAAGTAATCGACCACATCTTCATAGCCGATAAAAGCAGCCCAGCCTAACGCCGTTTGGTTAAGGCTACCTGTATCTTTAACTTCTAAGTCTTGACCATTGTTAACCATGTATTTGACCGTGGCTAGATCACCATGTTTTACGGCGTCAAACCAAGTAGCATCTGCACCTGTGGAGGGTTTGTCATAAAACACACGCCAAGAAAGTTTGTTTTGATTGGCAAGATCAAAATTCTCAGTAGTGCTGAAACGAAAACCCACTTGTGGGACTGGTGCGGTTTGAGCAGCTTGGATAGTGTCAATTTTAGTGACGCTGTTATCATTGTTTAGGCTTGAGCAACCTGCTAATAACATCGTTGCCATAACCGCTGATGCGCTCATTTTTCCAAAAAATCTCATGACTCAACCTTCAAATACAAATTAAATAGTGAGAGATATTATACAGATTCATTAAATAATAATCTATAAATTATAAGCTATGAATGACAATGACCCTCGAGTAATATAGGCTTATATCCGACTTTAACGTTATACACTGAACCTAACAATCAACATCTTTTTTATAACAGACTTTAGGTACATGACTCACCATAATAAGATATCAATTATAATAAGTTGTCATCTACTGATAAGGAATATTCATTATTAAAATTGCTGAGACATTAAAAAACTCGAATAAAAACACTAAGGAATAATTTCAATGACCGATAAAATTCATGATTTAGGGGCAGGATTTTGGAATATACGCGGATCTTTTCGCATTGGCGGTGTTCTAAACATTGGCACTCAGTGCTCACTTATACAGTTAAACTCAGGAAAGTTTATATTTTTGGATAGTTATTCATTGACTGGTGACGTACGCGATGAGGTGATGGCATTAACCAATAATGGTCAAGATGTCGAAGCAGTACTGAACGTCCACCCATTCCATACGGTGCACTGTGCACAAATGGCAAAAGACTTCCCGCAGGCGACCTTTTATGGCAGTCGCCGCCACCATAAAAAAGTACCTGAAGTACAATGGGCAGATGACTTGGTTGAAAGCGATGCGGTCGCCAAGCGTTACCCTGAGCTTAAGTTCTCAATGTCACAAGGCATCCACTATATCTCACCCAATGAGATGATTCATGCAGGCTCACTATTAGCCTATCATCCTGCCAGTCAAAGCTTGCACGTCGATGATACCTTTATGAGTCCACCGATGAAGTTATTAGAGGCGATATTACCTGAACTGATACTGCACCCAACGACCAAAAAAGCGCTAAAAAATGAGCCCGATGCAGGCAAGCAATACTGCGATTGGGCAAGCAATTTGGCACATGAATGGCGCGATGCGCGTAATTTCTGCGCCGCACATTCCTATTTAGTGACATTCAATGACGGTGAATTTGAAGTGGCGCTATTAAAAGCCATTGATAAAGCCCGTCCAAAATTAGAAAAAGCTTAATTGACCGTATAATCTCACATTAGAAGCATAACAAAGGGAGTGACCAAGATGGTCGCTCCCTTTTTTGCAATGACGCCATCAACATCAAAAGTTATTAACGAAACAATAAAGACGCTAGCTCATCTTCGTTATTGATGATATCTGCCAAGGTATAGCGCTCAAGGACGTTAATAAATGCCGTTAATGCTTCAAAGAATACACTTTTTAGTTGGCATGCTGGGCTAATGACACAGCCTCTAGCATTATTTGTCGTTTCATCAATAAGCGTAATAGGCAAACCTGTTGAACCAGTCTGTCCACCATCACTACTCTTATCATTCGCGGGGGTCGCAAAGCATTCGACCAAATCAAAGTCTGGCTCTATTTGTTTAATTAATACACCCAAATTGATGTCTTTTGGCGCACGAGCCAAACGTATACCGCCATTTTTACCACGCACACTTTCTATATAACCAAGCTGACCCAACTGATGAATAATCTTGGTCAAATGACTTTTAGAAATGCCATAACTGTCGGCAATACCACTGATATTTGCGAGTAATGGCGGCTCTGGTCTCACCGCCAAGTAAATCAATGAGCGCAGTGCATAATCGCTATAATTGGTCAATCGCATTTATTTGCGCTCCTATTTTATATAAATCTCTCAAGTATGTATCAGCCTAAATTTTAGCAATGTAACTCTATAATTTTGAAAATGAGGGTCTTGAAAAGTCAGTATCTCAAACAAACGGTATTTCGGATAAACGGTATTTCAAACAAACAGTGTCTGGAAAACAAAGGTCTTAAAACCTTATAACATTTGCAAAATAATCTACTTAAAAATATCAACAATCAGTCGATAGACTTGGATAAATACCCTATTATTTTGGCGATAGCATTATAACGGCTCTACAGGCTCTAACCAAACAAACCATCAGGTCTAGGACGTGCCAGCATCGGCAAATAACTGATGCAAAATAGCACGAAGCAAGCAATCCACGCCCCTTGGGCAATCATGATCCATAATAGATAGTGACTCATATCGGCAAGCGGCAACAGCACGCGACTGACAAATGCCAATACCATCAGACCGTACATAATATTCACCGTCTTGGGCGGCTGATGAATGCTGCGTCCCGTATGGCCAAGCGATACTCGCGTCATCATCGCCACGGTCATCATACCAACGCCAGCAATGGCAAGCCCATGCATCGCAATACTATGAGTATAGCCCAACCATGGTTGCAGCGCATACAGCAGAAAACTCAAACACATGCCCAAAAATGCAACATATAATGACCAAAGCAATGGCTTTTGCCAGATACCGCGATGATACCAACCTACCAAACGGACGATATTAACCACTGCTACGCCAAGTGCTGTAATAGTCAGCAGATACTGATTAGGATAAAACAAGTCACTGATAAAAAAGGCTAAGAAAAACAATAAACTCGCAATATCCTGTACTTTACTATTGCGCAACTTGATGACTTCCGTCGTTCCAACACTGAGACCACGTTCAATAAAGAATGGCACCACGCGGCGACCAATGGTCAGCACCAAACCGATAATTAAATAAAACCCTAGATAAATACCTATTTTAGTCATACTCATATCGGCATTGATAATACCCCAGTAGCAGATTCCATTGCCAACGGTCAATAATGCCAATTTCGCTAAGATGCCCATTTGCTTATACTGCTTGACCTGCAATACCGCTCGACATATCACAAATGCCATTGAGGCGATAAACAATAAGTCAAATACTGCGGCGACATATAACAACGATATACTGCTACCCGCAACCATCATACCAAGCCCAAAACCTGCCCAGCTCAAACGTGCCAGCAGCCAACAGCCAAATATAGCCAGCAGCTTATAACCATGCGGCATCATTACCCCTGTCCACGTCTTCACTGCCGTGAGGAGAAATCCTGCAATGACCGCCAAGGCATAACCATAGACCATCTCATGACCGTGCCAGTACAACGGATTCAGTGCTTGTGCGTCAATATCTGTATGACCGGTAAATACAAAAGACCATAGCAGCATCGTTATCACGGCAAATAGCGCGGCAGCACTAAAAAATATTCGAAAGCTCAGATTCAGGATAGGATGCGGAGAGCTGGGCGGCTTGCTGGGTAAGTTGATCGATTGCATGGCAGTCTTCTTAGAAGCATGTGAATAGAGTTTAACTTAAAGATTCATTTTAAATGAATGTTATAAGTTATACAATAGTGATAATTTTATAGCTCATTATAACGTTTTGCTATTAGCATAAAAAACCACCGCTGATAAGACTATTAAGCGGTTTAAAACGTGCTATTTAGCATTTATGGTCTAAAATCCATAAACCGCTTTAACGTGCATGACCGCCTTGCCATTTATCAATGAACTCACCATTGGGATCGTGTTGCTGGGTTTGCTTGCGAAGATTAAATTGCCGACATCCTCTTGGATCAGCGCCTACGCCCGCTAGATATTGCCAATTCCCCCAATTACTCGCGACATCATAATCGATAAGATGCTGCTCAAAATAGGTTGCACCGTAACGCCAGTCTAAACCCAGCTCATGAATAAAGCAGCTAGCAACGATTTGTCTGCCTCGATTAGACATATACCCTGTTTGCTTTAGCTGATTCATGCAGGCATTGACGATAGGATATGGCGTGCTGCCATTCTGCCATTGCTGCAAACGCTGATCGTCAAAATGAGTAGCTGGTAATTGATGACCAATGCCCTTAAACAAAAATAGATTACTACCATGCTCAATTGCATACCAATAAAAATACTCGCGCCACAGCAGCTCAAACCATATCCAATACGTTGACTCATTGGCGATAACCTCACGCTCATAATGACGTAAGCGATTCAACAGTATTTTCACAGACAAGCAACCATTTGCCAGCCAAGGTGAGAATTTAGTGGAATGCGTCCAGTCATCCAGTGCATTACGTGTGGTTTTATAAGTGCGCGGCGCAGCAGAATCGAAATAGTGAGTTAAATGAAGCATTGCATTTGTTTCACCACCTTTAAAACTAAGCGCTTGCTCATCAGATGGTTGTGTTTTAAAAAGGTATTTACTATGCGCTATTAACGCATCAGGCATTGGCGGCAGCGACTTTGGCGTAGGAAAAACGGCCACTTCGTCGTCAGCATTCAATAAATCATGGCTTGTTTCAACCTTTTTGCGAAACTGGGTAAAGCTTTTGGGCAGGTCTTGTGTCGGTAAATCAGCAAATAGCGTATGGGTTGATTGCCTGTGCCATATTATCTGCGGATATTTGCTCTGCAAGGCAGCATAGCCTTTATTTTGATTATAGTCTGCGGTGTGGCTGACACAGATATCGGTGACTTGTTGCTGCTCAATGAGCTGGCATAACTGAGTAAAGGCGTTTAAGGCAGACTCTACCTTATCTGGCGACAACTGACTCTTTGATAAATAGCTTGGCGACAGATACAGCAATCGATTACCAAGGCGCTGAAGCGATCGATCCAAATCAGCCAAGCTCTCAGACAAGAACTGCTGACGAGCAGCGCCCATCTCATTAAAGTGGTAAGCTTGACGGCTCTCTCTCGATTGAATGCAATCAGCCAAAAAATCAGCATAGATAAGCATCAGGTTGCCTTGATTACTTTTAGCCAATGTCGCCGCTTTGACTAACGTTTCATTGTCCTCTATGCGCAAATCGTTATGAAATAAGACCAATACCGCTTTTTTGACTGACTTATTTGATGCGTTGTCTGATTGGTGATTTGACATACTCTCGATTCCCAAGTAGTTAAACGCGCTCACTTGAAGCTGAGTCTAAACTATAATATTTTAGAATGTGACACACAGTATAGAGCGTGTTACCCGTTCAACTTAAGTCGCTAACCTCGTTGTTATCTGCGTTATACTAGCCATAAGCATTGACTATCACTGAGCTGACTGCTTAGATGGTTTATAACTAGGAGAATGTCATGACTCAAGAACACGCTTCCCATGAAAAGCGCAAAATCATCGATAAGTTTTTGATGAAACTCACCAAAGAAGAGCCGCAAATGTATTATGCTAGCACCTCTGAGGTCGCTCGTAGCATCCATACTATGATAAAAGAGCACACCAATCGCTTGTCGGTAGAAGATCAAGCGCTCGTTAGACATATGACCGTCGAGGAGATACAAGGCTTGCTAGGCTTTCACCTTAAATAATCACACTTTCAACGTTCCCATAAAAAAAGCCCGCTGATTTGCAGGCTTTTTTATTGTTAAAACTTTAATTTAGAGCATTGAAAATATACATCGCTTAAAACGGATACTCGCGTGGCTCATGTTGCATAGATATCCAGTGCGTTCTAGTGAACTCTTCTAGCACCCACTCACCGTTAAAACGACCAATACCTGAGTTTTTCTCGCCACCGAATGGTAAGTTACTTTCATCATTGACTGAAATATCATTAATATGGGTCATACCCGCTCTGATACCGCGAGCAAAGCGCATGCCTTTTGCCATATCTTTTGTAAATACCGCACTCGACAGACCAAACATTGAGTCATTGGCAATCGAGAGCGCATCATCTTCATCTTTGGCACGGATGATACCGACCAATGGTCCAAACACCTCATTACGTGACAAATCCATCTCGCGCGTCACTTCAGTAAAGATGTGCGGCGGTACCACTTGACCTTTAATCTCACCACTTAATATCATTTTTGCGCCTTCTTTCTGCGCATTAGCGATTTTCTCTTTCAACGATTCGACTTGTTTTTTGTTAATAATCGGACCAACCGCCGTGTCTTGTTTGCTCGGATCGCCGACATTTAACGTTTTAACGTGTGCCAAGAAACGCTCAACGAAGTCATCATAAATCTCGTCTTCAACGATAATACGATTGATAGCAATACAGATTTGACCTTGATGTAAGAACTTCCCAAAGGCTGCTGCTTTGACCGCTTGCTCAATATCAGCGTCTTTTAATACCACAAATGGACTGTTACCACCCAACTCAAGCGCTACTTGTTTAATGTAGTCGCCGCCATTAGCCAACTCGCCAATGCGCTTACCGACTGAAGTAGAGCCAGTAAATGATACAAAGCTTGGGGTTTTGTGTTCAACGATCGCATCTCCTATCTCTTTGCCTGAGCCAACAACCACGTTGAGCAAGCCTTTTGGCAAACCTGCTTCTTCGAATACTTTTGCTAGCAGCAAACCACCAGTCACTGGAGTATCACTCGCAGGCTTGAGTACCACAGCGTTACCAAGTGCTAAGGCTGGTGCAATAGAACGTTGTGTCAAATGTAATGGAAAGTTCCACGGACTAATGACAGCGACGACACCGATGGGCTCACGGTAAACAAAGTTTTCTTTGCCAGGGGTGTTAGATGGACGAATCTCGCCATGTACACGACTGGGGAAAGTCGCAGCCTCAAGGGTAATGCCGCGGGTAGCAGCAAACTCCACCATGGCTTTAACACGGGTACTGCCCGACTCTTTAATGAGCCAATCGACGATTTCATCTTGGCGCTGATCTAAAATCTCAACCACTTTATATAGTACACCTGCTCGTGTCGCTGGCGTTTGCTGTGCCCACTCTTTTTGTGCCGCACTTGCTGCTTGATAAGCTTCATTAAGCTGTGCTTCTGTCGCCTGCTGAATCTTTACAAGTGTATCGCCATTGTAGGGGTTGGTGTTGGTATTGACGCTATCATCTTGACCGCTTTGCCATTCCCCTGCAATGTACTGGAGGTGGAAATCATTATAGGCATTGGCTTTGGTATTATCGGTATCAGTTAACATAATTCTTCTCATTTATTTTATGGATGTTATGTTGGTTGTCAATAAAACAGTATGGCTAGCAAATTGAGGCAGATAAAAAATAACCCTTAACACAGTTATTTATATTAAATAGCCTGCGCTCGCGACATTTGATTAAGCACATCAAAACGAAACTTGCTAGACGACTGGTCTAATGCTACCATAGACCTCATACAAATAAGCGTATTTTGTCAGCAAGTATTGTTGAAAAAACGTAACGTGACCATATCAACCCTGACAATAAGCACTCATTATAAGCAACGATAAAAATCTGCATCGACCCATAGAAAGTATCATGAATAATTGTTAATAGCGCGCTAAGTAGCATTATTCGCCATACCTTATCTCTGAAATACATTCATAAAAAATATAGGAGGACATTACCATTATGTCTGCGGCCTCAACCACAATCCCACCAGATACCAAAACGCATCTGTTAGAAACAGGCTATCAATTGATTTCTAAAAAAGGCTTTACTGCCGTCGGTATCAAACAAATACTAGACACAGCCGGTATTCCTAAAGGCTCTTTTTACCATTATTTTGCCTCAAAGGAAGCGTTCGGTGAAGCTATCATCAGTCATTATTTCACTGATTATAAGATACGCTTAGACACCATTGGTCGTCAAAAAGTTAATGCTCAGCAAAAGATTTATGATTACTTTCAAAGCTGGTATGACACCCAGCAAAATGGCTGTGATCATGAAAAATGCTTGGTGGTGAAGCTCAGCGCTGAGGTTGCAGATCTGTCTGAACCTATGCGCATCGCACTGAATGCTGGTTACCAGCAGACCATCAGCTGGCTTGCTGAACAAATCAAAGCAGGCTGGGCGGATGACTCTGTACCACAACCTGACAATATCGCGGCCGAGAGCATGGCAAAACGTTGGTATTTTGCTTGGCTTGGTGCCAGTTTAATCGCCAAGATTAGCCAAACCAATACACCGCTTGCAGAAGTATGGCAGATGACTACTTCTCAATTGGGACGCTAATCTCGTGCGTTAAACGCTTTTTAGCCATTTATACTTCCCTATATCTAAAGCAAAAAATTGAGTTATAAGAGAGTTTTGTAAAAATTACTAGACGACTGGTCTATTTAATGTACAATGCCCACAGTTGCAAAAACGAATGGCTAATTTGCCACTGAGATTTTTGCACCCCATACGCCTAACACAAATATTTAATGATTTTAGGAATACTATGAATAACTTCCAATATTACAATCCAGTACGTATCGTCTTTGGTGAAGGTCAAATCAAACAACTATCGGAATTGGTACCGACTGATGCCCGTGTACTTATCACTTATGGTGGCGGTTCGGCACAGCGCACAGGTACGCTAGACGAAGTAAAAGAAGCCTTGGCTGCAAGTGGTACACGTACCCTATTCGAATTTGGTGGTATTGAAGCCAATCCAGAATTCACGACTCTTTTAAAAGCAGCAGACATGGTCAATGAGCACAATATTGACTTTTTGCTAGCGGTCGGTGGCGGCTCAGTCATTGATGGTAGCAAATTTGTGGCATTGGTATCGTCACTCACTGAAGAAGATGGCACGACTGTCTCACGCGAACAAGCATGGAACGCACTAACCAGCTATTGCAGAGACATTGATTCTGCCATCGATTTGGGTGCTGTTTTGACCATTCCAGCCACTGGCTCTGAGATGAACTCAGGCGGCGTCATCAATTATAGTGAACGTCAAGCTAAGCTACCATTTGGCAACGCACTTGCCTTCCCTAAGTTCTCAATATTAGATCCAATCAAAACATTGACATTACCTGAGCGTCAAGTGATGAATGGTGTTGCGGATGCCTTTGTCCATGTCATGGAACAGTACCTAACGTATCCAGTCAATGCAAAAGTGCAAGATGCCTTTGCTGAGAGCTTGCTGAAAATCCTCATTGATGAAGGTCGTATCGTTAAACAAGATCCAGAAAACTTAGAAACACGTAAGAATATTATGTGGACAGCGACCATGGCACTCAATGGTCTAATCGGTGCAGGCGTACCGCAAGACTGGACGACACATATGATCGGTCATGAGCTAACCTCGTTACATAGCATCGATCATGCTCGCACCCTAACCATTTTATTACCCTCAGTAATGCGTGAGTTGAAAGACAGCAAAAAAGAGAAACTACTTCAATATGCACATAATGTCTGGAATATTACGCTCGATGATACTCATCAAGACGAAGACGCTGTCATTGAAGCCGCTATTATCCTTACAGAAAACTTCTTCCGTGACCTTGGCTTGCCCGTCAGTTTAGAAGATGCAGAACTTGATGAGTCAGCTATTGATCCGATTATCAAGCAGCTTGAGGCGCACAACATGGTTCAGTTAGGCGAGCACAGCAACAATGATTTAGAAGTGTCACGCCGTATTCTACAACGTGCTATTAGTAGCAAAGCTGCTTAATAAAAACACCACCGTAATAAGAAACACATATTGTTATGCTATTTATAGTAGTTGCTCAGCACTGAGTAACTACTACATTCGCCATTAAATATCAAAACCAGTAAATATTAAAATCAATAAATAGAAAAGGAATCTGATAATGAGCTTTGATAAACAACAAAATCAAAAAACAAACCGTCAAATTAAATTGGCAAGCCGTCCAACAGGTGAGCCAAAAGCTGAAAACTTTGACATGGTAACCAGCGATATTCCATCGCCAAACAACAATGAAATGCTGCTGCGTACCGTTTACTTATCCTTAGATCCATACATGCGTGGACGTATGAGCGATGCGAAAAGCTATGCTGATCCGCTAGAAGTGGGTGACGTCATGATGGGTGGCACGGTTGCCCAAGTCGTTGAATCCAATATCGACAAATTTGCTGTGGGTGACTTAGTGGTCTCAAACTCAGGCTGGCAAGACTATAGCGTCAGTGATGGCGAAGGCGTCTTAAAGCTTGACAGAAACATGTCAAATCCTTCTTATGGTTTAGGTGTATTAGGTATGCCCGGCTTTACCGGTTATATGGGTTTGACCGACATCGGTAAGCCGCAAAAAGGGGAAACTTTGGTCGTCGCTGCTGCAACGGGTCCCGTTGGTGCAACGGTAGGTCAAGTTGGCAACCAGTATGGCTTACGTACCGTTGGTGTGGCTGGTGGCAAAGAAAAATGTGACTTTGCTGTCAATGAGCTCGGCTTTGATGTCTGTATTGATCATAAAGCGGATGACTTTGCCGAGCAATTAAAAGCGGCGTGCCCAGATGGCATCGATATCTATTACGAAAACGTCGGTGGCAAAGTGTTTGATGCCGTTATGCCATTATTAAATGCGCATGCACGTATCCCAGTCTGTGGTCTGGTCTCGCAATACAACGCCACCGAGCTGCCTGATGGTAAAGATCGTCTAGGCGTATTAATGGGCAACATTCTAAGCCGTCGTCTCACCATCAAAGGGTTCATTATTTTTGAAGAGTATGGTGATCACTTCCCAGAATTCTTAAAAACCATGAGCAAATGGGTCGAGTCAGGCGATGTTAAAACCAAAGAATATATCGCTGAAGGCTTAGACGATGCACCAAACGCCTTTGTTCGCATGCTAAATGGCGATAACTTTGGTAAAACAGTGGTTAAAGTTTCTGAGGTTGAATAACCGAACCAATGGTTATCAGTTGATTGAATCGCAAATAACGACTTAACAACATAACTTGCTAAGACAACCACTGAAAATGACCTCTCAACCATGAATACTGTTCTATGGATACCGCTAGCAGTCATTGCAAATACTCATATTGATTACAGATGATTAATTAAGCATGACTGCTAACAACCCATGATTTAAGAACAACATCAATAATAAATAAGGACGACTATGAATATTTTAATGGTACTAACCTCACATGATAAGTTGGGCGATACTGGCAAAAAAACGGGCTTTTGGCTAGAAGAATTTGCCGCGCCTTATTATGCTTTTATCGATGCGGGCGTCAATGTGACACTTGCTTCTCCTGCTGGCGGGCAGCCACCGCTTGATCCGAGCAGTGACACTGAAGACACGCAAACGAAAGATACCAAGCGTTTTAAAGAAGACAGCGACGCTCAAAAGCATCTTGCCAATACTGAAAAACTCGCTGATATGAACGCTGAAGATTTTGATTCAGTCTTTTATCCAGGCGGTCATGGTCCACTATGGGACTTGGCAGTTGATAAAAATTCGATCAATTTGATTGAGACGTTTGTCAAACAAGACAAACCTGTCGCCTTTGTTTGTCATTCTCCAGCCGCTCTTAAAAATGTCAAAATTGACGGTGAGTATTTAGTCAAAGGCAAAACAGTGACTGGCTTTACCAATTCAGAAGAAGACGCCGTTGGTCTAACAGATGTCGTGCCATTCTTAGTAGAAGATGCACTAAAAGCCAATGGTGGTAACTATGAAAAAGCCGCTGATTGGGAATCATTTGTGGTCGAAGATGGCTTGCTGATTACTGGACAAAACCCAGCGTCATCAGAGGAAGCTGCCAAGCGTTTAATCACTAAGCTGAAAGGCTAATATCTTTTTAACGTTAATATAATAGACCATGCAAAAAGGCCACTATCATGATTCGCTTACATCATCTCAACCAGTCTCGCTCATTACGTATTTTATGGCTTTTAGAAGAGCTGGGCGTACCTTATGAGATCATTAGTCATCAACGCGATCCTAATACTCACTTGGCACCAGACAGTTTAAAGGCGGTACATCCACTCGGCAAATCTCCGGTTATTGAGATGGATGGTCAACTTTATGCCGAATCGGGTGCAATCACTGAGTTATTGATTGAGCGATTTGCGCCAGAGCGCTTACGTCCTACGACTGATAGCGTAGACTATGGACATTATCTGCAATGGATTAACTTTGCTGAAAGCTCGCTCATGTTGCCGTTATTACTGGAGCTATTTACCAAAAAAGCCGGTATCATCGACAACGAGTTTTTAGATGGTTATATCAGTCAAGAAAAACACAGACTGTTGAGCTATCTAAACGAGGAAGTTGCAGATAAGCCATTTATCGTTGGTCATAAGCTAAGCGGCGCTGACTTTATGCTGTCTTTTGACTTAATCATGCTGGCTAAGCGTGAAGCGTTAGATGATTATCCGCATATCAAGCAGTATGCTTTACAACTCGCCAGTCTTGATAGCTATCAACGTGCCATGCGTTTAGAGGCGAATTATGATCACTCAATTTAGTACCATGGTCTAACTGTTTATCGACTATCTAATGTATAAAAAACAGCTCTTTATAGAGCTGTTTTTTATGGGCAAAAATGACCTGAGTCGTAGCTATTTGACATATAGGGCGGGTAACACCGTAGCGGTTTAAAAGTGCTCTGACTATAGCACTGTGTTTCTTATCGTCTATCATTGACAGACAGCAGCATCTATCTTTTAACTTGATTTTCAATGTGTGAGTTATGCGTGATAAATGCTCAACAAAAATTATGATAAAATATTCAAAACAGGGTTTAAAATACTTTTTTGGTTTTATCAGTCTATTAAATGACTTTCTGTTAAATGGCTTTTTATTAAATGACTTTGAACGTCTTGAGTCTTATGACTATCCGATGAGCGTGATGCTTGTTTAACAACGGCTATATACCATTTTATCCCTCTACGCAGATTATCCACCCATGAGTACTGAATACCAGTTTAAGCCCCATGAACGACCATTCATGCTTGGCTCGCCTGCCACCCCTGATCACCCTGTGCGCCGTAAAGTATTTTATTTACTGATTGGTATTTTTATCAGCTTAACTGCCAGCTTTCAGAACGGTCTATTGGTCGCGAATCTCACTCAAATCCAAGGCGAAATGGGTTTAACGCCCGTAGAAGGTGGCTGGATATCAGTCGCCTACAATATGACCAATGCTTGTGTCACGGTGCTGCTGTACAAAATTCGCCAGCAATTTGGCATGTCGTTATTTAGCAAAATCACTTTGTTCTTTTTATTGGCAGCCACCAGTATGCAGTGGCTGGTCAGTAGCAATCTGCTCAGTACAATGACTGGCATCAGCATCGAGCCTTATTATTTAGAGCTGGTTGCCCGTGGCTTTAGTGGTGTGGTGGCTAGTGCGATGACGGTATTGTCTATTTTTTATTGTCTACAAGGCATGCCAACTGCTCGGCGTATCAGCGGACTGATATTGGGGTTCGGCTTGGTGCAGTTTGGCATTCCACTGTCACGGATTATCTCGCCTTATTTAGCCGTTGATGGTCAGCTTGAAGGTTTATTTTTATTTCAAGTGGGATTATCGCTGATTTGCTTTGGGCTTATTAACATTCTTGAGCTACCACCGGGCAACACGGAAAAAGTCTTTGAAAAACTTGATTTGGTGAGTTTTGGCTTTTTTGCCAGTGGTCTTGCCGCCCTATCGGTATTTTTAGTACAAGGTAGAATTCAATGGTGGACGATGCCTTGGCTTAGCTATCCATTGATCATTGCCGTCGTGACTATCTCGATTGCTTTATGGATTGAGACGCATCGCAAAAACCCTATGTTACAAGTGCGCTGGATGCGTAGCCGCACCATTATTGCCTTTATGATTACTGGTGCCGTCATGCGTATTTTGCTGTCTGAGCAAAGTGTGGGTGCCGCAGGATTATTAGCAAACCTTGGTTATGGTAATGACCAGCTGATTGTTTTCTATGCCATCATCTTGGTGGCTAGCATACTGGCATTAGTGATTAGCATTTTTACCACCAAAGAGACGGATCTACGCCGACCCGTGATTTTTGCAGTTGCATTGATTGCGATTGGTGCATGGATAGATACGGGTGTGTCGCTGAACTCTGCCCCTTATATGTTCTATTTCAGTCAGTTTATAATCGCTTTTGCTGCCGTTTACTTTATGGGACCAATGGTATTTGAAGGTATGTTTCGCGCCATTGCTAACGGACCTGCCTATATTATTAGCTTTTCGGTGATTTTTGGTATCTCACAAACGATCGGCGGTTTAGCAGGCGCGGCAGGTATTCAAGCTTTTACCACCATTCGTACTCAGATGCATTATGCCGATATGGTCAGTTCAATGAATACCACTGATCCTGCTACGATGACCCAAATGCTACAGAGTGTGCAACGTCAAGCAACGGTCGCCGCTTATGACGATTTATTCTTTTTGATGGCCGTGGGCGCCACCATCACCGCGCTATATTTATTGATGGTTTATTTTTATTACCTTTATCATAAACGCAATCCACTTGGTAAAGAACTTGCCGCATTGGCAGAAATGATGGGCAAAAAATAACAGGTGATAATCATATCGATTTGTTGCTGTTACCTTTTCTTCTTATGCTAATTACTATATTTTAAAAAGTTATCCACTATGTTTACTAATCTCATTAGGAGCGCATCATGAGCGAAGACAAATTCAATGATCTTGATGGCCATAATCAAGACACCGCTCAAGATGCCACCCAAAATACTGCTGAAAACAATCAGACATCATCCAATGCAGCAGCAATAGAGATGCCTCTAAACCAATCGAAAAATGATGATACTGTGACCGTACCGAAAAAAGAGGACTCGGTAATAACGTCAGTTGCTGATACTGATGAAACGCCAATGCCGCCAAAAGAGCCTATTCCTGACGCTACAGGTTGGTCGCCTAAAAAGAAATCTTACTTTAACCTAGGCTTATTAATTGCACTAATCATTATTGGCGTCCTTTTGATTCTTTATGCATGGAAGCTACCGCCCTTTACGCCTACGGTTCAGCAGACTAATAATGCCTTTGTAAAAGGTCAAACAACGATTATCAGCCTGCAAGTTTCTGGCTATGTCACAGAAGTGGCAGTGCAAGATTTTGAAAATGTACAAGCAGGTGATTTATTGGTCAAGATAGACGACCGTGCCTTTTTGCAGCAGCTCGAACAAGCACAAGCCAATATCGAAGTCGCTATGACCGACCGCTCAAGCAATGCGCAAGATACGGGCACCAGTCAGGCACAAATCGAAGCACGTAAAGCGGACTTGTATAGTGCCAAAGTCAGCGTTGATAGTGCACGCGAAGATGTAAAGCGCTATCAAGGGCTTGATGCGATTGGCGCAGTATCCAAAGCAGAAGTTGCTCATGCCCAAGCTCAGCTCGCTCAAGCACAAGCTGGCGTGCAGCAAGCAGAAGCCAATTTACAAGTCGCCCTTGAAGCCAGAAAAAAAACCAGTGGTAGCCGCTCATCACTCGATGCCAATATTAAAAATGCAGAAGCAGTTGCTAAGCAAGCACAGATTAATTTAGACAATACGATTATTACTGCCCCTGAATCAGGACAACTGAGTCAAGTCAGCGTCAAAGCGGGACAATATGTCAGCGCGGGTACACAGCTCATGTATGTGGTGCCAAAAGGCGTGTGGATTATCGCCAACTTTAAAGAAACCCAAGTGGCACATATGACCGTCGGTGAGCCTGCAACTATTCATGTGGATGCGCTAGGCGGCGTTAAGTTTCGAGGTCATGTCAGCAATATCTCGCCAGCGACTGGCAGTGAATTTAGCGCAGGCGCGGCAAATCCCGCGACTGGCAACTATATTAAAATCGCTCAGCGCATTCCAGTACGAATAGATTTAGAGCAAGGACAACCTGAGCTTGCGCAATTGCGCCCCGGTATGTCGGTATCGGTCGATGTCGATACCAAAAAAAATAAAAAATAAAGGGATATCTGCAACTCGGCCTTTCTCTTATTTAAATGGTAAGACTAGAGCAAGAAAATCTTGATACTATCAATCAATTGTTATGCTGCTTACATCTACAGTCAATTTATGATGAATTTACTATATGAAAGGAACGATAATGCGGCATAAAATAATAGGGTTAAGCACTTTACTAATTTTATCAGGATGCATAAAAAATTATAAGAACACGGAAGTTCAATTGGTCGAATTTAAACGGACATCATCAGATTATGAAATAACTTTCCTATCAGAAGCCAATTTTTCAATACGTGAATCAACTAGAAATACAGGGAGTTATATACATTGTATCAACGATAAACGAATCTATGGTGATAAATACATTCCTGACTACTCTTCGAATAATTATTTGAGCGGCAATATTCCTAAAAACACCAAACCTACTGCTGACACACTTTCAGATCAATACATCTATAGCATTAAACTTGATTCTTCAACATACTTAGAGAACGACAAAACCTTATACTGCCGTATATTTACAGGAAACTTCCCAGGAAAGCTAAAAAAGTCGCAAGTACTCGAGGTTATACCATAAAGCTTTTAATAAAATTAGGTGCTGTTGCTGCTCTAAACAGCAACAGCACCTAAGAAATCACTCTCTGCTTATATCTAAATAATAAATAGCAAATATGTTTAAGGTAATAAACGCTTGGTAGTCCAGCTTTCACCATTGTCTTTAGTATAGACAATACGGTCATGCATACGATTGGCACGACCTTGCCAAAACTCAATCTCATGAATGCTAATCTCGTAACCACCCCAAAACGCTGGTGTTGGCACTTGGCTACCTTCTGGATACTGGTTTTGCAGCTCATCAAACTTGGCTTGCATCACTTCACGATCAGCAACCTCGCCACTTTGCGGTTGACTGACCCACGCACCCACTTGACTGTCGTGAGGGCGCTTTTGAAAGTAAGCAGCTGACTTATTAGCATCGATTTTAGCAATGCTGCCACTAATACGTACTTGACGCTCCAGCTCATGCCAAAAGAATAGCGCTTCGACATTCGGGTTTTCGGCAATATCTTGACCTTTAGCGCTTTCATAGTTGGTATAAAACACCACACCATTTTCAGTAATCTCACGCATAAGTACGATGCGCACGCTAGGTTTATTATCAGTACCGCACGTCGCTAGACTCATCGCATAAGGCTCTTGCACCTTTTGTGCTATTGCCTCATTCATCCATTCTTTTAGTAGCTCAAATGGAGAGTCTGGGACGGACTGTTGATCAAGCTCACCTTTTTCGTATGACAAACGCTGATCGGTAAAATCCATGCTCATAAAATATTCCTTATTTTAATATAACTATGTTATGACTTTAACCCAATACTGCTTTGATATGGTCAGCCAAATCATTTGCCAATACATCACATTCTATTTCATCATCCGACTCAACCATCACCCGTATCATAGGTTCTGTACCTGATTGGCGAATGAGCAGACGACCGCGACCTTCTAAAGTGGCTTGCGCTTTTGCAAAAGCAGCAACCAGCTCTTCATGCTCAAACGGATCTTGCATTTTACTTAAGCGTACATTGACCAGTTTCTGTGGCAATTTTTCAAAGCCTTCGGTCAAATCACTGAGCGCTTTACCACGTGCTTCCATCACCGCAAGCACTTGCAAGCCGGCGATAATTGCATCGCCCGTACGACTCTTATCTAAACATAGAATATGACCCGATGGTTCGCCGCCCAGTATCCAGCCATTTGCTTCAAGCTCATGCATCACATAACGATCGCCTACTTTTGCACGCGTAAATTTAACATATGCTGCTTTGAGTGCCAGCTCTAAGCCCATGTTACTCATGAGCGTACCAACCACACCTTTCGCCTTAGTCTGACCTTGGGTAGCAAGTACGTATAAAATGCCATCGCCGTCGACCAGATTACCAGCCTCATCAACCATCACAATACGATCGCCATCACCGTCTAGTGCGATACCAACATCTGCCTCGTGCTCAATCACTGCTTTCTGTAAGCCTTCAGGATGGGTAGAGCCGCAGTCGGCATTGATATTGACGCCATCAGGCGTATTGTTAATAGCAATCACATTGGCACCCAACTCACGCATGACTCTCGGTGCCACGCTATAGCCTGCACCATTGGCACAATCTACAACGACAGTCAGATGACTCAAGTCGTACTGATAGGGAAAACTGCCTTTACAGAATTCGATATAGCGACCTTTGGCATCATTGATTCGATTATTTTTCCCCAATTGTGCTGGATCAAGAATAGGCATGATCACATTATTGTCCGCCTCAGAGGCACTCATAATCGCTTTTAGCTTATCATTAATGGAGTTTTGCATCTCATCAGTCAGCTTTTTGCCATCTCCTGAAAACAGCTTGATACCGTTATCATAGTAAGGATTGTGCGACGCTGAAATAACTACCCCAGCATCTGCATTAAAACTACGGGTCAAATGCGCAATCGCTGGTGTGGGTAATGGTCCAAGCATATGCACATCAACACCAGCGGCATTAAATCCCGCTTGCAATGCGCCTTCAATCACATAACCTGACAGCCGCGTATCCTTACCGATGACCACGCTTGGCTTGCGCGCAGGATTGTCATTATTCTCTATCAGCACACGTCCCGTCACATAGCCCAATTTTAAAATAAAGTCTGGTGTGATCGGCGACTCACCGAATTTTCCGCGAATACCATCGGTGCCAAAGTAGCTCATTATGTATGCTCCCAAATCTAAGAGTGAAAACCAGACGAATACGCAAACAATAACGTATAAACAGTCTAAGTAGTTATTATTATAATCCGCTTGTGTATTTTACAAAAAAAACAGCCAACAATAACAAGGCATTGTTGGCTGTTTGTATCTTAAGGTCACTGCAGCCCTGCAAAACAGCTATCGTTGACGTAATGCAGGATTATAAAACACTTTTTAATTTACACGATAGTTCGGTGCTTCTTTGGTGATTTGAACATCATGGACATGCGACTCTTTCATGCCCGCCGATGTCACCTTAATGAATTGCGGATTGGTACGCATATCTTCGATGGTCGCAGAGCCAGTATAACCCATTGATGAGCGCAAACCGCCAACCAACTGATTAACAATACCAGCAACTGGACCCTTATAAGGAACTCGGCCTTCGATACCTTCTGGTACTAATTTTTCTACGCCATCTTTAGCATCTTGGAAGTAACGATCTGATGAACCATTTGAGCCTGACATCGCACCAAGGCTACCCATACCGCGATAAGCTTTGTAGTAGCGACCTTGGAACAGCTCAACTTCACCTGGCGCTTCTTCGGTACCAGCCATCAATGAGCCTACCATAATGCACGAAGCACCAGCGGCAATGGCTTTTGCCATATCACCTGAATAGCGAATACCACCATCAGCAATCAGTGGAATACTGTCTTTCAATGCGCTAGCGACGTTATCGATAGCTGAGATTTGCGGCACACCGATACCAGCGATGATACGCGTAGTGCAGATAGAGCCAGGGCCAATACCGACTTTTACCGCATCAGCGCCTGCATCACGTAGTGCAAGTGCAGCATCCCCTGTTGCGATGTTGCCACCGATGACTTGCACGTGTGGATAGTGCTTTTTAATCCAAGACACCTTATCAATCACGCCTTTTGAATGACCATGTGCGGTATCAACCACGATGATATCGACGTCAGCAGCGATTAACGCTTCAACACGCGCTTGGGTATCTGCACCAGTACCAACAGCAGCACCAACACGCAGACGACCTTGCTCATCTTTACAAGCATTTGGATTGTTTTCAGCTTTTGCAAAGTCATTAACCGTAATCAAACCACGTAAGCGAAAATGATCGTCGATAACAATGACTTTTTCAATGCGGTGTTCATGTAGCAGACGCTTGATGTTTTCGTTGCTTTCACCTTCATGTACTGTTACCAACTGATTTTTTGGCGTCATGATTTTACTAACTGGCAAAGACAGATTGGTTTCAAAGCGCCAATCTCTGTGAGTCACAATACCCACGACATTATCAGTGCCTCTTTCTACCACAGGTACGCCTGAGATATTATTGTCTTGCGTCAGCTGTAGCAGATCACCAATCGTCATTTCTGGATGCACGGTAATCGGATCTACAACCGTACCTGCTTCAAATTTTTTGACGCGGCGTACTTGTGTGGCTTGCTTGGCGATATCCATGCTCTTGTGCAAGATACCCATACCGCCTAGCTGTGCCATCGTAATGGCCATTTCAGATTCGGTCACGGTATCCATCGCAGCAGAAATCAGCGGTAGATTCAGCGTGATATTTTTGGTCAAACGGGTGGTCAGATCGGCAGTTTTTGGCAAGACTTCAGAATAAGCTGGCAACAATAAAACGTCATCAAAGGTTAAGGCTTCATCGACAATTCGCAACATACAGACCCCTAGTGGTGGTTATTTTGATGGGTGGGATATTTCTGGCATTAAGACAATCAACCAAAATCACCGATATGACTTTATGAAGCTAAAGTCTTAAAATTAAAGACCTTGTATCACAAAGTTTTAGATAATCAGCAATGAGCCAGCCAGTGTTTGTGATTAAACAAACAGAGACACTCGAAAATTGCAATTGATTGATGCTAATAAGTTTGCACAAATATAGCGCGCCCCTACTCTTAATCGCTCATTTATCCCTTAAAAATAACGCCATATTATAACAAATAATCAGACAAATCGCATGCTATATTTGTCAGCTTATTTTGCTAGCGCTTGTCTATCGATACCGACGTCTGTAAAGCTCAGCTATTTAAAAGCATAGAAAGTATACTCAATCGTCGGTTACTGGTCATTACCCTTCAATATCAAACGTTCAGCAGGCAGATAAGCTTTTTGTTTGCTATATAAATAATTCAGCATCTGCTCACGTATCTCACAGGCCAGTGTCCATGCTTCTATGGGACCTACCGCTGAAACAGCGCCGCGCAAGTGAATAATGTTGGCAGTCACCTCAACGACAAACATTTCAGGCTCAGTTTTGTTGTCCCAAAGCTTATTGTCTTTAACCGCCGATATAAATTGCTGGCGAATGGCGTCAATATCTGCACCATAATCGACATATAAAAACACAGGACAGGTCTGATGTACTTCGGTATGTGACCAGTTTTCTACCGTTTCGGTGATCAGTTCGCGCATCGGCACGATCAATCGACGTTCATCCCATGTTTTGAGTACCGCATACGTATAACGCAGGTCTTCAACGGTACTAAAATTGCCATCCATTATCACACTGTCGCCAATCCGTACCGGCTGGGTCACGGCCACCTGTACCCCAGCAATGATGTTACCCAGTATCGGCTGCGCGGCAATTCCGATGACCACGCCTGCGATACCAGCCGAGGTCAATAGCGTTTTGCCAAGGCCTTCCATGTTGGCAAATTCACTGAGACCAATCCAAATACTGCCCAAAATCATGACAAAAATAAAGACGCGGCGAAATATCGATACATAAGTACGGCGACGGCGTTCTTTATCAAAGTGCTCTTCAGCCAGATTTTCAATTTGTAGGCTTTGATAGCGATTAGCAAAAAAGTTAATCACGCGGATGCCAAGCCATAAGGTGCTAAATACTAGCCCAATCCAGATAAGCGGACGAGTCGATGAAGCTACCGCATCCAAATAAGGAAAGCCGCCTGACACCAAAGTAAAGACGAGCAAAAAACTGATGGTAAAAGTCAACGGCACGGTCAGCTTATTAACCAAATCTGCCACGCCATTCGTACTACCAACATAATTGCTGTATTTTTCATCGTCGATATAACGGCTGATGATTTTTTCCGTGCCTTTACTGAGTAACCACCCTACTCCCATGGTCACTAAGAAAAACAGTGCTAATGCCAAAAACTCCCATAGTGCGATACTGAAAATCTTAAGTTTTAACCATCCAGGTAAATAACGCTCAAATTCCGCTGGATGATATTGCTCATAGAGATTGTCAATATTATCAACGGTCTGTGCAGAAAATACCCAAATAGGCGCAGCCTCACCAACCCGTACTCGTTGCAAATAGATGGGAACACGGCGCTCACGATAGTCGATATAACCTAGCTGAATCGAACGTCTAGGGATGCCCATGATACTACTGGTATTACCAAGTGGCGGCTCGATTAAACCATCTGGGCGATCTGGCAGATCATCAAAGACGTAAAGCTCTTTTTCCGTTAACAAAAAATCCAACCGTTTTGATAACTCAAGCGCGTGGTTACGCTGAATTTTCTGATCGATTAAATTCATGTTGAGTGCATAAGCGGCCAAGTCGTATTGTTGCTTCATGACCGCTGACTGAAAAAACTCTAAAGTCGCCAGTGGCGTGGTTAAATTTGGCGGCTCCGATAATGGCGGCAAGCCTACATTGAGCTTGTCTAGCAAATAATAACTTTCATTGTATTCACCCGTCAGTCCAGAATCGCCCTGCAAATTACCCGCTTGCTCTACTACATTGCGCTCGGTAGGATCAAATATCTCTTCTGCAACGCCAGAGATGCTGAGGCTTTCGTCTTTAATTGTATTGATTTTCTGAGTGGCATATTCAGCCAGATTATCGGGCTTGCTGATTGAATTCGATGATGAGTTGGACTGCTCACCCGCAGCTTGTTCGCTATCGCTAGTGCTTGCAGCATTAGCGGGTGCAAACACAGCATTCATGCTGACTATAAAAAAAACCAATAGTAATGACAAAATACTGGCGCGCACATTCCAACGCTGGGGGTTAGGATAGTGGTCACTGTCGGTATCAATTGCTATACAATGACCGCCAACAATGCTTTTTTTGAGAATATTCATATTTTAAAAGCCATTAATTCACTTGATGTTTCCATCTTTTGAAGTTTGCCTACAAAGCTTGTTTTTACCTATATTGCATAGCCAATTTAGCTTCATCTTTATGGTTTGACTGCAATTTATCTTGTTCTTAGCACCATTTTTAGAATGATGATACGCCCTAGTTTAGTCTATAAAAAAAGCCAGCTCAAAGCTGACTTAGTTTATGACTATCTATATGGGTGTTCTGTAACATGATTGCCTTAAGCACGGCGCCATGTCGTACCAGCACGGCTGTCTTCAAGCTCAATACCAGCCTCTTTCAACTGCTCACGTATCTCATCAGCACGCGCGAAGTTTTTATTGGTTTTGGCATCCGCACGCTCAATGATTAAACCATCGATAGTCGCATCGGTTAAACCGTCATCCACCTTGTCACCAATCACTGCTTGCAAAAATTGCTGAACTGGCTGCTGTAAAATATTGAGCACCTGTGCCAACGCTTTGAGCTGCTCTGCCAATTGCCATGCGGTGTCTACGTCTTCAACTTTAATAGCTTTATTAATATCGCGCGCCAGCCCAAACAATACGCTAATCGCTGTTGAACTATTAAAATCATCGTTCATGGCTTTGATAAAGTCTTGCCCAGCGCTGCTGCTATAAGCTTCGATGGTCAAGTTTTGACCAATTACGATTGTTTGCCCTTTCTGCTGTTCAGCCAATTTTAATGCATTATATAATCTGCTTAGGCTATTATGTGCTTCGTCCAATGCGTTATCAGAAAAATTGACTTGGCTGCGATAATGGCTTGATAATAAGAAAAAGCGCACCGTTTCAGGTAGATATCTTGCCATCACGTCACGAATGGTAAAAAAGTTACCCAACGACTTGGACATTTTTTCGCCATCGACATTAATGAAACCGACATGCATCCAGTTACGCGCGTATTCACAGCCAGTCGCGGCTTCAGACTGCGCTATCTCGTTTTCGTGATGCGGAAATTGCAAGTCATGACCACCCCCATGAATATCAAAGGTATTACCTAAGCACTTAGTCGACATCGCTGAACATTCGATATGCCAACCTGGACGCCCTTGACCCCATGGTGACGCCCATTGTGGCTCATTGGGTTTTGCTGCCTTCCATAAGACAAAATCAAACGGATTGCGCTTATCATTTTCGACATCGACACGTGAACCTGCTTGCATCTCATCGAGATTACGCTTAGACAATTTACCATAATCTGCAAAATTATCGACGGCATAGTAGACATCACCATTGTCGCCTGCGTACGCATAGTCGCCTGCGACCAAGGTCTCAATCATTTGCTGCATATCATCGATATGATCAGTCGCGCGCGGCTCAGCGTCTGGCATCTCGCAACCAAGAGCGGTTGCATCTTCGTGCATGGCTTCAATAAAACGCTGCGTTAACATACCAATCTCTTCGCCGTTCTCAGCGGCACGAGTGATGATTTTGTCATCAATATCGGTGATATTGCGCACATAATTAACGTCATAGCCTAACTGAGCCAACCAGCGCACTACCATGTCAAAACCAACCATCACCCGCGCATGCCCAATATGACAATAATCATAAACGGTCATACCGCACACATACATGCCTACTTGCCCTGATTTGAGTGGTACAAACTGACGTTTTCCGCCAGTCAGTGAGTCATGAATAGCAAGCTGAGACATCGCATCGGCAAGTGGTGTGGTCATGGTTAAAAAGCCTTTTAATATAAATGAAATAGATAAAATAAAAACAAAAATACAATCAATGCTTGGGTATTAAATAGCACTGATTACGGTTGTTATGAATGTAAAAGCAGCGGCAAAAATAGCAGCAATATAAAACTTAACCCATTATCTTAGCGAAAACAGCCATAAAATACTACAATGAGCCCGCAACTAACATCATTCAATCATAAAAAACTGTTAAGGATTTAGATATGGGCAATCGTTTAAGCAAAATATATACGCGTACTGGAGATGACGGTAGCACTGGCATGGCAGACGGCAGCCGAGTCAGCAAAGCAGATAATCTATTTAGCGTAATGGGTGATATCGACGAGCTTAACTCACACATTGGTCTGGTACGTGCTCAATTACAGCATAATAAAGGACAGTCTATAGAGAAAGAATTTTCTCAAGCGTTAGTCATCATTCAACATTTATTGTTTAATATCGGTGGTGAGCTGGCTATGCCAGAATATGAAGGCGTCAATGCCACTCACATTACATGGTTAGAACAGCAAATTGATGCGATGAATACCACCTTGCCGCCGCTAAAAGATTTTATCTTGCCCACAGGTTCGGTATTGGTCAGCCAACTGCACGTTGCGCGTACGGTCTGTCGCCGTGCTGAGCGCCAAGCAGTGCTATTACAGCAAGAGCGTCCACAAGCGATTCGCAGTACGGCCGTGAGTTTTATCAATCGCTTATCGGATTGGTTGTTTGTCGCTGCTCGCTTTTGTACAGATCCCAACAAAGTCTCTGAAGTCTTATGGGACAGTCAGGTATTACAAAAATTCGCTGATAAAAAATGATTGCGTATGACTACTTCAGTGGACTAAAACGCTAAAATAATACCCTAGAATCAAGCCCTAGAATAAAATATAAAAAAGCCCGCAATCTTAACACTGCGGGCTTTTTACTGACTGATTAATACTATTCAGTCACGACAATATTGTTTGAGAACAGCTTAAATCTTACTAATTAGTAAGTAGCGCTGTCATCTTCAATAATGACCATATCGATACTTTCATCTTTAGGTACTGATTTCGGTACGGCTGGTGTGGCTGGGGTTTTAACCTCAGGGGTGGCTGACGCGCTGCTATCCGTATTACTACTGCTTGGATTGTTAATAGTCGGCGGCGTGGCAGGCTGAGTAGGACGAATCGGCTCAACTGGCTTGACTACTTGAGGCTGACGAACGGGTGCTGACTGACTGTCATCGTTTTGTGCTGCACGGTGCTCATTGCTACGTTGGGCGCGCTGCTCATCCATCGCTGATTTAAATACAGAACCTGCCATCACATCGGCGACCACAGTAATCAATGCTGGCTGCCCAGCAATACGTGTGCGTACTTGACCGCCTTGAGTACCAACGACATAAGTAAAGGCATCATCAACCAACATGTTATTGTTGATACGAATGTTATTTTGCGCTAAGCGTGATTGTAGGCTCGGCAGATTGTTGGCTGCTTGTACTTGACTGGCTTGATACAAATCTTCGCTTGGTAACGTCATGCTCACGCTTGCCTGACAAGTCGTCATACCATTGTCATTGGCTGCTTGTAAGACTGCAGCATTTTGTACATCAATCACAATGCCGTTGGTTTTATTAGTGATAGCGCCGCTAGCGAGACTGATCTCTGCATCATTTGCGTAGTTGGCAGCCAGCGTTTGTGCTTGTTGATTGAGCGTGTTTTTTAGAGCCGTTTTGAGACGATCTTGTACCATTGGGTCATCACAGCTCACCGCAGTAGCTGCGGTGTTTTCAGTAGACGCAGACTCTTGCTCTGTGAGCTCTGCCGTCTCGGTGGTATCTTCCTTCTCTGAGCGATCACAGCCAGCAAGCGCTAAACCACATACCATGCCAATACCAGCCACTTTATACCACTTGCTCACGTTTTTATTTGCTACGCTCATATTTCTTTTGCTCCCAATTTACTAATACGTACCGCCACTGATGGACAGTGATTGATGTTCAAACCGCAACCCTAGCTGCCCTAGGTTTGAAAACCAGATTATTATACGGTGTTTAAATAAAATGTTCATTAGTGTAGCCCATGGATATACAAATAACGCCCCTCATTATAGGTAAAACCTGTATTTAGTTGCAAAAACATAACAAATACATACTTATGAATTCGCTGTAAATACGCTTTTAGACTACCGCTATCAACTAGGGTCTGTTGAATGTTTGACAGACAGTAAACCTATTCTAAGATTTCGCTCAGCTCATATCTATAAAGTTTTTGGATAAAAGGAACCACATAGTAATATTGCTCTATTGAGCAAATTGTATTAGACGCTGTTGTTTTAGCACTATATGATTGCGCGTATCACTAACCAACCATATAAATTATGATAAATTTTGAAAACACGCTTTTATTGGGTCATCGCGGTGCGCGTGGCGAAGCATTAGAAAATACCTTTTCAGGCTTTGAGTACACTCAACGTCTCAACACTCAGGGTCTAGCAGGGGTTGAGTTTGATGTACAACTGAGTGCGGATGGTCATTTAATCGTGTTTCATGATGACACGCTGCAACGCATGTGTGGTCAGCAAGCACGTGTTGATCAGTTGAATCTTGCTGAGATTCAACGCCATTCGCAGTTTGGTCATCAGATTATCACATTAGGGCAGGTAGCGCCGTTGCTAAAGGGCTTTACTGATATTGAACTGGAGATTAAAACGCATGACCGTACTGATTATGCTAAATTGGTACAAGCATTGGCACGCAACCTCATCGATAGCCCACTTGCCAAACTACCCATTGTGCTGACCAGCTTTGATGTAGAGCTACATGCTCGCTTGCAACGTCATCCATTACTCAAGCAGATCTCTCGCGGCTTGCTCATTCGCACACCTGAAATCTTAATGACTGCGCCGAATACCGCCTTGCAACTTGGCTGTATTCAGCTAGGTATCCACTATCCGCTTATTAGTCGAGCAGTCATTAAACATAGCCACCGTTATGGCTTGCCAGTGAGTGCGTGGACGGTCAATGATATTGACACGATTAAACAGCTGATCGCATGGCAAGCTGACGTCATCATCACTGATTATCCAAGTCATTTACTGCTGGGTTAATAAGCATCGCCTTTATTTGATTTATTTAAAATCATCTACATATCTACGGTGTTACTTACACTTCTCCTCAATGCCTGATAAGTCATCCATTATTTTCGTTAATACATTCCATAATCAATACAAGTTATTGTTATTTAGCAATATTTTTACAGTGTATAACTGTTCACTTTATTGATTTTTTAAGGTATCATATAGGCTTAAATTAATACCGCTAGGGATATTATATGATTGCAAAAAAAGCACTTGGCTTACCGCTTAAAGGCTTACGTTTCGCTATCAAATCTGGTGATACACTTATCAAAGCCGCCAGCACTCAAGCCACACGTTTTAAGACACGTTTTGACGAGAGTAAAACTGCAAGCTCGCTTAATGAGCAGCCTGTTGCCAAACGCAACTACGCCCATGCTGCGGGAGAGCAAGATGTCGCTACTAAAGAAGACAGCATTGATATGCGCGAGTTTGAGTTTACAAAAGCGCCGATCAACTGGATTCCAGCGACTATTCTAGTAGCCACACCTATTGCTGCTGCGATCATTACACCATGGTATTTGTTTACTCATGATGTTAGCCCGCCAGTTTGGGGCGTATTTGGTGCCTTTATGGTATGGACAGGTATCAGTATTACGGCGGGTTATCATCGCCTGCTATCGCATCGTGCTTATAAAGCGCATCCAATCGTCAAAAACTTTTTATTGCTAGGTTCTACCTTTGCCGTACAAGGTTCAGCGTTTGATTGGGTTTCTGGTCACCGTACGCATCATCGTCATGTCGATGACCGCTTAGAAGACCCGTACTCAGCAAAGCGTGGCTTTTTCTTTAGTCATATGGGCTGGATGCTACGCAATTATCCTAGCGGTAAATTTGACTATAAAAATATCCCTGACCTAACCAAAGATAGAACGCTGCAAATTCAGCATAAATATTACGGTTTATGGGTTGCGGCATTAAACATCGGTGTGGTCGCTGCGATCGGTTGGTTATTGGGTGATGTTTGGGGTACTTTGGTCATCGTAGGCTTACTACGTCTAGTACTGACGCACCACTTTACCTTCTTTATTAACTCGCTATGTCATATGTTTGGCACGCGTCCTTATACGGATACCAATACTGCTCGCGATAACTTCTTCTTAGCTATCTTTACGTGGGGTGAGGGTTATCATAACTACCATCACTTCTTCCAATACGACTATCGTAACGGCGTAAAATGGTGGCAGTATGATCCTACTAAATGGTTGATTGCTGGCCTATCAAAGCTGGGCTTAACCAGTGAGCTACGTACCGTTGATGACACCACTATCAAGCATGCAGAAGTACAAATGCAATTTAAAGCGGCACAGCAGCAGATTGATACGGCAGCAGTGGGCGGTCTTGATCTTCCTCATGCCATGAAAAGCTTCCAAGATCGTATTAAGTTTGAATATGATGCCTTTATGCAGACTGTTGAAGAATGGCAAGCGCTCAAAGCCAAAACGATTGAGCTGAAAAAGACAGAATATGCCGATCGCTTGCATGAAGTGGAAGATGAGCTAAAGCACGACTATGCTAAGATTGAACAAAAAATTCTTGAGCATAATAGCAATTTAAAAACCGCGTTTCGCTCGATTGGTATCAGTAAAAAAGCGGCATAATTGCTGATTATTTAGCTGTATTTTATTACCTTTGTGATGAACAATAATTGTAAAGCTTCTCCTTCCCTCTATTTGTAGCAGATAGAGGGATTTTTTTGCTCATCTTTTATAGATCGTGTCGAACATTGATTTATGAAAATAAAAAAGATAGGTGGAAGCAATATCTTTGTTTGATAGGCTAAATGCATTCAATATTACTAATGGTTTTTGGGTGCGCTATTACAAGAGATGGACAGAGTGAAACGATGTAATATCAAGGCTATGCTATAGTGCTTTTATCGCCCCTACACTTTACTTATATTTCAAAAGCAGGAACGGCTTGTATGCGCTATCAAAATACCTATGTCAATCTAGACACTCGCCTTTATCATGAGCAACCGCCAACGCCGCTGGACAATCCACGTGCTGGACACTTCAACATGCAAGTTGCGCAGCAGTTAGGCTGGACAAATGATGAAGATTTAATGACACATTGGGTAGAGATACTCGGTGGTCAATACGTGCCAGCGGATTTTAAGCCATTGGCCATGGTTTATGCGGGTCACCAATTTGGACAATGGGCAGGCCAATTGGGTGATGGGCGCGGCTTGCTAATGGCACAAGTGCTCGATCACAATAATCAATTGCAAGACTTGCACCTTAAGGGCATTGGTCTGACGCCTTATTCGCGGATGGGTGATGGTCGCGCTGTCTTGCGCAGCACTATTCGCGAGTATTTATGTGGTCATGCCCTTACACAATTAGGTGTTCCTTCCTCTAATGCTTTGGGATTTGTTGTCTCCGATACGAGGGTGCGCCGTGAGCGCATGGAAGCAGGTGCGGCATTGATGCGCGTGGCTGATAGTCACATTCGCTTAGGTCATATCGAGTGGATTGCCAGCTTTGCTCCTGATTTACTCGCTGAGTTCACCGATTATATGATCGACACTTATTATCCAGAGTGCCGTGATAATGACGCTCCCATACTGACATTTTTAACCACGGTGGTTGAGCGAACCGCACGAATGATCGCTGACTGGCAACTGATTGGCTTTGCTCATGGGGTAATGAATACCGATAACCTATCTATCACTGGTAGCACCTTAGACTTTGGTCCATTTGGTTTTATGGAGCGCTTCAACCCTGCTTGGATCAACAACCACTCTGATCATACTGGTCGCTACGCTTATCAGAATCAACCTGCTATTGGTCACTGGAATCTCAATGCTTGGCTGCCACATTTTATGCGCTTAGAGGGCGTAACACGTGAGGCGTTAGCAGACTGCCTAGCGCCTTATGAAGCCACATTTATGCAGCACTATCTGCAAGGACTGTGCCGCAAGCTTGGGCTGCCGCATGCAAAAGAGAGTCTAACCTTGGCTTTCGAATGGCTAACCTTGCTAGAAGACAACTTGCTAGACTATACCAATAGCTTCCGTGCGCTACTCGGTTTGGTCGCGCCGAATGAGCACCATTATGAAGAGCAGCTATTGTCAACCATGACGAATGAGCTTAGCGATGATGCCCAACAAGTCTGGCAAGATTGGTCGACTCGTTATGTGGCTCAAATACAACAGCTGCCACTTGAGCAAGTTATCGATGATATGCAGCACAATAATCCTGTTTATGTACTGCGTAATAGTATGGCGCAGCGTGCCATTACGGCAGCAGAACAAGGACAGTTCGAAGAAGTGAGTCGAGTATTCGATTTACTGGCTAACCCTTATCAGGTACAAGCAATCGCTACCCTTCTCGATACGATGCCGCCTACCCCACATGCGCCGCAAATGCCGATTAGTTGCTCGTCTTAATGATATGTTATTAAACTGCTATTCTGTAATATTTTGAAACATTATGAGATTAAGGTTGATATTTAACCCTATTTTTTAGCATTATTAATTGGCTAAATAATGAATATCATTTTACTATATTATTCTCGCCGTTCACGGCAGCTGACTAGGCAGTGAATTGGCAATAGTGCTAGAATAACTATTCCACTAGATTACTTTTTTGGCTCAATGCTTAATCGCTAATCCTGACACTTTAAATTATTAGCTGTTTAGCGTCACGTTACCCTTAGAGGATTATCATTCCATGATGTTTTGAGGGTAAAACGTTATTTTTATCTCCATTTACTTTATTCCAATTTATTCTAACCATGGCAATTATTATGAATGACGATACCACTTTGAATACGGATAACCTTAGTACAGAAAAAGAGCAGTTTGAACAAGCTGCCTTACATTATCATGAGTTTCCACGTCCAGGCAAAATCTCTGTCACCCCTATTAAGCAGTTGGCAAACCAACGTGACTTAGCACTTGCCTATTCACCAGGTGTGGCAGTTCCTTGTCTTGAGATTCAAAGAGATCCGACGTTAGCGGCTAAATATACTGCGCGTAGCAACTTGGTTGGTGTTATCACCAACGGTACTGCGGTACTGGGTCTAGGTAATATCGGGCCATTGGCATCGAAGCCTGTAATGGAAGGTAAAGGGGTTCTATTCAAAAAATTCGCAGGTATCGACGTTTTTGATATTGAAATTGCACAAAATGATCCAGACAAATTCATCGAGGCAGTTGCTTCTCTTGAGCCTACTTTCGGTGGCATCAATCTAGAAGACATCAAAGCACCAGAATGTTTCAAAATTGAGCGTGAATTACGTAAGCGCATGAACATTCCAGTATTCCATGATGACCAACATGGTACGTCAATCATTGTTGCAGCAGCGATGCTCAACGCGCTATTGATTACTGGCAAAAAAATCGAAGAGATTAAAATCGTCTGTTCAGGTGCTGGTGCCGCCGCCATTTCTTGTTTAGATATTATTTGCGCACTTGGGGTGAACAAAAACAATATCTTTGTTTCGGATTCACGCGGTATCATTACGACTATCCGTGAAAATCTTGACGAAACCAAACAGCGCTATGCTCGTGAGACGACTGCGACCACTATCGACGAAGTGATGGATGATGTCGATATGTTCCTTGGTCTATCGATGCCTGGTACATTATCTGAAGATATGGTTCGCCGTATGGCAAAAGACCCTATCGTCTTTGCACTTGCTAACCCAACGCCTGAGATCATGCCAGAATTGGCGCACGCTGTACGTCCAGATGTCATCATGGCAACGGGTCGCTCAGACTATCCAAACCAAGTAAACAACGCTTTATGCTTCCCTTATATCTTCCGCGGCGCATTAGATGTTGGTGCCACGACTGTTAACGAAGAGATGAAAGTTGCTTGTGTAAAAGCTATCGCTGCGATGGCACACGTTGAAGCAACACCGACCACCAGCGCTAGAAACATTGAAAAAATGCAAAGTTTCGGTCGTGATTACCTGATTCCAGGACCTTTAGAGCCAAACCTAATCATCGAGATCGCGTCTGCGGTCGCTCAAGCTGCGATGGACTCAGGCGTTGCAACCTTACCTATTGCTGATATGCAAGCTTATCGTCAGCGTCTGTCTGAGTTTGTCTATAACTCTGCATTCGTGATGAAACCAATCTTTGCTCGCGCTAAAGCCGATCCGAAACGTATCGTTTACTGTGAAGGTGAAGACAATAATATCTTACTCGCTGTGCAAGTGGTCGTTGATGAAAAGCTAGCCCAACCTATTTTAATTGGTCGTCCTTCAGTCATCGAAGCCAATATCGAAAAACTAGGGTTACGTCTAAAAGATGGCGAAAACATTACAATCGTTAACGTTGATGACGATCCTCGTTATAAAGACTACTGGCAGGGTTACTACGAGAAGAACAAACGTCTTGGTGTAAGTATTGAACTTGCTCGCCGTGATGTTCGTCGTAAGACCACATTGATCGGCTCACTATTGGTCGAAAATGGCGCTGCAGATGGCATGGTATGTGGTACGTTTAGCCATTATCAGTTGCACTTAAAATATGTACAAAGCGTTATTGGCAAAAAAGAAGGTGTGAATGACTTCTATGCTATGAATGCGGTACTCATGCAAGATCGTAATATTTTCATCGCCGATACTTATATCCATGAAGATCCAACGGCTGAACAATTGGCTGAAATGACTGTCTTAGCGGTTGATCAGTTACGTCGCTTTGGCATTACACCACGTGTCGCACTAGTTTCTCATTCTAACTTTGGCGCTTCAAATCGCACCAGTGCTGTAAAAATGCGCAAGGTCTATGAACTGCTGACAGATATGAATGTAGACTTTGAATTCGACGGCGAGATGCAAGGTGACGCCGCGTTGAATGAACATATTCGTTTAAACAACATGCCATCAAGTCCGTTGAAAGGTGCTGCAAATCTGCTCATCTTACCAACACTTGACGCCTCAAATATTGCCTTTAACTTACTCAAGACAGCAACTGGTAGCGCCTCTATTGGTCCTATTTTATTAGGTACTAGCAAACCAGTACATATTCTCACACCATCAGCAACTGCACGTGGTATCGTCAATATGACTGCTCTTTCCGTTACTGAAGCTCAAGATTTGGCGAGCGAAAATCAGTAATATATCCTGCGCTACCTAGTAGTATGTGTTATCGAGATGGTCTCTGTTATTCATTTATAGAGACTGTCTGCTATACTAAAACCAGTCAATGCTATTAAATAGCGTTGTCTGGTTTTTTTTGCTTGTTATACATTGGCTAAGACGCAACGTAGCCTTATTCAGTATCAGTCATCACTTGCTCAATAAAAATAAAAGATAGAGGCATTCATGCAAATTTACCTTGTCGGCGGCGCGGTACGCGATCAACTGTTAGCACGTCCTATTAAAGATAAAGATTTTGTCGTCGTTGGTGCAACTGTTGCAGAAATGCTTGATGCAGGGTTCCAGCAAGTGGGTGCAGATTTCCCTGTATTTTTGCATCCTAATAGCCATGAAGAATACGCATTGGCACGCACTGAACGCAAAGAAGGCTTGGGGTATAAAGGCTTTAGCGTACATGCCAGTCCTGATGTCAGCTTAAAAGAGGATCTACAACGTCGAGACTTGACGATTAATGCCATGGCGATAGAAGTCACCAGCTTAACTGATGATACGCCTATCAACGGTGACGTCATTGACTATTATGGTGGCATGGCTGATATAGAAAGCAAAATCTTGCGTCATGTATCAGGTGCATTTAGCGAAGACCCTCTACGAGTGCTTCGAACCGCTCGCTTCTATAGCCGTTATTATGACTTAGGTTTTGTCATTGCTGATGAAACTTTGACGTTGATGCGCCAATTGGTTGACTCTGGAGAGCTTGCGCATTTAAGTGCAGAGCGCATTTGGCAAGAATCTAGCCGTGCAACTATGCAGCTATCGCCGCACGTATACTGGCAACAGCTGTTTGAGATTGGTGCGCTCACAGAATATTTTGCCCCACTACATGAAGCTTGGACTAATACTCAGATACGTGAAACGGTACAGACTGCGCTTTATTTCGCAGGGCAAATGCAATTGAATCTATCACAGCGCTGGGCACTATTAATGAGTAGCCTTAATTCATTTTTATTTACCTCAGAACATACAAATGAAAACGTGAATAAAGCAGCCAATACAAAAGGTATCAATGATATAGGCAACGCCGCTAAGGTACCAAAGGCACACACTCAATTTTCGACTCTCTTCACTCAGCAAGCCACAAAGCTAAGCACAATAAACCATTTAAGCGCGGCTGAAAAAATTGACCTCACACAAACTTGCGGCGCTCATAAAGAGCCTGATAAGTTATCGCAGCTATTAGTGACCAGCCACGTGTTGCAATTGGCAACACAGCACCGTCAGATGATGATAGCATTGAATAGCTTTCATGCCATTAGTATGCAGGATATTGACTCAGCACTAACAGGCCCTGCGATTGGTGCGGCATTACGACAAGCCAGAATTGAGCACTTGCAAGCACGAAACCAATGTTAAGAAAATTTAAAAAGATGCAGCAGCGCGATATCATTGACTCAATTCCTATGCAGCGTATAGGTCGACCTGACGAGATTGCCCATCATGTGTTGTACCTCGTACAGGCCAATTATGTTACTGCTGAGATTATTACTGTTGATGGTGGTCGCAGCCTGACATTGTCTGGTGGTCATATTTGATAGAAAAGTAGAGCATCATAAAAAATATCTTGATTACTACCTATCTTTTACTTGAAAAATTAAAAAATTCAGGTATCATTGTCCGTCTAGCGTTAGGGCCCATAGCTCAGTTGGTTAGAGCAGAGGACTCATAATCCTTTGGTCGTAGGTTCAAGTCCTACTGGGCCCACCAAATTCAAACCCTTACAGGCATTTGCTTGTAAGGGTTTTTTGTTGTCTAGAATTTAATAAAAAACAATCATTGAACTATGCTGAAAAACCGGTAAAAGTAAACTTGCTAAACTAATAGATTGGATAGCAGTAAAAAAGGTTGCCAACACTATATGTAATATAGCGTTAGCAACCTTTTTTCATTTAATATTTTACTTAGATAATGTGCCTAATATTAGAATTTGTTATATCTAATTTCTAACATTAGAAAGAAGTACGGCGATAATTACGATATTCAGGTAACCAAAAATTCGCTTTTAATCGACGTTGTAAATTCTCCGCTGTGATAGGTAGTGCTAGCTTATCTTGAGCCGCTTGCAATGCCACCGCATACGCTATTTTTTCACTGATCTCTCTGATAACTTTAATCGGCGGTAGGATGGCACCAGGTGCTTTTTCGTATTCCATTGATATATCTGCAAGGGCTTGGCTTGCCGCCATGAGCATATTATCGCTAATACCCGTCGCCCGTGCTGCTAAAACACCCAGACCAATACCGGGGAAAATATAGCTGTTATTACACTGAGAAACCTCGAAAGACTGACCTTCAAAAGTGGTATGAGGGAAAGGGCTACCTGTTGCAACAATTGCCTTACCCTTGCTCCAATTAGTCACTTCTTGCGGTGTTGCTTCCACACGAGACGTGGGGTTTGAAAGTGGTAATACAATAGGATGCTCAGTATTAACACACAAGGATTCGATCACCTCTTGGGTGAACAGACCTTTTTGTCCACTGACGCCGAATAATACGGTTATTTTTGCTTGTTTAACCACTTGCGCTAAACCGAGTTTCTTACTTTTATCCCAGCTTTCAATAGCGGATTCTTTTTGTACTAACGGTTCTTGGAATTTTTGTAGCTCCGTCATGTTATCAGTAAGTAGGCCATAGCGGTCAACCATAAATACTTGGCTGCGAGCCTGCGACTCCGTTAACCCTTCACGCTGCATTTGGCGAATAATATGTTCAGCAATACCGCAACCAGCAGACCCTGCGCCTAAAAATGCTATTTTTTGTTGGCTAAGCTTTTGACCTTTATTCAAGCACGCGGCAATCAAGGTACCGACTGAAACAGCAGCAGTGCCCTGAATGTCATCATTAAAACAGCATAATTGGTCACGATATTTATTCAATAATGGTGTCGCATTCTCTTGGGCAAAATCTTCAAACTGTAATAATGCCTCTGGCCAACGACGTTTAACGGCTTGAATGAATAAGTCGACAAACTCATTATACTCATCACCAGAAATGCGTGGGTTTCTCCAGCCCATGTACATAGGGTCATCAAGTAGCTGTTGATTATTGGTACCAACATCCAACAAAATTGGTAGGCAATAAGCTGGGCTAATACCACCACAAGCGGTGTACAAAGCCAATTTACCAATAGGAATACCCATACCACCAATGCCTTGATCCCCTAAGCCTAATATACGTTCGCCGTCAGTGACAACGATCACTTTGACGTTTTGCTTGGTGGCATTTTGCAGCATGTCATCAATTTTATGGCGCTCAGGATATGAGATAAACAAACCGCGTTTACGGCGATAAATTTGCGAGAATTTTTCACATGCTTGCCCCACGGTTGGGGTATAAATGAGCGGCATGACTTCCTCAATGTGCTGCTCAATTAGATGGTGAAATAAGGTTTCATTGGTATCTTGTATGTTACGCAAGTAAATATGCTTATCCATATCATTAGTGAATGAGCGTAGTTGATGATAAGCGCGTAGTGATTGCTCTTCAATTGTCTCAATGTTATGAGGTAATAGCCCAGTTAAATTAAAGCTATCACGCTCTTCTGATGAAAAAGCACTGCCTTTATTGAGTAAAGGAGTCTCTAAAAGAGCGGGCCCTGCAACGGGAATATATAAAGGACGCTTGTTTGACATAATGTAATCTTCTTATTAAAGGCATATGAGTGAAAGCCATACTGAGTGAAAGCTATGCTAGTGCTGCATTATACATAGCATCTACTGGTATTTAACAATAGATAACAAAATCATTTTGAATGAACATGGCTCTAAAGGTGATGACACGGATACATTGACCTAGAAATATAGATATATTTAGCTTTTACCTTAAATTTTTATAAAAAAGGGTTTGTGATTATCGGTTGTTTTGCATGAGATTTCATACAATCGAAGCCGCTACCTTTATTGATGTCACTATAGTCGATTCAATTTAAAAGTAGTACAAGGCAACCGAGTGTAGATGTATATTAAATACTTCAAGCGAGGCTAACGCTGTAATGCTTTTATAGTGGAATGACTATATTGACGGCGGTATTGATAGAAATCTTTGTTAAGCCGATAAGTAATCCACCAATATGACTTTTATTATCACTACGATATTTTTCAATTATTCAACGTATCACTATCAATACGACCATCAACCAAATTAATCGTGCGATCACAAGATGCTGACAAGCGTGGATCATGGGTAACCAACAATACCGCGCAATCACGTTCCTGATTGACTTTGCGGAACAGCTCAAACACTTCGCCAGCCGTCAAGGTATCCAGATTACCTGTAGGTTCATCAGCCAATAGCAATGCCGGTTCGGTTATCAAGGCACGTGCAATGGCAACACGCTGTTGCTGACCACCTGATAGCTCGTTAGGTTTACTGTCAGCGAAGCGCTCTAACCCAACCGCTGCCAGTAGCTCGCGCGCTTTTTGGATAGCAAGCTTATTTGGACGATCCCTTGTCAATGTTAGCGGCATTAAGATATTGTCTAATGCGCTAAACGCTTGAATCAGATGATGGAACTGAAAGACAAAGCCAATACTACTACCACGCAAAGCGGTGCGACCAGCATCATTCATAGCACTGGTTGCTTGACCCAACAGATATAGCTCACCGCTGGTCGGCTGATCTAGTAATCCTAGTACATTTAGTAGAGTGCTTTTACCTGAACCAGAAGGACCAATCAGGGCGGCAAAGTCGTTATTGCTGATGGTTAAGTCAATACCGTGCAGCACCTCAATCTCATTAGGTTGACCGATGTTATAAGACTTTTTTAGTGCCTCTAAACGCAGAACTTCGTGAGATTGACTGGACATAGGAGTTGACCTCTTATTAAAAGGATTGGCAGAAACATCTTTAAAGTCACTGTTAAATTCATTATTAAAAGTGTCGCTAGAATCATGATTAGACATAACGAATAGCCACCACTGGATCAAGTGCTGCTGCGCGCCGCGCTGGAATAGCAGCTGCTATCACACCAGTTAGCGTTGCTAACGACATAGTCACTAAGATCAGGTTTATCGATATGGGAATGGTAAATATGTCGGGCCCAAAAGTATTAAAAGACCAGACCAATACATAGCTAACACCACTACCGACAATCGAGCCTAGCAAGCCAAATATAGCCCCTTGAATTAAGAATATGCGTAGGATTTGCTGACGAGTTGCACCCATGGCTCGTAAGATACCAATCTCGCGCGTACGCTGAACCACACTGACTGACAGCACACTGGCAATGCCAAAAGCTACTGAGATCGCCACAAAAACAACAATCATATTGCTAGATAAACTTTGAGCCGTGAGACCACTCAGCAGTTGGGCGTTGGTTTGAATCCAGCTTTCTGCTTGCAATGAGGTCAAACGACCCACTTGTGCAGCGATTTCCTCCGCCTCAAAAATATCTTTAACCGTCAAATCAATGACTGTGATACCGCCCGGTAGGTTGAGTAATGACTGCGCTTGTTTTAGGTCTAGATAGACGTAGCGCGCATCAAGCTCTCGTACGCCGAGCTCAAATATACCAGCGATATTGATTACAGCGCTGTTGTTACTAAGGTTGCTACTAATGTTGTTACTCAGATTATTGCTGCTACTGCTGTCTTGACCCGTATCTAAACGTAATTTGCTGCCGACTTCTACACCCAAATCTTTAGCCAGTTCGCTACCAATCAATACATTATCTGCGCCCACTCGCAGCTCACCACTGATTAAGTATTCATCAAGTGGGATTATATTCTGATAACGCGCCAAGTCAGTACCTACTAGTATTACCGACTCTAATGCCTCACCACGCCGGACGAACCCAGGCCCAGACACGTTTGGCGATACGGCAGTTAACAAGGGCAGTTGATCTAGCGTATCAGTGATTTGCTGCCAATTATTAATAGAACGTAGCCGCTGTGGACGCTTGTCTTCTTGTATCAGTTGCAGCGTATCATCAGCATACGGCGCTATTAGGTTGACTTCATCTGGCGCTACTAAGCGAATATGTGCCTGACTGCCAAGGGTGCTGTCAATAAGGTTGGTCTGTAATCCTTGGATGAGTGCGGTGATAAATATAATAACGGCAACACCTATCGCCACTCCCAGAGTAATCATCAACGACTGTATGCGTCCCTCGCGCAAAAAACTGATGGCAATAGTGGCATCAATCCATAGTCTACCGAAAAAAGCCGTCAATTGACTTTCTCCGCTGCTTGGCTCTTATCACTTATAGTCTTCATCTTGTCAGCATCAGGAGAGGTAAAAGGTGCTGCTTGAAGCGCGGTTCTCACTCTTTTTCCATCAGCCAGTGAGACTGTCGCATCAACCAATATCTCATCACCTGCGCTCAGTCCTGAGAGCACCTCTGAAGCTGATAGCCCGCGCAATCCCAATCTTACTCGCTGGCGCTGGACTTGACCATCACGCAATAATAATACTTCAGCGCTGTCTTCTTTAACATTGGCTAGTGCATCATTCGGAATAACTAAGGCTTTTGCGCGTTGATCCGTTTCGATATTCACTGATACTGTCATGTCTTGACGCAAAAAATCAGGTACAGGATCGACGGACAATCTCACCTCTACCGTACCGCGTTGCGGATCTATACTTGGTGCAATGAAACTAATACGTACGGGGAACGGTTTATCTGGATAGGCATCGGCAATAGCGACTGATGGTTGCTGCAAAGCCAACCGAGATAAATTACGTTCATCAAGCGGTACTCTTATTTCAGTATTACCATCGAGGGCAATAGTGAACAAGCTCTGACCTGGCTGTACCAAATCGCCTACCTCGACATTACGGGTCAGAATAATGCCTGATACTTTGCTACGTACTTGCGCTTTATTGAGCTGAGCCTGCAATGCAGCGATACGAGCACGTAATAAATCTTCTTCAACACCACCAGAGGAGAGTGCATTCGCTCTCAGGCGTGCATTTTCAAGGTTATTGCGTGCTTGAGCTTGGGCTTGAATCGCCTGCTCCATTTCCTCATCAGAGATGGCCGAGATAGCAGCCAATTCGCGCCTACGCTCGACATTACGGTCAGCTTGCGCCAACGCTACTTCGGCATTGGTCAAGTCCACCACTGCTTGTGGACGAGTGCTACTAATCAATTCCGCCAGCTCGGCTTCTGCTTGACGCACTTGGGCTGCAACGTCATCGGAGCTTAGTACCAATAATAAATCTCCTGCAGCGACTTGTTCGCCTTCTGCTACCCGTCGCTCTAATACGACACCTGATATCTCGCTACCAATGTCAGTATTCGATACGGCAACGACCCGTCCAGTCGCTACGACCGTCTGCACCAAAGGCATCGAAGATATTCTATAGCTTGGTAATAGTGGTCCTTGCCACCAGCGAAAGGCAAAAAAGCCCGCAACAATGATGAGCAGTAGTGCGCTAACAATCAGTTTATAAGGAATAGCGCGCAATGAGTTTCTCCCGTTCAGAACAAGTACCTAGTGGTTTACAGTTTCTACTAAATCCGATCGTTATGCGAGTTTACTGCAAAATTTTTTAGGTTTAAAATCATTTATTAACTGAAAATCATCCTGTTAGTATGGTTATATTTTGCATGGTTATATTAAAAATATTTGATTCACTACAATAGTTAAGATGTGAAAAAACCCTTCATGCTATTATTTATATAGCATGAAGGGTTTTTTATTGCCGAATAAATCAGTGCGATAGATACAGACTAAAAAGCCAAGTTGATCATCAAATGCCTATCGTAAAGTCAAAATAATAACTCAAGTGCTCAGAATTATACAAACACTAAGCCATCTTCAGTTTGATGCACCTTAATATCGACATCATAAACATCGCTTAATTGTGAGCGTGTCATCACCTCACTAGGCGTTCCTTGTGCAACAACTTCTCCCCCATTTAATAATACCACTTCATCAGTATAGCGATGCGCATGGGTCAAATCATGCAACACAACCAAGATACTTTTGCGCTGCTGTCGTACCAAATTATGCAAGTAATTAAGTAAGAAACGCTGATGGCGAATATCAAGATGATTTGTCGGCTCATCAAACATCATGATTTTAGTGTCTTGCATCAGTGCCCTTACGATAGCCAAGCGCTGTTTTTCACCGCCTGATAAGGTTTGCACGCGGGCACTGACCAAACTTGATAACTCAAAATCTTGTAATAAACGTTGCGCGCGCTCAACATGATGGCTATTTGGGCGCTGATACCATGCAAGATTTGGCGAGACTCCTAACAGCGCATAATCCAATACCGTTAACGGCAGCTCAAAACGCTCATGTTGTCCAACCCAAGCGATATGACCATCATTCATGACCTCGTTGATCGGCTGACCGTAAATCGTAATGTGACCATCCGTTTTAAGCGCGGTTCCTGTGTGTTGACCTAAAACCGTATGCAGCAACGTACTTTTACCTGCGCCATTTGGTCCGATAAATGCGACCAGCTTTTGACTTGGTACTGTTAATTTGTCTATCTTTAACAATGTTTTATGACCGTGCGAGATATGAATATCTTGCATCGACAACAACTCGCCTGCATCACTACTCTTGATATCACTACTATTTATACGACTGTCTCGACTCGCTAATGATGTCTTTGATGTAGCCGTAAAATACGAATGAAACATAAACACTCTCTCCAATTAACGGCGGCTACTACGCACAAACAGCCAAATAAAGAATGGACCGCCAAGCAACGCTAAAACGATGCCAACGGGCACATCCACTGGATAAGCAACATGCCGCGCCGCGCCATCAATGACGAGTAATAATATCGCGCCAAGCCAGCCAGACCAAATCATGAGGCGCATACGTCCGCCACCAAACAGAATAGCCAGCAGGTTTGGCACCATCATGCCAATAAAACCAATGACGCCTGCTAAAGACACCGCTGCCCCTGTTAATAATGCCGAGGCAATCACGACCAAACAACGAACCACACCCACTTTGATACCCAAGGACTTAGCAGCGGCTTCACCAAGCATCAACCCGTCCAATTGGCGACCTAACGGTAATAAAATCGCTAAGCCTAAAACCATAGAAATAATCGAATAACGCAGCGGTACAAAGCCCGCTTCCGCCATACTACCTGACAGCCAATTGGTAGCGGAGCGCAGCACCATGTCATCAGACATGAATAAAATCAGGCTGACGACAGCGGCACAAAAAGCACTGATGACAAATCCCAATATCAGCAAGCCCATCTGCCCACCACCTAAAAACCGATGACAAGCGAGAATAAACAAGCACACCAGCACGCTTCCGGTAAACGCAGCAAGCGGTATCCCAATGCCACCAAATCCCAATGCCAGAACCAAAACAACACCAAGCGCCGCGCCACCTGACGTACCGATTAAACTTGGATCCGCTAAAGGATTTTCAAATAAAGCCTGTAATGCTGCACCACTAACTGACAATGCCATACCAACCAGTAATGCCGTCACCACACGCGGATAGCGTAGCTGCCAGATGGTGTCATCAAGATGATTGGGAATTGACCATTCGCCAAAGCCAATACCAAGCGCCAACCAAATTAGCAATACAGATGTGACAGCAGCAGCAATATAGTAGATGCTAGGTCTATGTTTTCTAGTTTGTGTAGGAATAGAAGCAGAAATCGTATTTGCCATGTGAGATGTCATTTTGTTGAATATGAGATAAAGTATGTTTGCTTAGGCTATTTTGCTACAGCGTTCAGCTTTTTTAAGACGTCAGGCGAATGCAAGCCATAACGCAGAAAGTCATCTGCTGGCCAAAAATGTACGCCGCCCTTCTTGCCTGCGTCACTTGCTGCAACCTCAGGACGTTTACTAAATTTACTGACCCCGCCAACCACTGCCTGATTATGATCGGCAATAATAATCACATCGGGCTTGGCGGCCAGCCAGCCTTCACGGGACATGGGTTTTAACCCCGATACGTTTGCAGCGTTAATCCCACCAGCTCGGCGAATCAACTCATCCCCTACCGTACCCTTACCTGCAACGATACGACCATCGTAACTTAATAAATAACGCTTACCCGTCTTTGCCATTGGACTCATCCCTGTATTCCAACGCTTCGCAAGCTGCGATCCTTCGGATTTTTTATCAACATAACTGCCGATAGATTTAATACTATTGGCAAAGGTGCTTACCTCTTCTTTAGGCGCGACATTGACGGCTTTAACTTTTAAGCCGTTTAAGCGCTGATAAATACTCGCAGGCTGCACCATATAACTGCCGAGCACTAAATCAGGCTTGACCGCCAACACTGACTCGGCAGTGATATTACGATGCATACCCACGGCTGGTACATTCTTTAACGCTGGATTATGATTGGTTGCATCTTTACCAACCAACTTATTGGTCGCTCCTAGTGCCACCACGACGTCTGCAACATCGGGGCTCATCGCGACAATACGATCATAAGCTTGGGCAGAAAGTGAGGGCACGGCAAATGCGCCAATAATGGCAGCAGTGCTGATAGCCCGACTCATCAATTTTTTATTTATAACCGCATGGGTTATTACTGTTTTTGATAATGCAGAAGACATAAGCATTCCTAATTTGCTAACGTAAAAAATGACACTATTAACAGAACCATTAACGTGTATTAAGCATCCCAAATAACTCACACAACAGCTATGACTTATCCGTTATGTGAGTGTCAATATCGCAAAATTTGCTGATTTTTTATGACGGGTTTACACGCTCTCTTCTTCAGCCATAACCACTGGTGCTAAGGCTTCTGCATATGGATGCGCTTCGATGACCTTTGATACAATTTGCTGCCATGCTTCAAGCTCAGGCGTGCCTTCAATACGCTGACCGAACACACTAAAGATACTGACGCCATGATCATCAAAACCTTCGATACAAGTCACGATACCGTCTTTGGTTGGGCGCTTAACGCTCCACACTTGCGCCAATGCTTTGTCTTTTAAATGCAGCGTAAAGTCATTATGGTCTTTATCTAAAATATTAAACCAATCGCCCATACGTTTGAGCGTCTGCACGGTGCCAGTCTGAATCTGCACCAGACCTCTATTACCAACAAATATCATAATCGGACATTTGGCATCACGCGCTTGCTCGAAAACCGCTTCGACCGCGCTAATATCAAGCTGCTGCGTCATCTGCTCTGGTGCTTGACAGTAGCTACTAGCACGATCTATATCGAGGTTTTTTAATAATGAATGAAACTGATGCACGTCTGTCATTGCTTGCCAGCCTTGTTGTAACTGCGTACGCCTCTCTTCACTTAATGCCTTGTAACGCCAGTCATTTAGCGGTTCTTGTGCTTCTAACGTCAGCGTCTCATTATTCACCGTTTGCTGCTGCTCCTGAATCATCGCTTGCCAGCGCGCAATAGTCTCAGCGCTTAACTCTCGTAGATAGACTTTATCAATCGCACCGCCTTGCGCGTTATAAAACTGAATACTATAAGAGGGCTTATCGGCGCGGCTGGTATCCGTTACCGCCAGCATATGCTGCCATTGCCACATAAAGAATCGCAAATCTAGACCACCAACATTGAGTGCCAATCCCATCTTTTCGCCAAGCTTAAGATTATGATACGGCGCCGTTTTTTCATGCACGGCCAGCTCGTTTCTGACGATGCTTTCCATGTCACCAAAGTTCTCAAATTGCTTTAATACAGTTTTGCACTGATCACCCATATACTGGCTATAGGGTGATGCCAACATCAGCTCAAATTCGCTGACACCTAATGCAGCTGCTCCTTCTGTGGGAAATAGCATCGGTGTTTTTGCTTTTAATGCTTGGTACTGTTGCCACAGCTCAGTATTTTTTTTGGTTAACGATAACGGTTGACTCATGATGGTCTCCATAAAATGAATAGCAGTAAAAAAGCCAACAATCTTGGCTATATAGTATTGAGATATGAATATCTTCAGAAAATAGCAGCGACGATGATGATTGATGTTTGATAAAACCAATGCCTGCTGTACTACAGTGCTTGCAAGGATGCAGCAAGAGTGTATTTACCAAGCAGACTTTTGGCAATTATCGCTGCTAGTTCATCATTTATAATTTTGTCTCTAGGCTTCGGGCGAAATCATTATGGCAACATTTTTTCACTTTGTAAATAATAATAATTATCATTTACATCTTGATAATTATTATCGTTTGAAATACTATGTCTGGGCTTTGTTACTTAATCTAGTGAATCAAGTAACCAAACCTTTAATAATTAATACTATGAAAAGGTCGCTTTAGATCGCTCTTTTTGTAGCAAAAGGTCTTTAAGCAGCGCGACTTTCTTACTTTCTCTTTTTACGATGGCTGTTTTATTTATGTCAATTTTAGCGTTTGATTTATCGTTGACTCATACGGGACTAAACACCCATCCCTCACTGCTGCGTCGTAGCCCATTAGCCATAAGTGTGGCATTACCATTGTTTGCATTCACGTCAGTTTCAGTCCAAGCAGCGCCAATTTTCGCAGAGACGAATGGTGATATGACTAACGATACAGCCATGCCGAGCACACGTTTAGACCCTATCGTGGTAACGGCGACTCGCTCTGAGCGCGCTTTAAGTGATTCGCCAGTTGCCCTGCAAGTACTTAGCCGCCAGCAGCTCGATGACAACCATGCACATACTTTAAAAGAAGCGCTGGCCTTGTTGCCCAATGTCTACTTACGTGAAGTCCACGGCAAGACAGGTTACGAAGTCAGCATGCAAGGCTTCACAGGTGATCAAGTATTGGTGTTGATTGACGGTTTACCGATTACAGCAAGCACTGGCTCGACAGTAAACTTGAACCAATATATGAATATGGATATCGAACAGATAGAGGTGATGCAAGGAGCGGCATCAGCGCAGTTTGGTAGCGCGGCGATGGGCGGCGTCATTAATATCATCACCAAACCCATTGGCGCGGCAACAGGACATATCACCACCGAGATTGCCAGCAATGGGCAGCAAAATCCATCTGGTAAAAAGCTAGATGCCAATAAGCGCTATGTAGAAGCCAGCGTGGAAGGGGCGTTAGATAAAAACCAGCGCTTTCACGCGCGTCTATCAGGCTCGTATCTGGACAATGATGGCTTAAGCTTAGATCATGAAGCGTGGCCCAAATTAAAAGATGCCAGCGAGCAATCACAAGTCAGTGCCCGCCTCAGCTACCGCCCTGACGGTAACGACACATCAGGTAATAACAATGACCAAAACGATAGCCGACTGGTCAAAAATTCTCAATATTGGCTAGAAGCCAGTCACTATAAAGAAGACGATATTAGTCGCTTTAATTACTATGTCGCGCCGCGCTATTTGGCACAGCAAAGAGATGAGCAAATCACCAAGCAGCGCTTTAGTATCGGGGCGCGCGCTGATATCGCGCCGCATGTCGATGATCGCAGCAGGACTTATCGATTGTCCGCTCAAGCGCTGCATGAGGAATATCAAAGCGAATCCAATACTAAAACACAGCAAGCCATCACTAGTGCCCGTGATACAGAGATTAGTACGACGTTGGCGCAAGCCCAGCTCGACTTACCTGAGCTATTGCTATCCGATAAGCACCTTCATCTTATCCAAGTCGGCGGTCAGGTTCAGCAAGACAAGTTAAGCCAAACGAAAAACCAAGTCAGCGAGCTTATCAGCGATGACGTCAGCCGTGATGTCGGTGAGCTGTATCTACAAGATGATTGGCTGATCGGCGATAACTGGGAAGTATTGAGCGGTATTCGCTATCAAAACGATGAAGACTTTGGTGGTCATACGGCGCCAAAAATATCACTTAAATACAACCATTTGGATACCAGCGGTCGTGACCATGTCTTTCGTAGCAGTATTGGCGGTGGTTATCGCGTGCCCAATCTAAAAGAACGCTACTACGTCTTTGACCATAGCAATTTAGGTTATAAAGTCATGGGCAATCCTGACTTGCAGCCTGAAACCTCAACCAGTTACCAGATCGGCTATCAAGGTCAACTGAGCGACACCATGAATTTGACGGTTAATGGTTTTTATAACGAGATAGATGACCTGATCCAAACCGATGAAGACAACGCTACCTTCGACGGTAACATCGCCATTTATAAATATATGAACGTCGATAGTGCCAAAACTTATGGTGGCGATATTGGTATTGACTGGCAAGTGGATGAGCGCGCCAAACTACAAGCCAGCTATGCTTATTTAAAAACGCATAACAATGTGACGGATACCGAGCTGACTTATAAACCCAATCACAAAGCGATGCTGGCACTAAATTATCAGCTTAATGACAAATTACAGCTAATCCCGCGCCTCAATTATGAATCCAAACAGCTGATTAGTACCAGCGAGCAAGCATATTCACCGTCTTGGTGGACGCTCGATAGCAAACTCAATTATGACGCCACTGCAAACTTGAGCTTGTATGCAGCGATTAATAATATCTTTGATGTGCAGCGTGATGTTACCGATACCAGTGACTATCGTCCCATTGATAATCGCGAGTGGTTACTTGGCGCCAGCTACCATTGGTAAGCCTTTAATTCACAATCATTCTAAAGCAAGTGTATTTGTACCGCTATTTTTACCCTTATTTTGTACCCTCTATCTGAAACCACAACCTTCAAGGAAGCTGATATGACCCCCATTCTCCCAGCAGTTCACACCAAGCCGACCAAATTGGCATTACTGTTTAGTAGCAGTATTTTAGCACTCAGCATGACTGGCTGCGGTGGCGGCGGTGATGGCACCAGTAGTGACAGTAACGGTAATGGCGGCACTACCCCGCCTGTGAGCAGTGCCAGCTTTAGCGAAACGGCCACTTGGCAAGTCACCAATCTAGCGCCCAACACTGCGACCTGTTATGACTTTGATGCCAAAGCTGAAAGCTCGTGTGCTGAAGATAAATGGGATATCAAGTTTGATAATCAAGCGCGTTCGGTCAAGCTTTGGTCAAATAGCGGTGATTCTGGCGCAGGTAAAGGCGGCGTTTTTGGTTTAATCGATTGGTCAGATCTGAGTCGTTATAGCAATGCAACTCAAGATCCTGATACCAGTCGTGATATTACCATGCACTATAATGAAGACCGTAGTGGCGGTATTTTTGATGCACAGCCTTGGTTTGAATACAATTTAAAAGACAACCATCAGCTCTACCCGAACAATCGTGTCTATCTTGTCACCACAGATAATAGCAGTACCATGACAGACAGCAGCGTCCAGCAGCCTATTTATGCTATGCAGATTACCAACTACTATAATAATGCTGGAACCTCGGGCTACCCTACTCTGCGCTGGATTGATACGGCGCTACCGAACAAGGTGCAGACGAAAACCATCGATGCCTCAAACAATGATAACTGGGTCTATTTTGATCTAACCACAGGACAAAGTAGCACCGATAAAAACAGTACTTGGCAGATTGGTTTTAAGCGTAATAGCGTCATTTTAAATGGTGGAGATTCTGCAATTGGCACTAATAAAGGCAAAGTTGGTGGCTTCTTATCAAAAACACCAATAGGGTATTATGATGATAAAGGTGAGCCCATTATCAGCAAGTTTATGACCGATGGTAGTGCAGCGACTTTAACCGACCTTACCAACACCGCTGTGTACGATAAACCGATGAGTGCCAGAAGCTGGGTCATTGATAGTAAAGACTCGGATCTCAATCCTGCTTATACGGGTAATTTCCCGAACCTAGACTTTGGCTGGTATACCTACAATGGCATGACCCATCAACTAAATGCCAAAGCGGTTGACAGCGCTCAAGGCGCGCTCATTAGATCCGCTGAAGGCAATAGCTATGCCCGCGTGCGTTTGGATAAAATCAATTACCCTGATAGCTCAGCGACGACTGCGACCTCATGGGAATTTAAAATAGACATTCAGCCTGCTCCTTAACACTCTACTGTTCGACTTTAGCTCGCCCAACCTATTTTTGTAAGCTATCAAACCTTGCAAAAATAGGTTGGGCGATAACGTTTATACACGGTTTAAGAGTCACCACTGCCAAGCATTACAAGAAAGCTATTAGTCATTCGATAACACCAGTCCTTTTATGATTGTAAATAAATTAACGTATGGTATATTATCGTAATCAAAACCTAGATGATATTAATAATCATTAACATTTTAATGTTTTATGCTTATTAACTATTATATTTCCATCTTGCCCTTAATCAGCAGCCAATCATTTATTAATTAAAAAATTTTGCTGAACAATTATTTAAATTTTGGCTTGGATGACATTTTATGGCTCAACCACTTACTCAGTACGATTTCGATAAAACACCGCTCGACATGGCTGACAAAGCCCAGTTTATGAGTCATGTCAATGAAGAGCATCAAGATGAACTCGCGATGTTTATCAATGCCTTTACTACCACGGCAGTGAGTGAGCACGAGATCGCCTCGATAACAGAGCTGTATACTGATGGGATACTAATGAATGTCACAACCGCCCATCATGACAACGATACCTTGACAAACAGCAGCAAGCTCAGCCGTCAATATTTTATCGATTTTATAGTTCCTATTAGTGACTCTATGACGCTACAAGAGCAATATATAACGCTATTGCAAACCTCTGCCAATAAGCTTGGCAAGCGCACGATTAAGCTTCAAGAACAGCGTTTTACGGTCATTAATGGCTATTATGCCAGCCCCAATATGTATCGACTGCTGGTAACCGCACCTGATAGTACGCCACTCTCTCATCCGGGCTACGCGTATTTGTTTGAGCTGGATTCGGACGGTCTATCTGCTACAAACAACCAGTCGAAAGATAGCGACAAACCTTTGCAGCGCTACTATACCTTGCGAAAAGCATGGCGAGATTCGAGCAGCTCGTCTGTCCAAGCGTGGATAGACGTTTATATTCATGGCGATACGGCAGGAGGCAGTTGGGCGCGCGCACTTAACTGTGGCAGTCAAATCAAAACAGTACGTGAATATCCAGAGAAAATAGAACATCTCAGCACTGGTCAGTGCTTACTCATCTGTGATGAAACCTCCTTGCCTACGGTGGCCAATCTATTGGAAAACTGGCAGAATCCATTGCCACCCCTCGTCATTGCCATCACTAATGATCCAGAGGACATCCGTTATCTACATACCCTAACGCTCAGTAATCAACTACGCCATGAGGCGCATTTTTTGCAAAATAATGTGTGCCATCTGGTTAATACCCCAACAACTGATATTACTGAGCAAATAATGGCATTATTAAATACACAATTTGCGCGACTGCTTGTCAAAATTGACAAAGTATGGGGCGCGCTGGAAGCAGCGAATATCAAATCATTACGACAGCAACTAAAGGCAAATCTTGGATTATCACGTCAGGATATGGTCATTAAAGTCTACTGGCGTGCGCAATAATCATTATGTTTTTTATAAGTGGCATATCTCTGTAAACAGCAGACATTTAATAAATAGTAAGCATTTAGTAAATAATAGGTATTTAGCCACATACCGACCGCTTATGCTGACTGCTAAATTAAGCTAATAACAATCTTTGCTGATGTCATAGCGTAACTAATCAACATAGCGCGACTGACCAACTTTAGACGACTTACTACTTTGCCTAACAAAAACGTACACTTAACACGATAAAAATATATTGAGATTTAATCCAGTAATATATTGTAATGAAAATGATTATCATTATAATAAGCATTTAATATTATGTGCTGAAAATATTCATGCAACTGTCTCGTTTATACTCTGCTTTATTTCGCCCTACTCTATTGAATATGTCTCGCCATCCCTTGTCATTAAAATCACTGTGCTCATCTTGTCTGTCTACATCGGTAATACTACTGGGTGCAAGCCAAGCCGCGTGGGCACAAACAGATTTAAGTGCTGACGCTCAATCTGATACCCCAAGCGTGGTACTCGATGAGATTGTCGTGACCAGTAGTGCTGATGCATCAGCCGATGGGTTGCCAGATGCCTATGAAGGTGGTCAAGTAGCGACAGGAAGCCGTGTCGGAATCTTGGGCAATCAAGACATCATGGACACGCCGTTCTCCACTACCTCATATACCAATGAGTATATCAGCAATCAACAAGCCCAGAGTGTGGGCGACCTGCTCAAAAAAGACCCGACTGTTCGTGTCGCTAGAGGCTTTGGCAACTTTCAAGAAGCGTACTTTATGCGCGGCTTTGTCACAACCTCTGACGACACGATGTACAATGGTCTATACGGCATATTGCCAAGGCAGTATATCGCAACGGAATTGTTCGAGCGTGTTGAGGTTCAGCGCGGGGCATCCGCCATGCTCAATGGCGCAGCACCCAGTGGTGGTAACGCCGGTGGTACGATTAACCTGCTGCCCAAACGAGCTGGCAATGATCCGCTACGTAAGGTGACACTCGGTTATGGTCAGGGCGATCAAGGCAAAGTTGCCGTAGACGTCAGCGATCGCTTCGGCACGGAGGATGCGTTTGGCGTTCGCTTTAATGCCGCTTATCAAGATGGCGACAGCGCGATTGATGATGAATCTTCAACACTGGGTCTGGCAGCGTTAGGATTAGATTATAGAGGCGATCAGTATCGACTATCAGCTGATTTGGGCTGGCAAGACAACAAACTCAAAGAGACCCGTCCTAGTGTCACACTTGCTGGTGTTTCTAGAGTACCAAAAGCACCAGACGGCTCAAAGAATTGGGCGCAGCCTTGGACGTATTCAGATGAAGAAGATGTCTTTGGTACCATTCGAGGAGAATATGATTTTACTGATAATATTACCGCTTATGGTGCTTACGGTGTGCGAAGTGGTGAGGAAGAAAACTCACTGGCCAATCTAACCGTCAACAATGTTGATGGTGCAGGTACGTTTTATCGCTTTGATAATTCTAGAAAAGATTTGGTACAAAGTGCCGAGCTCGGTTTGCGCGGAAAATGGCAAACAGGTGAAGTGGCTCACAATTGGGTACTAGCAGCAGATCTCTATGACCAAGAAGAAAAAGGGGCATTCGCGTTTGATTTTGGCAATCAACCTGCAACCAATTTGTACCATCCTACCGACTACGCTGAGGTCCCTTTTACAAGCACAGCAATCTTCGGTGGTAACTTAGACGATCCGAAACTAACCAACGAGAAGCAATTCCAAAGTTTTGCGCTGGCCGATACCATATCACTGTTCGATGACAAACTAAAAACTACCTTAGGCGTGCGTCATCAGAATATAAAAACCACCAGCTATGATCCTAATAATCAAGTACAAACTGCTGATTACGATAAAAGTGAGTGGACACCAAGTATCGGTATCGTCTATCAACCGAGCATGGACTGGTCTGTTTACGGTAACTATATCGAAAGCTTAGCGCCAGGCGCAAGGGCACCTCTGACTAATAGTAGTGGTGCTGTCACCAATGGTGGTCAAAATTTAGACCCTTATGTGAGTGAGCAAACTGAGGTTGGCGTTAAGTATGACAATGGTCTGATTGGCAGTAGTTTGGCGATATTTCGCACCGATGAGCCGCGTGCTTATATCAATGACTCAAATACGTTTACCGCTGCTGGAGAAAATCGCCATCAAGGGGTGGAATTAACGGTATTTGGTAGCCCGAGTGAAAACATGCGCTTCAATGCTGGTGTTACTTACTTAAATGCTGAGCAAAAAGACACGGGCGATGTGACGTTAGACGGCAACCGAGTCATCGGACTGCCGACGCTACAAAGCAACGTCAATCTAGAGTATGATTTAGCAGCAGTTGAAGGAATGACCTTGACCGGCGATATCATTCACACAGGTGCACGTTATGCCGATGCTGCCAACAGCTTAAAAGTTGACGGTTATACCACGTTAGATCTAGGTGCTCGCTACAAAACCATGCTCGCTGGACAAGACGTGACGCTAAAAGGAGTGGTTACTAACGTGACAGGAGAAGACTATTGGCAATCAGTAGGCGGTTATGCGGGTGCTGGATATTTAAATGCCGGTGAGCCTACTGCCCTAAAAGTGTCAGCGACTTTCGACTTTTAAGACATGCGGGTTAAACCACATTTATAAGACTTAGATAAAAGGGATTAGGCACAACCTACTCCCTTTTATGCCATCAAAAATACGCAAAAAACTATTCTATTATTGAGCCATTATGTCCTCTCGCACCACCGTCTCTTTATACCACATGATTTGGGCACACTATCGCCTGCCCTTTCTTAAAGTTATCTTTCTTAATTTGGTTAATGCGGCTGTCAGTGTGGGCATCATCGCTTTTATCAATCACACTTTTATCAGTCAGCCTGTTTTTAATACTCTATCGTGGGCAAGTTTGGGTCAATTTTCAGCCTTGGTTGTACTGCTGTTGGTCACTACTTTTTTATCACAATATGCCTTAACTCGTTTGGGTCACAAGTTTGTCTATGAGCTCAGAACCAAACTGGTCAAACAAATCATCGATACCAACGTCCCACAAATAGACCATTTGGGTAGCGCGCGATTACTCGCCAGCCTGTCTTCAGATATCCAATCAATTACCGTTGCCTTTGTGCGCATGCCAGAATTGGTGCAAGGGGTGATTTTGTCTACTGGTGTCGCTCTTTATTTGGGCTGGCTGTCATTGCCTCTATTGCTGATTATCATGGTTTGGATTGTAATGACCATTTGGATAAGTACTATTCTGGTCAAACATGTCTATCACCATCTAACTGCCATCAGAGAGATCAACGATGAGTTATATGCAGATTATCAATCTATTATAGAAGGTCGTAAAGAGCTCGCGTTGAACCATCATCGCGCCGAAAAACTCTACAAACATGATTTTTTAAATCATGCCCAGTCTTATCAAGAGCGAATTATTAAAGCAGATACCTATCATTTATCGGCGGTGAACTGGTCGAACATCATGATGTTTGCAGCGATTGGTGTGGTGTTTGCCGTGTCCAACTATCTTGATATACCCATGGGCGTTGCGACCACTTTTTCTTTAACGATTTTGTTTATGCAGTCGCCTCTTCTGCATGCGGTTGGTGCTTATCCAACCATGCAAACGGCACAAGTCGCCTTGGACAAAATACAGTCGTTGGAGCTGGCGAATTATCAACCAGCATTTGCCACTGACACCGTCGCAACAGACTGGCAGTCTATTTCTTTGACCAATATTCACTACCGTTACGAAAACAATGATTCTGATACGTCTGTCTTAGCAATAGAAAACACTACTCACTCAAGCGATATATTAAAAGACGTCAATCTCACTTTAAGACGTGGCGATGTGGTTTTTTTGATCGGCGCTAATGGTAGCGGTAAGTCTACCCTTGCAAAGATTATTACGGGGATTTTTACCCCGACCACTGGCTCTGTGCATATAGATAATCAGCTTATTGACTCAAAAAATAATACCGATTATCGACAGCTTTTTTCTGCCATTTTTAGCGATCAGCATCTTTTTAAACAACTGATTGGTAGAGAGGGAAAGCAGCCCGATGAAGCACTCGTAAATACATGGCTACACAAGTTAAATTTACAGGATAAAGTCAGTGTGATAGATCATCGCTTGTCTACAGACAAATTATCGCAGGGACAACGTAAACGATTGGCCATGTTAATCTCTATCGCTGAACATAAGGACATACTATTACTTGACGAATGGGCGGCTGACCAAGACCCTGCTTTTCGTCGTGTGTTCTATCAAACCTTGATTCCTGAGCTAAAAGCGCTGGGTAAAACCCTATTTATTATCAGTCATGATGACAGCTACTTTGAGCATGCTGATCGATTGCTGCTGATGAAAGAGGGAAAATTGATCGAGCTGAATGCTGAAGAGCGACAACGCGCCAGTGCCGATGCAATCTCTATGTTGAAGTAATACCAATGCCAAAAAATATGATTGGCTGTGTCAAATTCGCTTAGTCTATGAAATATAGCACTTGCACTCATCTTTCTTGCTACTCAAGTTTTTGAAAATGGTAAAAATACGGCCTGAAGAATAAAATACTTGAAAACAAAGCAATAACGATAAAAAATAGGGGCGTCTTTTAGAAAGACGCCCCTATTTTCAGTATAGATACGAGTCAATTATTAAGTCTAATCGTTTACTTCACTCATTTATTTCAATAGTTTCTGTAAAAACCCAACACGAGAAATCAGCAGAAAATCCAATAAACTGATGACGACAATAGCAATAATTGCCGTTGGAAAAATAATGGACACAATCAGCAAAGGTATCGCAAACGGCCACCATATAGAAAAACTGAGACCACGCGCTGGTGGATTCAGTCCAACCTTTTCACTGGCATGACGTGGACGGCGTTGCCACCACATGATGTAACCGCTCACACAAATAGCAATAACCGATAAGCAAAATAGGACATTGACCAGTACGCTCCACCATCCAAGTGTCCCCATATGAATCGCAATGCCTGCCGCCATAAATTTACCAGAAGCATTGTAATCATCAAAGCGGATATCTGCCAAAATATTGCCCGAATAATGATCGATATGTACCGTACGATCAGCCATTGGATTTTTCATATCATAGCTCATTGAGTCTTGGCTAATCGTCCAGACGCCCGTACTACCCTGTGGCAGATTTAATTGGTAACGTCCGACAATACCAATCTCACGGGCAAATCGATCTACGGTATCGATCATAATCGGTATATTGGACGCGATACCATCCTTGCCAGCGACAGTGCCAGATGCTGGCATTGGTGTCAATTCAAGCACCCAAGGCACATCTTTGGTACTACCCGTATTTAGTGCATCACCATGCGTGGGTGCTGTGACTGGTGTTGCTCCATGAACGTGCGGCGTGGCTTCAGCGTTATTAATATCCATACCAGCATGATGTTGACTGTGATCAATAGAAAGCGGCATTGGCGCAACGCCCCATTTGCCGGCAGGAAACTGACTCCATGCCTGTACCATACGCTCGCCCCAGATGCCTGCCCATGCCATTCCTGAAATACAGAAAAACAGTAGCAACACAGATATCCAACTGCCCAATGTCGCATGAATGGTACGTATGAATGAGCGTTTTTTCTTATTATTTACAGCATCACTGGGGATAAGCATGGCTTTGAGCGATTTGCGTTTTTGCCACCATAGATACCAACCCGTTAGAATCATTAAGATGGTTAATGACGCAGTGGTTTCTTGGATATAGTCACCGACTTTGCCCAATAGTAAATCAGCATGAATATCATTAAAGGTATAGTACAAACCACTATTAGTCGGTGTGCTTTTGACGATATCAGCCGTATAAGGATTCACCGCCACCATATTCTCATGACTGGCTGACTTAACTTGAAACAAGGCAACGGTGTCCGTATCACGAGGCGCGATATATTTCACCAGCGTGCTGTTAGGTAAAGTGTTCAGCGCATTTTTAGCTTGCGTAGAAATAGGTGCGGTCATCGCCGACTCTGGGGTGGTAATGGTGAGGCGATCGTCATCACGACCTGCAAGGTTAGACATCAACAGCATGCCAAGTGCGCTGCAAGCTAGCATAATTAAAAAAGGTGCTATAAACATTCCCGCATAAAAATGCCAACGCCATACCGTAAAATAGCGTTGAGTATTGGTTGATTGACTTGTATGTCTGTTCATAAATATGACCTTTAACAATCTTTGGTTGCTCAATGAACGATCTAGACCTATTAATAGTAGTAATCAATCCTGTCTGCCTGTTGATCTAAAAGTTGATTCCAAATAGACGGCTGCATCATACGAGAAAAGCCTTATAAACACCATTGCTTATAGCCAAAAATTATCGTCATATTAGGGCGTTTCTTCAATTTTCATGTTTGCATCATAGTCATCTTGATGGGCTAAAAATGGGGCTACTTCACTCGACACCTCACTAACAACGCTTTGTTTGTAAATTTTTAATGATAATGATAATCATTAATGTTATTATTCCTTTTCTTTCGCTTTCGGCATTTGATAACTTACAAGGAAATAATGATGCGTTTTATCTCAACGTCTACATCCATTCGTCAAAAACGTTTAACTCTCGCGGTGCAATTGGGATTGGCAATGGGTTTGAGCCACGCAGCTTATGCTGAGACAATGCCGAATAATATCGAAAACAGTGTTGAGAACGACGTTAATAATGATGAGACCGTGACACCATCGACCACCTTGGATACCATTACTGTCTATGCCGACAACTACCGTAGCACGGGCACCAAAACAGCGTTAGATCCCAATGACGCGCCCATGAGCTATACGAGAATCGATCAAGCGCTGTTACAAAAACGTCAAGCAGACAGTGTCAATGCAGCGTTACGTTATGAGCCAGGGGTGAGCACTGAGAGTCGCGGTACGGTGTCCATCTTTGATGAATACAATATTCGCGGTTTTAAAACGTACTCCAATTTTTACGATGGATTAAGACTGCCCTACGATGGGGCTTGGAATCTGATGCCGCAAGTCGATATCTACGCAACAGAAGCTGTCGAAGTGGTCAAAGGGCCAGCATCCTCACTCTATGGCTATGCATCTCCAGGTGGCATGGTCAATCAAGTCGCCAAAACCCCAAAAAGCACTCAAGCATCTGAGGTACAGTTGCGAGTGGGCAGTCAAAACCTAAAAGAAGTAGCGGTCGATACGACAGGACCTATCTCAGACACGCTCAATTATCGTTTGGTGGCATTAACACGCAAAAAAAATGGGCAGATGCAAACCACAGAAGAAGAACGCACCCTGATCAATCCGTCACTGGAATGGCAACCGACAGAAGATGTGTCCGTTCTTGCCAATCTGTTTTATCAGGATGATCCAGAAATGGTGCCTTCCACCCCACTGCCTGCCGTTGGCACTGTCTACCATGCCAGCTATGGCAAATTGGGCAGTGATGCCTATGCCGGTGATGAGTGGAATCACTTCAGCAAAGAAGTACTCATGCCGAGTGTCACGGTGAACTGGGACATCAATGATACGCTCACCTTTAAACACATTCTGCGCTATACCGATGCCGACGCGCAGCAGCGTAATATGTACAACAGCGGGTTTGTAAGCGGTAGTGATAAGATACTAAATCGCGTGGCCTACACCACCGATGAGAGCATGAGCAACTGGATCACGGACAACCAGCTTGCTTATCAGTTAGATACTACCCATACCTCGCACAATTTATTATTTGGTATTGAGTATCAAGAGACAGACAGTACCGCCACTTATTATGATGCTGGTGCAGATGGCACGCCAAATCTTGACTTACCCAACCCAGATTTTTCGCAAATCAATGCCAATACGTTGCCTTTAGAGGCTTATCGTCAAGAAGAGGATATTAAACAAAGCCAGCTTGGTTTTTATGTGCAAGACGAGATGAAATGGCAAGATTTGATAGTAGTAGCAGGCTTACGTCACGATAATTTTGATAGTATCACTAAGCAAACCAAGGCTTCTAAAGGTACCATTTATAGTGATAGAACCATTGATAACGATGCGTCAGAAACCAGTGGTCGTCTCGCAACTATCTATGACTTCGATAATGGATTATCGCCTTATGCCAGCTATTCTCAGTCCTTTCAGCCAGTCGTTGGCAGCAATTTTATTACCAATGAAGCCTTCAAACCCACCACCGCCGATCAGCTAGAGGCTGGTGTCAAATATCTCTCTGCCAATCGCGCCACACAAGGAACATTAGCAGTATTTGATATCACCCAAAAAAACGTCGTGGTGGCTGATGAAATCAATTATAGAAGTCAAACGCAAACGGGTGAAATTACCTCTAAAGGCTTTGAAGTTTCAGGCAGCCACATGCTTAACGACTGGGTAGATATTGCTGCCAGTTACAGCTATACCGATGCTGAAATTACAGAAGATGAATTCAACCCTGAGGTGGTCGGCAATACCCCTGCGCAAACGGCTAAACACAAGGCAACATTGTGGGCAGATTATTATGCTACTGACAAGCTCAGTCTCAATGCTGGCATGCGCTATGAAGGCGGTATGCAACTTGATAAACAAAATTCAGATGAGCTGCCAAGCGTGACTTTGGTAGACATTGGCGGCAATTATCAAATCAATCCGATGCTCACTGTCGGCGCGAGTATCAACAATCTCTTTGATAAGACCTACGTCGGCGCTTGTTATGATATTAATAATTGCTGGATGGGACCGGAGCGCCAAATGTCCGTCAGCCTAAAGGCCAGTTTTTAGGCAATGTAGAACTTACGCTTACTAGACGTGTCCTCAATCTGAACGAACTTGACCAAATGGATCAAAAATGACTTCAAACATGAAACAATTAAATGGAGGAAGGTATTAAAATGGCAAAACCCACCCCAAGAATGCTAGATGTAATTGGCAGTAAATACCTCACGCCACATATGTGCCGTGTCACGCTTGGCGGTGCTGGACTGACTGATTTTCCGGCAGATCAAGAAAGCGCGTACATTAAGCTGATATTCCCTCAAGGCGATGAGGCTCGACCATTGATGCGCACCTATACCGTCAGCCTTCAACGTGATGACGAAATAGATGTCGATTTTGCGTTGCATGAGACAGAAGGCCCTGCTTCAGCATGGGCACGTAACGCCCAAGTGGGCGAGCAAATATTGGTAGGCGGCCCTGGACCAAAGAAGCTGATTAACAATGAGGCTGATTGGTTTTTATTGATCGGTGATATGACAGCGCTGCCGGCGATTACCGTCAATCTTGCCCAGCTACCTGCTGACGCACACGGCTATGCAGTCCTTGAGATTACCACTGAAGCAGATAAGCAACTACTCAAGAAGCCAGACAACGTTGACATTCATTGGGTGATAAATGCGCATCCAAATGCACATCCAAATGAACAAAGCAGCCCATTACTTGATCGCGTTAAAACGCTTACGTGGCTAACAGGACAACCTGCTATTTGGGCAGCTTGCGAGTTCCATAGTATGCGAGCATTACGTCAGTACTTCAAAGTTGAGCGCGCAGTACCAAAGACGCATTTATATGTGTCTAGCTACTGGAAAGTCGATAGCACAGAGGATCAGCATAAAATTGTCAAACGAGAGGATGCCCAAAGTATAGAATGATAAGCAATGACGTTTTGTATTTTCGAACTGTTTTGAAAGCGGTTTAAATAATGATTGTTAAATTTTACGTTACCAATCCTTACCCCGCTTCTTATCTACTTTTGTTGGCTAAATAAAAGTATGGTGACAAAATATAGTGACATTGTAGAATATGAGCAGCTGGTGAGCTGCTCATAAAATGTGATCACTACCCTTACAACCCTATCACTTGCATTAAATGACCTGTCTTGAGATACACTGTAGCTCCTTCAGATCCTGCCTGTATTTGCGCATGCTCACCTGCTGGCAGACGTATCCAGCCGCCGCGCTGATAAACTTGACCCTCATCTATCAACTCGCCTGCTAATACCAGTATTTCTGCACCGCCACAGACTGCCTCATTAAACAGTAACTCGCCTGCCTTGATACGCTGCAAACTCACTTGCTCATTATCACCTGAGAATAGAGGACAAACATCACGGCTGCTCTGCTGTTGCCAATGAGCCTTATCTTTAGTATCGATAGCCACATAATGAGATTCATCAGCTGGCATTTGACGTAGCTTGACGAAAATCACTGCGCCTTCATCACTATAAGGCTTGTGTCCTGAGGTCGGTGGATTGCGCAAATACCACCCTGCTGGGTAATGTTTGTCATCTGCAGAAAAAGTACCTGACAATACTAAAATCTCTTCACCACCTGGATGCAGATGATGCGGAAAATAAGAATTAGGCGCATAGCGTACAAGGCTAGTGGCACGTGCTTTTTCTGCACCCACACGGTCAAGCATCACGCGCTCTACCCCATTTTGTGGTGACTTAATCCACTGGTGTTGTTCAGATGTAAGGGCAGCGCGGCGAGTAAAGTCTGCGTTAATAAGCATAAAACCATGTCCAGAAACAGTATGATGAGATGACCCTTTAGCAAACGTCAGTGATGATCATTGAACGTTATCGACAGCTGAAGGCGCAATGATTGCACCTCGCTATTATAAACCTTACCGAGTTTTCAACGTACTAAAATCACAGGAGATAGCGTACTAGCGATAATTTCTGTCGTGGTACTACCAAGAAATAATTGTTGCAATTTAGAGTGCCCGTAAGCACCCACTACCATCATATCAATGTTGTTTTCTACCTGAAACCTTAACAAGCCGTCAACGGCATCAGAGGCAGATAAATGATGTGCCGCTACGCTAAAACCTGCGTCCTCCAATTGTGCAGCTGCGGCGCTTAAGCTCTGTTTTGACGCGTCGTTATGATTGCCTATCATGACAATATGACCTTGCAATCCTTTTAATACAGGACTTCTTGCAACCATCCATGCTGCTTTAATGGCGGTTTTGCTACCATCAAAAGCTATCATGTATGAGCTGGGTTCTTTGAACGTCTCTGAGCAAATCAATATAGGAACGTCAGATGCGCGGGCAACGGTTTCGATTTGGCTACCGATATTAATACGGCTGCTTTTGTGATCTTCACCTCTGCGTCCCATGACGATGGCACGATTTTCTGCTTTAAAATGTTCAATGGCAGGTAACAGCTTGCCGCGACGTTGGTAGATACGAATATCGACTTGAGTAAAGTTGCCTTGGATATGGCTTTTTGCGTCTTGCACCAAAGCATTACTATAATTGTTCACCACCTTCGCTCTTTGCTCGTCTAACTGCGTCAACTCTTCCAATAAAAACTGGCGGCTATTGACTCCTATTGCACCTGACAAATCGCGTCTGGTCGAGGCTGGAACCTCACTCACATGCAACAACGCTACGGGTAAATTTAACTTACTGGCATACCATGCTGCATAATCACAAACCGATTCAGTCACTGCCGAGCCGTCTATACAGGCTAAAATGTGCTGTGATGTTGTCATATTTCATCCTTAAATTTAACAATTTAATCCTATACAGCTTTCTATGCCCACTCTAAGTATGGTCACCGAAAAACATGGTTACCAAAAAACATAGTAGCAAAAAAAGCGTATCTACTGCTTTGATAATAACCAATTTAAACGGCTTCAGCCAGCGATGTGTGTCTGCTTCTAGCATAATAGTCAGTTTATTATCATCCTCATTTCTCAAGGTTTTAAAAAGCCTTTAGAAGCATCGTCTTAAAGCACTACCTTCAAACATTGTCTTGATAGACTGCCTTGTTACACTAAAAAGTCTTGTCATCGTCTAACAACATGCCTTAGCAAATTTTGCTACAATGGCTTTTTAGCATTTATGATTTAAGTGTCCTTATCTAGGTGATGGAATTATGGCCAAAAATGCCCTACAGGCTCAGTTATTAAAAGCAGGATTGGTGGATAGCAAAAAAGCCAAAAAAATCAGCAAGCAGACTCAGCATGCCAAGCGTACTGGTGACTCAGAAAGCATGGAAGCAAAAAAAGCGTTGGCAGAAGCCCAAGCGAAAAAACTAGAGAAAGATCAAAAGCTCAATCAAGAAAAACAACGTGTTTTAGAAGAGAAGATGCTCAAGGCCAATATCGTACAAATGATTAAGCAGCATCAGATTGCTGATACCAATGGCGATGTCAATTATCAATTTGTCGATAATGCTAAGGTTAAAAAAATCTTTGTCACTCAAAAACTATATGACCAAATCGTCGCCGGTCATGTGGTGATTGCACGCTTAGAAGAAGGCTATGCCCTCCTTCCTCGTCCGTTGGCAGATCGCATCGATGCGAAAATGGAGGGCTTCATGGTCGTGTCTAACGATACATCAGAAGAAGTACTGGCAGAAGATGATCCTTATGCCGCCTATGTGATTCCCGATGACTTGATGTGGTAACCGTTCAATGTCTTGATGCTTATGATGTAAGCGAAAAGCCTTTCATGGACTATATCAGTCTATGAAAGGCTTTTTATTATGTGAAAAATGAGCACCTTTAAGCGAGCCTTGCTGCTTTGGTTGAAAAACGTAACAATGCTCTATAACCGTAGCATGCTTGATGCTTTTCTTAATGAGAACGTTGTACCCCTTAACCTTGGGCAAAAAAGTCTCTTTAGCATAAACATCAGTCATATTTATCGTTAGATTGAACATGCATAAATATAAATACTAGCCTACGAAACTTAAGCCCTATATTATGAAGACCCCTGATTTAGTTAGCTGCTTTATTATAAATAAATGAACAAACCATGCAAAAAGCTTAACGTAATTGTTATTACCACTAACTTTTCATTATCAGTAACACGGTCAAGGTTCTTAATCATAAAAGAATGACGATGACTTTAGCCTTCGCTCTACTACTTAGCCGGATATTTTATGATTAAAAGAATATTGTTGATACTGTTAATATTAATATTGGCAGCAAGCTTTTTCTACTTTGACCTCAATCAATTATTGACGCTTGACGGCTTAAAAGGCTCCATGGCGCAATTTAATGACTATAAAACGCAATCACCATTATTAATTATCGGTGGGTTCTTTTTACTCTATGTCGTCGTCACCTCCCTATCCTTACCAGGCGCCGCTATTTTAACCTTGGCAGCTGGTGCATTATTTGGTTTATGGCAAGGCTTACTGGTCGCCTCCTTTGCCTCCAGTATTGGCGCGACACTCGCCTTTTTAACCTCACGTTATTTACTACGTGATACGATTAAGCAGCGCTTTCCTGAGCGTCTTGCGGCTATAGATGCTGGCGTTGAAAAAGAAGGCGGATTTTACTTATTCACCCTACGCTTAGTGCCGATATTTCCCTTCTTTTTAATCAACCTATTGATGGGTGTCACCGCGATTAAAGCAAGGACATTCTACTGGGTAAGCCAAATCGGTATGCTAGCGGGTACTTTTGTATTCGTTAATGCCGGTACGCAACTGGCGAAAATTGACAGTTTGTCTGGGATTTTATCGTTTAATTTGATTGTCTCATTTGCGTTGTTAGGTTTCTTCCCATTAATCGCAAAAGGCATATTAAATATGCTAAAAAAACGCCGCGTCTATAAACACTATACCAAGCCTAAAAAATTCGATCGTAATATGATTGTGATTGGCGCTGGTGCTGGCGGACTAGTCACCAGCTACATCGCGGCGACCGTCCGAGCAAAAGTAACCTTAATCGAAGCAGGTGAGATGGGCGGTGACTGCTTAAATTATGGCTGTGTACCCAGTAAAGCCCTCATTAAAAGCGCAAAAGTGGCAGAACAAATGCGCCATGCTGAGCGTTACGGCTTGGAAAATACCCCACCAGAGTTTTCATTTAAAAACGTCATGACCCGCATCCATAAAATCATCGCTGACATCGCCCCAAATGACAGCGTTGAGCGTTATACGGACTTGGGTGTCGAAGTGCTAAAAGGCTATGCCAAATTCATCGACCCGTGGACAGTAGAGATCGCGCTAAACGATGGCGGCACGCAAACACTCACCGCACGTTCCATTGTTATCGCTACTGGCGCGCGCCCATTTATCCCAGATTTGCCGGGTTTGGAAGAAACGGGTTATGTGACCAGCGATACTATATGGAATAAATTTACCGAATTAGAAGCAGCACCGAAACAACTGGTCGTCCTTGGCGGCGGACCAATCGGCTCTGAGCTGGCGCAAGCCTTTGCACGCTTAGGCTCTAATGTAACCCAAATCGAAAGAGGCGCGCGTCTCATGAAAAAAGAAGACGTGGAAGTTTCAGAGTTTGCGCAGAAAGTGCTCGTGGAGAGTGGTGTGAATATCTTAACCTCGCATCAAGCGATGCGCTGTGAAACTCGCAATGGTAAAAAGTTCATTATCGTTGAGCCGCAAGGCGATAGTATAGATAAGCAAGAAATCGCGATTGAATATGATGAGTTGCTTTGTGCCGTTGGACGTAGTGCCCGCTTAGAAGGTTATGGTCTTGAAGATTTGGGCATCGAAACGAAACGTACCATTACTACCGATGATTATCTAGAAACCCTCTACCCCAATATATACGCTGCTGGTGATGTTGTTGGCCCTTATCAATTTACCCATGTGGCCTCCCATCAGGCATGGTACGCCGCTGTGAACGGTTTGTTTGGACATCTAAAGAAGTTTAAAGTAGATTACCGCGTCATTCCGTGGACGACTTTTATAGACCCAGAAGTCGCACGCGTTGGCTTAAATGAGCAGAAAGCTATTGAAAAAGGCATCGACTTTGAGATTACCCGCTACGACTTTAAAGACTTAGATCGTGCAGTGACAGAAAGCGCCAATCATGGTTTTATCAAAGTCATTACCCCTAAAGGCAAAGATAAAATACTTGGCGTGACCATCGTCGCTGAACATGCTGGGGACTTAATGCCAGAATTCATACTGGCGATGAAGCACGGTTTAGGGCTGAATAAAATACTCGGCACTATCCATATGTATCCAACGTGGGCAGAGGCTAATAAGTACGCTGCTGGTGAATGGAAACGCAATCATGCAGCTGAAACGGTATTAAACTGGCTTGAGAAATACCATACATGGCGTCGAGGTTAGGTGAGTTTTTGTTAACTGCGCTGAAAACATATCATCATAACGGAAACTTAAATGTACGTTATCAAATCTCTGCCCGCTTTGACCACGTTAAAAAATCTAAGCCGCTATAGCGCCTATGCTATGGTGCTTAGCATTTGTGTTGGTATATCAGCAAGCACTGCCTCACCCACTACTGGTAACCTTAATCAAAATTTATCATCTTGGCAGCAAATAGAGGCGCAAGGTAGCAATCAAGACGTCTATTTCTATGCATGGGGCGGTGACCCGCAGATAAATGCCTATCTACAATGGGCCGCCAAGCAAGTCGATGATAAATATAATATTAACTTAGTTCATGTCAAATTGAGCGACACCAGTGAAGCCGTCAGTCGCGTACTCGCAGAAAAGTCTGCCAACAACAATGATAAAGGCAGCGTGGATCTCATCTGGATAAATGGTGCCAACTTTGCCACCATGAGTGAGAATTCATTATTACTGAAACAATGGGCAAATAAGCTCCCTAACTTTGCCTTGACCGATCCAGAGAATAATCCTGCGGTTAACTTTGATTTTGGTGTGCCGACCAATGGCATGGAAGCGCCATGGGGACAAGCCTCGCTGACTTTTTATTACGACAGCTTATCGACTAATAATCCACCAACTACCTTGAATGAACTGGTCAATTGGACAGCGCGAAATCCTGGACGCTTTAGCTACCCAAAGCCACCTGACTTTTTAGGAATGAGCTTTTTAAAATACGCGTTAGTCATGCTGCACGAAACTCAGGATACGAAAACAGGCGAAAACACCAAAGCACAGCTCAACCTGCCAGCCACTGAGCAAAATACAGATATTGTATTAGCTCCTTTATGGAAATTTTTAGATGATTTGCACCCCACCCTATGGCGCAAAGGTGAACAATTTGTACAAACGGGCGCGCAAATGCGGCGCTTGGTTGATGATACCGAGCTGAGCTTGGCTTTTACATTTTCCGCGCCTGAAGTGCCAGCGGCAGTGCAGCGTTATGATTTACCCCAGAGCATTCGTAGCTATGCAATGAGTGATGGCAGCTTAAGTAACACGCATTTTGTGGCCATTCCTTATAACGCCAGCCATCCGCAAGCCGCGCAGCTGGTCACCAACTTTTTGCTGAGCCCAGAAGCACAGGCAAAAAAGCAAACCCCTACTATATGGGGTGATAAAACCGTACTTGTTCCCTCTACGCTCAACCCTGAGCAACAAGCGCTATTTAAAGACAATAAACCACATCCTAGCGCCCTGCCCTTTGATAGCATCAAACTTACCGTGAGTGAACCACATCCAAGCTGGGTTGATGCCATTATGCAAGGCTGGCAAGCGCGTTATGGGGTCAGCCCATGAGTAGAGATACTAATCATAAAACGGCAAAGGAAAAAGTCCATTCTGCAACAATCACTGGCATAACTGCGCCTTATAAAACAGATCTATTTACGCGCATTGTATCTTTGAGTCCGAAATTTTTATTGCTACTGCTGATATTACCCGTGCTCGGTGGTTTGGTTAGCGTGCTGTTACCTGCCTTTAGCTGGGTACCTGCACTTGAGCAAACGACCGTTAGTCTACAAGGCTTTAACGATCTTTGGCAGACGCCTGGTCTTATCCAAATGGTAGCGTTAAGCATCGCTACTGGATTGATAAGTACGCTACTCGCTTTTGTCATGACCTTAATGATATTGGCGGCATTTTTTAATAGCGTTTGGCTGACCCGTATTGAGCGTTTGCTGAGTCCAATTTTAGTCATTCCTCATGCAGCGGCAGCCATCGCGGTTGGTTTTTTAATCGCGCCTTCTGGTATGTTTTCACGGCTTATTTCACCGTGGCTAAGCGGTTGGGAATTGGCACCAGGCGGTATGTTTCCCCATGACCCTTATGGCATTAGTATCATTTTGGGTTTAACCTTAAAAGAGCTGCCGTTTTTATTATTAATGGCATTAGGCGCTTTGGCACAACCTGAGCTTGGTAAAAAGTTACGCCAGCAATATAAAGTTGCGTTAAATCTCGGCTATTACCCCATTACTGCCTTTTTTAAAGCCGTACTCCCTATCCTCTATCCTTTTTTACGTTTACCTATCTTAGCCGTGCTGGCCTATGCCAGTGCCAGCGTAGAGATGCCATTGATATTGGGTCCAAACACGCCGCCAACGCTTGCGGTTACTATCATGCAATGGTTTAACGATGTGGATTTGAACTTACGTATAAAAGCCTCGGCAGGCGCGTTATTACAATTGGCGTTGACGGGTGGTTTAATCGCCTTGTGGCTGGGTGGTGAGAGAGCAATAAAAGCTTGCTTTAATGCCACATTGATAAATGGTAAGCGCCACTATGCTGATGCACTCTGGCAAAAAATCACCGCCGCGTTGACCACTGTGGTGATTGGCTTTATCTTGCTGGCGCTCATTGGACTGGTGTTGTGGTCAGTGGCTGGTTTTTGGCGCTTTCCCGCCGTATTGCCAGAGCAATTGGTGTTATTACATTTTCAAAGTGCCTTTACGCAAATGGGTACGCCATTATTTAATACCATTGCAATCGGTATCTTGAGTACCGTATTTGCCATTGTGCTGACTTTATTATGTCTAGAAGCTGAACAATTAAATAAAAAACCACTCTCAAAATTTACCAGTTTCATTATCTATCTGCCATTGTTAGTGCCAAGCATTGCCTTTTTATTTGGTTTGGTGTGGCTACAGCAACTGGTGAATAACCAAACGGCTTTTTTTAATGTGGCGTTCACCCATCTGCTCTTTGTGCTGCCCTATGTATTTTTATCGCTTGCCAGTAGTTACAGGCGTTTAGATCCGCGTTTTGCTCATGTCGCCGCCAGCCTTGGTGCAACCCCAGCCAAAGTATTTTTGCAGGTGAAATTACCACAATTATTTGCGCCGCTGTTAATTGCTATCGCCCTTGGTTTAGCAATCAGCTTTGGTCAGTATTTGCCGACATTATTGGCAGGCGGCGGACGTATCGCCACCATCACCACCGAAGCGGTGACTCTCGCAAATGGTGCCAGTAGGCGCACCAGTGCGGTGTACGCCATCATCCAAATGGCGTTACCGTTAATTGGCTTTATATTGGCGTGGGTATTGCCCAAATATTTCTTTAAAAGTGGCAGCAACAGCAGGCGTTAAAACTGTTTATTTTGAAGAAAATTATTTTTAATAGCACTGATTTTGAAAATACCTAATAATAAAAACGCAAATAAAAGGGCCTTTGATGCAATCTTCTTTACAGATAAAAGACTTACAGTTATATCGACAAGACACGCTACTCCTCAGCCTAGATGAGCAGATTTCTGGTGGTGAAATATTGACTGTCATGGGCCCATCTGGCAGTGGTAAATCGAGCTTATTGAACTGGCTAACAGGCACCTTACCAAATGGTTTTACCGCTACTGGTGAGGTCTGGTTAAATGATAAAAATGTAAGCCATCTGCCTACGCACCTGCGTCATATTGGGGTACTGTATCAAGATGCTCTGCTATTTTCGCATTTATCGGTCGCAGGTAATATTGCTTTTGCGATGCCTAAAGACAATAAGAATAGCGCTGAGAAGCTCAATAAAAAACAGCGCTTTGAAAAAATAGAGCAGGCACTTGAACAAGTTGGTTTAGCAGGCATGGGAAATCGCCATCCTGACAATTTATCGGGCGGACAACAAGCACGAGTGGCGCTACTGCGAACCTTGCTCAGCGCACCAAAAGCGATACTACTCGATGAGCCTTTTAGCAAGCTTGATACCCAACTTCGAGTAGATACGCGGCAACTGGTATTTGAGCAAATCCGCACTCATAAACTTCCCGCCATCATGGTCACCCACGATTATAGCGATGCCGAGGCCGCAAACGGTAAAATCATTCATTTAGAACTGTAGTTTTAGAGTTATCGTTTTATATATAAAATCTTAAACGTCAAAGCGAAATCCAAAAGGCAAGCGCATGCTAGACAAATTTATTACGCCCATGATTAAGCCGATACTAAGCCCTGTCGTCGTTGTCTTGCATAAACGCGGCATTACGGCTGATCAACTCACGGTGATGGGTTTTTTCATCGGCATGTTAGCTTTGCCATTAATTGCATTTGAGCTTTGGTATGGCGCACTGGTAGCCATTGTATTGAATCGTATTTTTGATGGTCTTGATGGCGCGCTTGCTCGCCACGCAAAGCAAAGCTCAAGCGCAGGCGGCTATTTAGATATTACGCTCGACTTTCTCTTTTATGCAGCAGTTCCGCTGGGTTTTATCTTGGCAAATCCTGAACAGAATGCCATTGCTGGCGCTTTATTACTCGCCACCTTTATTGGCACAGGCTCTAGCTTCTTAGCGTTTGCCATTGCTGCGGAAAAGTTTACACTGGATAAACCACAGTTTAAATATAAAAGCTTTTATTACTTAAACGGTTTGACTGAGGGCACCGAAACCATCGCACTGTTTGTCGCCTTTTGCCTGTGGCCACAGCACTTTGTATTACTCGCCAGCATTTTTGCCACTGCTTGCGCAATTACGATTTTTACCCGTATCCATGGCGGCTATCATACCCTTAAGCAGCTAGAAATAGATAAAAACAGTATATAAATAGAATAAGTTAAGAGGCAGCTAATGACTAACGAAGTATGGTGGCGGCTTGGGTTCTTTTTAAGCATTTTAGTGATTATGATGCTGATAGAATGGCGCATGCCTGCACGTCAAGCACCGATCAAAAGCAGCAAACGCTGGTTCGCTAACTTTGGCTTGGTTTTTATCTCGTCAGTTATTGCTCGTCTAGCGGTGCCTGTCGGTCTAACGGCTGTGGCGCTGTATAATCAGCAGAATGGCATTGGTCTATTTAATATCATCAATTTGCCAAGCATCGTCGTCGTCATACTAAGCTTGATATTGCTCGACATCATCATTTACTGGCAGCATCGATTATTTCACCGCGTGCCTATGCTATGGCGTTTGCATAAAGTCCATCACGCTGATGCGCATGTTGATGCCAGCACAGGGCTTAGATTTCATCCCATTGAAATCGTTTTAAGCATTCTAGTAAAGCTCGCTGCCGTTAGCTTATTGGGTGTTCCTGCCATCGCTGTATTGATATTTGAGATTGCGTTAAATGGCTTAGCGATATTTAACCATGCCAATATTCGCCTGCCACCTGCGCTTGAAAAACAGCTGCGCTTAATATTGATGACGCAGATTTTGCATCGTATTCATCACAGCCAACGCGTTAGTGAGACCAACTCAAACTATGGTTTTAGTGTCATTTGGTGGGATTGGATTTTTGGTAGTTATAAGGGTAAAGCAAAGCAGTCTGATAATGAGCTAGATATTGGGCTAAAAGAATACCCAGCAGCCAAACAAAATGCCTCGCTATGGGGATTGTTAACAATGCCATTTAGCAATAACTTGGTTAAGAAAAACAAATAACTGTCGTGATGTCGCCTAGCTTCGAATGTAAGTCAAAGTTACAAACAACTTGAGCATTCACTCAAATATTATTTGAACGATTGCTCAAAATGAATTATAGTGGCTGCAGTTGTTGAGCGACTCACGAAAATCTCACTTATAAAATTGAGTATTCACTCAACTATATAATAGGTTCTCAAGTCGTTTCTACACACTTACTTTTACAACAATTCACTAATAATTATCCGAAGGACTTTCACATGACTGAATTTACTCTACACGACAAAGACACAGCCCCAGCAGCAAGCAAAGACTTGCTTGATGTTTCTATCAAAGCGTTTGGCATGGTACCTAACCTACATGTCGTCATGGCTGAAGCACCTGGGCTATTAGAAGGCTATCAACGCCTGCATCAGTTGTTTTTAGACAGCAGTTTCGATGATGAGGAAGTCACGGTCGTATGGCAAACCATCAACGTCGAGCATGAGTGCCATTACTGTGTACCCGCTCATACTGGCATCGCCAAAAGCATGAAAGTAGATGACGCCATTACTGATGCATTACGTAATGAGACACCACTACCAACTGAAAAACTAGAAGCATTACGCGACTTTACGCTATCGGTCGTTCGTGATCGTGGTAATGTAAATGATGACGCAGTGCAAGCGTTCTTAGATGCAGGCTTTACTAAACGTCAGATTTTAGAAGTGGTTCTTGCAGCGGCTCAAAAAGTGATGAGCAACTACACCAACCATTTGGCCAACACGCCAATCGACAAGCCTTTCCAAAAGTTTGAATGGCATAAAGCTGTCTAATTATATAAGAACCAAATAAGGAGCCACCATGAGTAATTTAAAAAAGCCATTACGAATAGATATCGTGTCAGACGTGGTCTGCCCTTGGTGCGCTATCGGCTATAGTCAACTAGCCGAGGCATTAAAACAAACCAACACTCCACACGAGATTCACTGGCATCCATTTGAGTTAAATCCTAATACACCGCACGAAGGACGAAACTATCGTGAGCATATCATGGAGAAGTACGGTACGACTGCTGAGGACGTTCAAGAGAACCGAGCTAGAATGACAGAAGTAGGTGCTGAAGCTGGATTTAATTTTCAGTTTACCGATGACTTTCGTACTTACAATACTTTTAATGCGCATCAGTTGCTGCATTGGGCCGATCAACAAGGGCGTATGCACGAGCTAAAGCAAGCATTGTTGGTCGCACATTTCGTCGATAATCAAAATGTATCAGATCATAGTGTGCTTGCCGATGTTGCGGCCGATGTTGGACTGGATCGTAGCGAAGCACTAGCGGTCTTAAAAGATCAGCGATTTGCTGCAGCGGTAGAAAAAGAAAAGCAGCATTGGCAGCAACAAGGCATTCAAAGTGTGCCTTCTATGGTTTTCAATGAGCGTCATTTAATTAGCGGCGCACAAGGTATTGAAAATTATAAAAGCATTTTGCAGCAGTTAGCTGACATGCCAGACTAAACCATGAAGTCATGGTTTAGTCTTCAAAGCTGAGAGTTTTAGAAAAGCTAAGGGTTTTAGAGTTACTGTATAGCCCGAGACTATACAGTAACTCTAAAACCCTTTTTTCATACCAAAAATATCTTAGCAATCAGCCTTACTTAATCGGCAATAACCCTTTAGCAGTGCTTATTTGCAAATAGTCAACATGAACTACACGCCAACAGGCTTATCAATACGCAGCCCTTCTATAGAGAGTGCCATATCTTCAGCCAACGCTTGCACCGCTGCACTCTCGACATCACGCTGCGCAAAAGCACGCAATCCCATCACTTCAGCCTGCAAGCGACGACCTAACCTAGTCGGATCCAACTTACTATCAAGCTCACCCAGCCGCTGTGCTTCGGTAAAGTAATTTATAAAACGCAGCTCCATACCTGCCAGCAGCATTTCAACTTTTTGTAGCGCTGTCTGCTCACGAGCACCAAGCTCCAGTAAGCTTTTGACCAACATGCAAGCCTGACTCGGCAGCCCTTTATCACGAATACCGCCCAGCTGACGCACGAAAGCGGCTAACCCCAACAGCGGCGATTGATAAGCGCCCATTACCCGCTCAAGCTCACTCAAACCTAGGCGAGCATAGTAGTCTAACGCTTCTTGAAATAATCCATCTTTACTGCCAAACGCAGCATAAATGCTTCCTGGACGCATATCGAGCGCCTCTTCTATGTCTTTTAACGAAGTAGCATGAAAGCCTTTTTGCCAAAAAAGCTGTAACGCGCGTTCTAAGGCATCCTGACGGTTATAAAGTGCGGTACGTGACATAGTTTTTCCATCTCAAAAGCTGTAATCTCATATAAAAATAAGCACAGCGATAAAATTTGAATGATTGCTCAATTTTATATCGAATGGCATTCTTAGTCCAGTAAAGTTAATTTACAAAGCAAATATCTTATTTAGCCATTGGTAGCAATATTAATGGCTAAATAAGATATGAAAGCGCCCAACGTTTAATGACTCAACAGCACGTGCTTGCTTTTTTGATACGCAGACAAGCCGTCTACGCCCAGCTCACGACCGATACCGCTTTGCTTAAATCCGCCCCACCCTGATTCTGGCAGTACAATTTGCTGTTCATTGATCCAGATATGACCCGCTTGAATCTGTAGCGCCATCTCTACGGCCGCCGTTTCATCAGCGCTGACAATGCTCGCGGCCAAAGCAAACTGGCTATCATTGGCTAAAGCAATCGCCTCGGCATGGTCGGTAAACGTTTGACTCACTAGTATCGGCCCAAAAACCTCTTCTGTCCATAACTGACTGGTCACTAGAACATTGGTATAAATCGTCGGCATCGCAAAATACCCTTGCCGATTTAAGATCTCACCACCTGTGAGACAAGTCAGGTTTTCGGCAGCAGCAAGGTCGAAATATTTTTTTACTTGATTTAGTTGCTGCTCACTAACCAGTGGACCCATTTGCGTGTCAGTGTCAAAGCCATCACCAATTTGCAAACTTTCTGTATTAACTTTTAATGTATCGAACAACGACTGAGCAATGCTTTCATGAACAAGCAGTCTTGAGGTGGCTGAACAGATCTGACCGGCATTGGTAAATATACCACCGATAATCAAATCACAAGCGTGGTCGATATCAGCATCTGCACATACGACGATGGCTGACTTACCGCCCAGCTCTAGACTGATATCCTTAATACCTTTTGCCGCTTGGCTCATTACCTTTTCACCAACGGCGTTGCTACCAGTAAAAGAAATTTTGTCGATTAATGGATGGCAGGTCATGGCAGCGCCCACTTCAGCTGCACCCGGCAAAATATTAACGACGCCTTTCGGTAGTTTAATAGCAGACAACATATTGCCCAGCATCAACTCTGGCAATAATGTCACCTCGGAGGGCTTTAATAGCACCGTACAGCCTGCAGCCAATGCAGGGGCTAACTTCCAAGCAGTAGTGACCATTGGAAAATTCCACGGGACAATAAGGGCGCAAATACCAACAGGTGCATACGTTTTTAGCAAGCGTATGCCTGACTCGCTGGTGGATACCTCCGACCACGTCGCTTGTTCTGTGATGAGATTGGCATAATAGCGATAGCAGGCAATGGCATCACTCACGTCTATTTTTGCCTCTTCAATGGGCTTACCATTATTTAACACAGACAATCCCACCAATTTGTCAAACTGCTCCTCCATCGTCTCGGCAATGGCATTGAGATACGATGCACGCGTGCTTACGGCGGTTTGCGACCAAGATGGATACGCCGCAGAAGCCGCATTGACTGCCATTTCTACCTGTACCTTGGTACACAATCGAGTGGTAGCGATGATTGTTCCCGAATTTGAATCATATAAATCATAATTCGAATCATAGCTATCAGCGTCAGCAGTATCGGTAGCAGGCGCTTCAATAGTCATCCATTTGCCATCTATATAAGCTGCATTTAACATCACTTCATCGTGAACCGTTTGGATGGCGCTTTCTCTCGTTAAACTGTTAGCATTCGTCATTTCCATGATGGTCAATCACCTTATATGGTTTGATATAATTGTTTTATACCTATTGTCTTTAATTTCATTTATAAGTGTCTCTATCAATCATTCGCTAAGTAATCGGTTTATCTAACTAAAGAATAAACCGATTATTTGGCACATTATCGTGATGCTAGAGGCTGGGTTGATAAGGATGGGTTGATATTGGCTACATGGCTAATACAGTAGATGCGCCACTGAGGTAATCACCACCAAACTGATCAGAGTACGAAGAATAAAAATCATAAACAGCTCTAACACATTAAGCTTGATGTTTGATTTCAAAATCAGCGCGCCCACTTCAGACATGTAAATAATCTGAGCAATAGAACATGCACCAACGATGAATCTTGTCATCTCACTCTCAATACTTTTGCCGACCAAGGCTGGCAAATACATATGGTAATCATCCCAACCATAAGACACTTATCAAATAGAATTAAGCTGCGTGGTTTAGTTTCTGCATTGGCGTAAAACCGCCATTGCCCATATTCGGGCGCTCGTGGTTGTAGTGATATAA